>NZ_JBEZGX010000096.1:0-22736 GCF_040650235.1 Kitasatospora sp. NPDC048722
AGCGCCTTCGCCGCGACGAGATCTCCATGAGCCGGGGCGGTGCCCAGCCAGGGTTCCGGCCACGGGGCCGGGCCGCAGGCGGACGCCGAGCAGGCGGGTGCCGGCCAGCAGGGCGGCGCCCTGGGTCGCGGTGTAGGTGGCGACGTGGGCGGCGCAGGCGCGGCGGCCGGCCGCGCTGGACTGCCCGTCGTTGTGGTCGTGCTGGCCCTTGGTCGAGCCCTGGTGGTCCGTCTGGATCCAGTGGTCCGCCACGTCGGCGGCGGCGCGGAGCAGGGCGTAGGAGGCGGCGAAGCGGGCGGCGCGGACGCTGGTCATGGTGTCCCTCCGGGGAACCAATTCGGTTGCGCAACGCGATGGTTGATGTCGCCCGGCCGCCGCGCGGGCGGGGCGGCCGGAGCGGAGTGCGGCGGGGTGCTCGCGGTTCAGCGGGCGGTGCGCTGGCGGGCGGCGAGGGACATGGCGCGGCGGGCGACGGGCGAGAAGGCGAGGGTGTCGCCGGCGCGGCGCACGGGGGGCTTGCCGCCGTTGTTGCGGCGCCCGTCCACGGCCTTCACGCCGGGGGCCTTGGAGGGGGTGGTCACCTGGGATTCGACCTGCGGCTTTTCCGCCTTTTCGCCCGGGTTTGCCGGGTCCTTGGCGGCGTCCTTCACGGCGGCCTTGGCGGCCACGCGGGCGGCGATGACGGTGGCCGTGTCGCCGAGCGCGGTGCCCTCGACGTCGTCCCAGGCACGCTTCCACGTCGGCTCGCTCGGGTGGAGTTCGCCGAGGGCGGCGGCGAGGGCGACGGCGCGCTCCCACACCGGCGGCCACTGCTGCGAGCGGATGGTCTCGCGGGCGTCGCGCTCGTCCATCTCGCGCTGTTCGGCGGCCTTCTTCTCGATCGCCTCGGCGGCGAGCTTGCGGGCTTCCTCGCGGCGTTCGCGGCGGGACTTGCGGCCCTCGCGCTTGAGGATGCGGCCGTGCTCGTGCAGGTCCCACACCATCGGGCCGGCCAGCGAGCAGAACGCCCCGCCGAGTCCGGTGCCGAGGCCGAACTCGGCCGAGCCGTGCAGGTAGTTGACGGCGGCGGCGAACAGCGCGACCGCACCCGCCAGGGCCCGGTAGTGCCAGGACGGGCGGCCTTCGTCGATCGCGGCCTCGGCGCCCTTGAGCAGTGCCCACGCGAGGCCTTCGAGGACGAGCGGGGCGGCGAGCAGGAACGGCGCGCTGGGCGACCAGAACGCCATGAGCTGCAAGGGCAGCGACACGACCACGCAGGTGATTGCGATGGCCTTTGCGTACTTGCGCCACTGCTCGGCCGAGAGCTGGGCCTTCTCGCGCGCGGCCTCGGCCTCGGCCCGCTTGCGGGCGGCCTCGGCGCGGCGCTCGGCGGCCTGTGCCCGGATCTCCTCGGCCCTGGCCTCGCCCTCGGCGATCTCGCCGGCGGCCTTCGCGGCCTTGAGCTGGTTGGCGATGTCGGCGGCGGCCTTGGCGGCCTCGGTCTTGGCGCGCAGGGCCTCGGCCTCGGCGGCCTCTTTCGACGCCGACTTTGCCGGGGTGCGGGTGCGGCCGGTGGGCCGCAGCTCGGTGACGCTCATCGGGCTCCTCCGGCGATGTCGAAGCGGATCGTGGACATCAGGCCGCGCACCTGACGGCGGCGGTGGGCGCGGGCGGCGCGGCGGCCCGCGGCGGGCAGGGTGCTCGCGAGAAGCAGTCCCGCTCCCGCCGCGCACGCGCCAGCCGGGTGGGCCAGCAGCAGCGCGACGAGCGCGGCGACGAAGGCGAGGACGGTCTTGGCGGCGGCCGGGAAGGCCAGGGCGAGCAGTCCGGCCGCCCAGGCGAAGCGCTTGAAGTGGGCCATCACGCGACCCTCCCGTCCCAGCCGGCCGCCGCGCCGCGCCGGCTCTGGATGAGTTCCTTGCGCTCGGTCACGTCCAGGCCGCCGAAGATGCCGGACGGCTCGCGACGCCTGAGCGCCAGCGCGAGGCACATCTCGCGCACCGGGCAGTTGGCGCAGATCCGCTTCGCGCGGTGCTCGCCGAGCTCGTCCTCGTCGGCCGGGAAGAACCAGTCCGGGTTCACGCCGGGGCGGGTGCAGGCGGCGCCGGACAGGTCCTCGTCCGGCGACAGGGCGATCACGATGGCCTTGGCGGCCGACTGGACGGCGCGCTCGGCGAAGGCGGGGGTGGTGGTGCCGCGGATGCTGCGGCGAACGATCCGGGTCATCACGCGGCCGCCTTCCAGTCCAGCGCCTGGAAGCGCTCCGGGCGGCGGAGCGTCCTGGCGGTGCGGGCCGGCGCCGGGGCCAGGCCCCGCAGTCCATCCCGTGCCACCGCGAGGCGCACCACCCGCTCGGCGGTCGACTCGCGGTCGCCGTCGGCGGTGGGCGGTTCCGCGTCCACGCCGAGCGCGAGCTCGGCGAATTCCGAGGCCGAATGGGCCTCCTGTCCTGCAACAATCAGTCGCACGGGGTCACCTCTTCTCAGTTGGTGGTGGGCCCGGGGCCGCCACGCGATCCTTGGCCGGGAGCGCGGCGGCCCGCTTCGTGAGGGCCCAGGCCACTCGACGTCACGAGCAGCCGCGGCTCCCCGGCACGCACCCGCCGCACGAGGCGCGGGGTGTGTCGGGGACCGTGGTCACTGGTGAAGCAAGGGGTTTGGTCTCGTCTGGACGCGGTCCTGGCTCGCCCCGGGGAGATCGCTCCCGGGGGTCGTCGCCGGCGAATGTCCGCCGCGCCGTTCTTTTGAGTCGGCTGCGTGTCCCATGTACGGCCGCCGTCTTAAGGGCGGTCCGAGGTGTCAGGGCGTGCGCCCCTTCTCTGCCGACTGGTCTCCACTCACCCCGACCGGTGTGGTCACGGATGGACTGCGGTGGTGGATCACTCTCTTGAGTTGTCGATGATGCGTTTGTGCAGTTCAGGCAGCCCAAAGAAGGGCTGTCAGTTCGCCCGCCTCGCCATGCGAGACATGTTGAACATGTCTCTTACGATGCCGATAAGCCGACGCTGCGTCAAGTCCTTCGTTTGGTTCGGTCGGAGATTCCCGACCGCGCATCACTAGATTCGGCGCTCCAGTCCCGTCGGAACACGGCGCATCTGGACGGCTACGGTCCGACTTCGCTACGGTCAAGTCGTCCCAGATCGTCCAAGCGCCGCAACGTCGTCCAGGGGAGGGCGAGATGGCCAATGAGAGGCTTCGAGGGGCGATCCTCGCGAGCAAGTTGACGCTTGAGCAGATTGCCGAGCGGCTGGGAACAAGCCCTCGGACGGTGGAGCGGTGGGTGGAAGCCAAGGATGGACGGCGGCCCTACCGGCGCTTCCAATACGCGCTCGCCAACCTGTTGCAGCGGGACCTGTCGGAGCTGTGGTCGGACGAGCAGACCAGCAGCGCGACCGCCGAGGCTGGGCGGGCGGAGCTGGTGAAGCTCTACCCGCACCGTGCGGTCGTGCCAAAGGAGTTGTGGACATCCCTCTACGCGAAGGCGACACGTCACTTCGACCTGGTGGTCTACGCCGGCTTCTGGCTCTCGGAGGACCCGCTGTTCTTCCGGCTCATCCGGGAGAAGGCCCAGGCTGGCGTGCCCGTACGGCTCATGCTGGGAGATCCCGACAGTCCTGGCGTGGCTCAGCGAGGTGAGGATGAGGGGATCGGGCCCGCTATGGCAGGCAAGATTCGGAATGCGCTTGCCAACTACGCGCCGCTGTTCGGGATCCCCGGAGTCGAGTTCCGGCTCCACTCGACGACGCTCTACAACTCCCTCTACCGCGCCGACGATGACCTGCTCGTCAATGGGCACGTCTACGGGGTCGGGGCCTACCTGGCCCCGGTCCTGCATCTCTCTCAGGTGCCTGGTGGAGAGCTGTTCAGCACGTACGCGGCGAGCATCGAACGCATCTGGGAGAGTTCCCGGATCATCACCTCGCCCCAGCTCGAAAGTGAGGCCGCAGCATGAGCCGTATCGACTACTTCCATGACCCGGCCGCCCCGCCGGCGAACTCCGTCGTGCCCTCGGTCACCGCTGTGGTGACGGACGACGCGGGACGGCTGTTGCTGATCCACAAGACCGACAACAACCTGTGGGCCCTTCCCGGAGGTGGGCACGACATCGGGGAATCCGTGGCAGACACGGTGGTCCGCGAGGTGCGCGAGGAGACGGGAATCGACGTCGCGGTCGACTCCGTCGTCGGCCTGTACACGGACCCCGGGCACGTCATGGCGTACGACGACGGCGAGGTTCGGCAGCAGTTCTCCATCTGCTTCAAGGCTCGGCCTGTCGGCGGTGACCTGCGGACGAGCTCGGAGTCGAAGGAGGTCCGCTGGGTGGACCCGGCGGACCTCGACGACCTGGACATTCACCCGTCCATGCGACTGCGGATCAGGCACGGCTTGGAGACTGCCCGAGTGCAGCCGTACATCGGCTAGGCGGTGGCGCGGGCCTGGAGCAATCGGCCTTCGACCCGGCGCGCAGCCGCGTCGATCTCCGGCTCGGCACGGCGGATGAATCGGCCGACGACGCTGTCAGGGCCGTACCGCCCCACGATCTCCGCGATCCGGTCGGGCGTCGCCGTTGGCGTGCCGTCTGGCGTGGTGGTCATGTCGCAGTAGATCAGCGCGTCCACCAGGTGCGGCTCCTCTAGTGGGAACTCCTCCTCCAGCTCTCGCCGGAGTCCGCGTTCCTCCGCTTCGAGCAGCGCGCACGAGTGGTGGGCGACCAGCCGAACGACTCGCTCGTCCACGTTTTCCGCGCGCAGGAACCGCGCTCCGTCGAGCGGGTGGAAGCCGGTGTCTGCGATCCGCGGCGAGTAGCCGACATCGTGCAGGACCGCAGCGGACTCCAGCAGTTCGGCATCCGGACCGAGAATGCCGGCGAGGCTGCGCGCCTTATAGGCCACTCCCTTGGAGTGGGACCAGCGGCGCGGCAGATCGGTGGACAGAAGGGACTCGGCAAGCTCGTAGGCCCACACGGTTGTATCTGCTCCTTGGTGATTGTGGTCAGGAATGATCAACAGGAAGGGCGCGGACGCGTCGACCCTTTCCATGGCGCACTTCGAGGACGCCGGCCCCTTCCAATTGCGCGAGGGCTCGCCGAACGGTGCCTCTCGCGGCGCCGGTTGTCTCGGTGAGTTCCTTCTCCGAGGGAAAGTCGGCACCGACGTCGAGGGTTCGGGCCAGGGCGGTGAGCTGGTCGAGTACGGGAACCTTGGGCTCGGCGCCCACGACGATCCATCCGGCTCCGGGGCGCGACTTGATGAGGCCCTTGGCCGCGAGGGAGTCAAGGGCCCGGCGTACCGTGGTGCGCCCGACACCATGCGTCTCCATCAGCCGGGCTTCGGAGGGAAGCGACGTCACGGTGGAGTCTCCACTGATCTCGCTCTCGATCGCGTCCGCGATCCGCAGGTAGGTACCGCGGGGGCTCCGCTCAGGCACTAGCCACTCCCTTGTTGAGGCAGATACCTAGTCAGGATGAACGATCGCAGGGGACGGTTGCCAGCCTGTGCGCTGACCGTCTATGGCTCCGGGCCGCAGGAGTGCAGACGGATAGCCCGGTCATCCGTGAGCTGAAACGCAAAAGGGGCCGGGGACGGGTAGCGAATCGCTACCCGTCCCCGGCCTTCGAGTACCTGCCTCAGGGCGCTGGGACAGCCGGAGCACAGGCAAGTGTCCGGGCTGTCCGGGTGTCCTGTGAGGTGCGCTGAGCTGTGAGGATTTGCCGGACAGGGGGCCGGACAGCTCAGAGGTTGCTGTCCGGGAGCCTTGGAGGGTAACACCCCGGGGTGTTTCAGCCCTACCGGACAGGTGGGCGTAGGAACCTGTGAGGTATGCGGGAGCAACGGCCCTGCTGATGGTTTCGGCACAGGTCAGAGAAGGAACGGCCTAGAAGTTCAGGGTTGCCCATGGGGCTCCGTGTGCGACCCCGCCGTGATGTGAGCAGGCGCCGCGCTTGCCAATCGCCCCGGAGGGCCAGCCGTCGGCGCATGTCGCTGCTTGAGGCATGTCCACGCGTGAGACACGCGCAGGGGACTTCTCGACATCGGCGGCGCGGCTGATGACGTGCTTGTCGAAGCAGTCCTTGTGATCCATCACGACCTGGGCGGCCTTCCCGGCACGCGCCCGCTTGACCCGGTACGCCTCAGCGACTGCGGCCTCGGATGCTCCTTGATCCGGCAGCGAGAGGTCGATCTCCGGCTGCCAGATGGACAGACGCTCGACCGCAGGGTCCATCGGCAACACCAGCGGTATGTGGACCTTCGCCGTTTCTTGATCAAGCCGCAGGGCCTCCTCACGATGCGGCTTGCATGCGCCCTCCTGAGAGTGCTCCTGCCAGGTTTTCCAACCACACGAGCCTATGGCGAACAGCATCAGTGCGGATATCCCGGCAAGGACCCACTGCCTGACCGCCTGGTCATGCTTCCGGGCTGCCTCTCGCCGCTGTGCTGCGCGCCGCGCCTCGTCGCGCGCGGCGGTTGCTGCCGTCCTTCGGTCCTCCTCGGTGTTGTGATGCCTGCACCCACCGCCTAGCCCAGGCAACTCCCGAAGCAAGCAAGGGGTGCCTTTCATGGTCGGACGCCCGCACTGCGCTGTTAGCGGGCGATACGACCGGCGCGGTCTCCTCCTGGGCGGCATGGTCGGTATTCTGCACCGGCTCAACGAGGTGGTTCTCCCCAAATGCCACCCGTTGCCTACCCGTTGTTCTGCGCGATCCTTCTGGCACCTGATCTCGGGGCCTCACTCGGGCCGTCTGTGGGCCGTCCCGGGCCAGCCAACGGCGACCGACAACACCGACCAACGACCGCCCCGAAGCCGGTGATCGGCGGCTGATCGATCGCGTCCTGCGGCGACATCAGTTCCTGCGCAACAAGCGCCAGGAGTGGGAGGAGTACCGCTCCGAGGTCACCCCCTTCGAGCTCCGGAAGAACCTCCAGGTGCTCTGAACCGGCCCCCAGGCCCGCCCGGCGACCCACCGCCGGGCGGGCCTTCGCACGTTCCGGTGCGCGGCGGGTTACTGCATACGGGCCGGTCCCGCCGCGCGGGCGTGTGTCGGCTTGCGGTGGCCGGGCGGGGCCGCTGGAGTGACCGCGATGGTCGGGCCGGCGGCGTGAAGGAGGGCCGGGGTGGCGGAGCGGCGGAACGTCGGTGCGGTGGTGCGGGCGGTGGTCCGAGGGCTGGGCGACCTGCTGCTGACCCTGGGCGTGGTGGTGGTGCTGTTCGCGGCGTACTCGGTCTGGTGGACCGACCTGGTGGCGAACCGGGAGGCGGACGGTGCCGCGGCCCGGCTGCGTGGCGACTGGGCGGTCGCCGCGTCCCCGCTCGCCACACCGGCACCCGGGCCCGAGCCGGCGCCGGACCACGGCGATCTCGGTTTCCTGCACGTGCCGGCCCTCGGCCGGGACTACCAGGTGCTGATCAGGCTCGGTACGGACGACGAGACCCTGGCGGAGGGCGTGGCCGGCGCGTACACCGTGCCGCACCGCTCGGTACCGCCGTGGGAGGGCGAGGGGAACTTCGCGCTGGCGGCGCACCGGGACGGCCACGGTGCCAAGTTCCACGATCTGGACCGGGTGGGTCCTGGCGACGCCGTGGTCGTCGAGACCAGGACCCGCTGGTACGTCTACCGGGTCGACGGCGTACTGCCGGAGACCTCCCCGGACGACGTGGGCGTGATCGCGCCGGTTCCCGTCGGCTCGCCCTACACCTCGCCGGGGCGCTACATCACCCTGACGACCTGCACGCCGGCCTACACCTCGCTCTACCGTCTGGTGGTCTGGGGGAGCCTGGTCCGGGAGGAGGCGATGACACCCGGGCGGGTGCTGCCGGCGGAGTTGCGCTGAGGGGACCCCGGCCGGACCGCACGGTCAGCGCCCCTGCGGGGGACGGTCGACCCGCATCAGGTCGGTCTCCATGGTGACCGTGTCGGTGCCGGACGGCGGGGAGTGGAAGGTCCCGTCGCCGATCGAGAGGTTGAGGATCAGGTAGGCGGAGAAGTCCGGTCCGACGCCGGTCCCGTCGGACCAGACCGCGGTCAGCCGGTCAGGGGACGGCCCGACGTACCAGGTGTCGCTGTCGGCACCGAGCCTGACCGCCACGTACACCCAGCGTTCGGGGCCGATGTCCGGGCCGGAGTAGACGGTGCTGCTCGGGCGCACGTGATTGACGAACTCGATCCGGTCCGGGTGGTCGGCGTACCACTCGAACAGGTCGAGCTCGTGACCGCCGTCCTGCCAGGTCCACAGGCAGGGCCAGGCGCCGGTGTCCGCGGCGGGCAGCCGGACGTGCACCGTCACCAGGTCGCCGGTGCGGAGCTGGAACCCGCTGCCGCCGGAGTCGCAGGAGTCGCCGGTGGTCAGCAGGCCGGTGCTCCAGGAGCCGTCGTCGGGAGAGGTGGCGGTGATGGTCAGGTGCCCGGAGGCGGTGCTCAGCGCGTCGGTGGTCAGTCGATCGAGTTTCCAACTGTTCGGATTGTCGGTGCAGTTGGCATACGCGGCAGTTTTCCAGCCCCAGGCCCGGCCCGGTCCGACGTCGAGGGTGCCGAACCGTTCCAGCAGCACCGTGGTGTCCCGCGCCGGCGGGGGGAGGGGGGCAGCCGATGACGGGGTGGCGGTGCACGTCGCGACGACCGTCACCGCCGTCGCCATCAGTATTCGGAGGGCCATGGCGCAAGGATCCCCGCCGGGCGATCGGCCCGCGCAGCGGGTGGAGCCGTCTGGATGAATTCCCCGTGCCCGCCCCCGCTCGCCCGCCGCGGATTGGTGTGTTAATGGTGTGGATAGGTCCGGGCCGTGGTAGAAATCATGCGGGTTTTATGGCGGTGGCCCAATGCTCGTTAATTCCCTTTGAATTCGCGGGTGAATTCACCGCAAGGGTTCGGACCAGCAGTGAGGAATATCCATGTACGGACTCGCTCATACCGGTGTCGCCTCGCTGGCGCTGCTGGCGACCGGCGGTGCTGCCGCCGCGATCGGTGCGGCCGTGAAGTGGTTCGCCCGGCGGTGACCGAGTCGCTGACCGTGCTGATCCCGGCGCACAACGAGGCGGACTTCATCGCTGACGCGGTGAGGTCCGCCTTCGATCAGACGGTGGCGCCGCGCACCGTGCTGGTCATCGCGGACTCCTGCACCGACGACACGGCGGCGATCGCCGGACGGTGCGGCGCCGAGGTGTTGGAGGTCGACCGGGGGAGCAAGGCGGAGGTGCTCAACCTCGCGCTCGCGGAGGTGACCACCGAGTTCGTGGCCCTGCTCGACGGAGACGGCTACTTCGCCTCCGAGCGGACCCTGGAGACGTGCCTGGAGCGGATGAACGCCAAGGGCTACGGCGGTGTCTGCATGTCCGTCACGCCGCACAGCGTGAAGGGCGTGTTCCAGCGCTCCCGCATGATCGAGTGGGCGGCGGCGCACCGGATGTCCCGGACGGTGGAGTCGTGGCACGGCTGGGTCGCCGTGCTGTCCGGCTGTGCGGGTGTGTATCGCACGGAGGCGGTCCGGGCGGTCGGCGGCTGGTCCACCGACAGTCTCTGCGAGGACGTCGAACTCGCGCTCAAGATGAACCGCGCGGGGTGGAAGGCGGGCTTCGTGGCGGGCGCCTACGTGTGCGTGCGCGACCCGGGCAGCTGGTCCGTCTACTGGGCGCAGAGCCACCGCTGGGCTGCCGGCTGGGCGCAGGCGCTGTACAAGCACCGCGGGCTTTTCCTCCGCAGCTGGGGATTCGCTCGGGTATTCGGTGCCATGCTCGTGGACAGTGCCCTGATGGCCATCGGATATCTTTCGCTGCTCTACCAGCTGGCCACCAGGTTCACCCATTTCGACGCTTTTCGGTGGATGGGCGTCTGGTTCCTGATGATGGTCGCCGTGACCTTCGGGACGGCCGCCCTGCAGATCGGCATCCGGCGGACTCTCACCTGCTATCCGGCATATCTCGCGGTGGGCACCATGGGAACCGTGCTTTCCCTTTGGGTGATGTTCCGGGAATGGGTGCTGGGCCGGCACCTGACCTCCTGGACCGGTCGTCAGGGGCGGCAGGTCGTCATCACCCGGATGTCGGAGCGAAGGCGGCTCGGCCTCACCCTCGCGGGTGTCGGCGCGGGCCTTGTCGGCACGGTTTCCGGCAGTCTGCTGAACCGCGACTCCCTGGTCGTGACCGGCACGGCCGCGAGCGGTTCGGTCCTGCTGGCGGCGCTGCTCTGGCACCTGGTGAACCGGACGCAGGAGCGGGCCTGACACCTGACCGCACCCGCGCCACGGCCCCCGTGGCGCGGGTGGACCGGCTCCTGGGAAGGTAGGTTCAGGGACCGCGCACTCGCGCGGGCGACCGGGCGGGCCGGGAGGGCGATGACGATGGCGATGGCGGAGGAGGGACAGCGAGCCGGGAGCCGGGTCAGCCGGCCGGAGATCCGGCTGGTGCGGCGCGGGTTCACCGATCCCGCGCGGGCGGTCCGGCTGCTTGCGGGGCCCGGCCTGGAGGGCCTGGCCGACGACCCCGTCCTGCTGGACGCGCTCGGAGCCACCGCCGACCCCGACCTCGCCCTGCTGGGCCTCGCCCGGCTGCTGGAGGCCGCCGACGAGGCCGACCGGCACACCCTGCGCGACACCCTGACCACCTCCAAGCCGCTGCGCGACCGCCTGCTCGGCGTCCTCGGGGCCTCCACCGCGCTCGGCGACCACCTCGCCCGGCACCCGCACGACTGGCACGCCCTGGTCACCTTCGAGCTGCGGGACATGCACCCCGGCCCGGAGGACTTCCGGCGGGCCCTCGCCGAGGGCGTCCGCACGGGCGGGGCCCGCAGCCCGGCCGACGCGCTGCGCGTCGCCTACCGCCGCTGCCTGCTCGCGATCGCCGCCCGCGACCTGTCCGGCACCACCGACCTCGCCCAGACCGCCGCCGAGCTCGCCGACCTCGCCGGCGCCACCCTGCAGACCGCCCTCGACCTCGCCGCCGAGCAGGACCCGCGGGCCGCCGCGGCCTGCCGGCTCGCCGTGATCGGCATGGGCAAGTGCGGCGGGCGCGAGCTCAACTACGTCTCCGACGTGGACGTCATCTACGTGGCCGAACCGCGAGAGGGCGTCGACGAGCACGAGGCCGTCAAGGCCGCCACCCGGCTGGCCGCCGCGCTCACCCGGCTCTGCGCGGACACCACCGGCGAGGGCACCATCTGGCCGGTGGACGCCAACCTCCGCCCCGAGGGCCGCAACGGCCCGCTGGTGCGCACCCTGGCCAGCCACGTCGCGTACTACCAGCGCTGGGCCAAGACCTGGGAGTTCCAGGCGCTGCTCAAGGCCCGCCCGGTGGCCGGCGACGCCGAGCTCGGCGCCGCGTACGTGGACGCGCTGGCGCCGTTGGTGTGGCAGGCCGCCACCCGGGAGAACTTCGTCGCGGACGTGCAGCAGATGCGCCGCCGGGTGGTCGACTCCATCCCCGTGACCGAGGTCGACCGCCAGCTCAAACTCGGCCCCGGCGGGCTGCGCGACATCGAGTTCTCCGTCCAGCTGCTCCAGCTCGTGCACGGCCGCACCGACCCGGCGCTGCGCAGCGGCAACACTCTGGAGGCGCTGGCCGCGCTCTCCCGCGGCGGGTACGTCGGCCGGGCCGACGCCGCCTCGCTGGACACCGCCTACCGCTTCCTGCGCTCGCTGGAGCACCGCATCCAGCTGCACCGGCTGCGCCGCACCCACCTCATGCCGACCGGTGAGGAGGACCTGCGCCGGCTGGCCCGCTCGCTCGCCGGGCTGATCAACGGCGACACCCGGGCCGACCCGGTCGCCGCACTGCAGCGCGAGTGGAAGCGGCACGCCGTCGAGGTCCGGCGGCTGCACGAGAAGCTGTTCTACCGCCCGCTGCTCGACGCCGTCGCCGAACTGCCGCCCGGCGCGGCCGGGTTGACCCCGGACGCGGCCCGGGCCAGGCTGGAGGCGCTCGGCTACGCCGACCCGGCCGCCGCGCTGCGCCACCTCACCGCGCTCGCCTCCGGGGTCAGCCGCAAGGCGGCGATCCAGCGCACGCTGCTGCCGGTGATGCTCGGCTGGTTCGCCGACTCGGCCGACCCGGACGCCGGACTGCTCAACTTCCGCCAGGTCTCCGACGCGCTCGGTCGCACCCCCTGGTACCTGCGCCTGCTGCGCGACGAGAGCGCCGCCGCCGAGCACCTGGCCCGGGTGCTGTCGGCCGGGCGGCTCGCCCCCGACCTGCTGCTGCGCGCGCCCGAGGCGGTGGCCATGCTGGGCGATCCGCAGGGTCTGGAACCGCGCCGCCGGGCCACCCTGGAGCAGGAGGTACTGGCCGCCGTCGGTCGCGCCGGGAGCACCGCCGCGGCCGTCGCCGCCGCCCGTTCGGTGCGGCGCCGCGAGCTGTTCCGCACGGCCGCCGCGGACGTCCTCGGCCGCCTCGGCGACGACCCCGCCGAGGCCCTGGACAGCGCGGGCGAGGCGCTCACCGCGCTCAACGCCGCCACCCTGCAGGGCGCGCTGCGGGCCTGCGTGGCCGGCTGGGAGGCCGAGCACGGGGACCTGCCCACCCGGATCGCCGTCATCGCGATGGGCCGGTTCGGAGGCCACGAACTGGGCTACGGGTCGGACGCGGACGTGCTCTTCGTCCACGAGCCCCTGCTCGGCTCGCTGGACCAGGACGCCGCCAAGGCCGCCCAGGCGGTCTGCAACGAGCTGCGCACGCTGCTCGGGGCGCCGTCCACCGAGCCCCCGCTGCTGGTCGACGCGGACCTGCGGCCCGAGGGGCGCAGCGGCCCGCTGGTGCGCACCCTCGCCTCGTACGCGGCGTACTACCGCCGCTGGTCGCACGCGTGGGAGAGCCAGGCGCTGCTGCGCGCCGAGCCGGTGGCCGGGGACGAGGAACTCGGCGCGCGGTTCCGCCGGCTGATCGACCCGCTGCGCTACCCCGGCAGCGGGGTGCCGGAGCGGGACCTCCTGGAGATCCGCCGGATCAAGGCCCGGATCGAGGCCGAGCGGCTGCCGCGCGGCGCCGATCCGACCACGCACACCAAGATCGGCCGCGGCGGGCTGGCGGACGTCGAGTGGACCGTGCAGCTGTTCCAGATGCGGCACGGGCACGAGCTGCCCGGGCTGCGTACCACCCGGACCCGCGCGGCGCTGGCCGCGGCGGCCGGGGCGGGGCTGATCGGCGAGGAGGACGCGGCCGTGCTGGACGCGGCCTGGGTACTGGCCTCCCGGGTGCGTGCGGCGGTGATGCTGGTGCGCGGCCGGCCGGGGGACAGCTTCCCGGGGGAGGCCAGGGAGCTGTCCGGGGTGGCGCGCTACCTCGGATACGGCGCCGGGCACAGCGGGGAGCTGGTGGACGACTACCGGCGGACGACCAGGCGGGCTCGGGCGGTCGTGGAGCGGCTGTTCTACGGCTGAGCCGGATGGGCCGGAAACGTGGGAGGGGCCCTCGCGGGGCCCCTCCGTGCGTCTCTTCGCGGTCTAGCGGCGGCCGCTGCCGACGGCCGGCTCGCTCCACTGCTCGGGGACGGTGATCGGCTCCTCCGCCGTCTCCCGGGCGGGCACCCGCGGCAGCTTGTAGACCCACTCGTGGTAGATCCAGCGGGCGGTGAGGAAGCCCACCGTCAGGCAGATCTCGCCGCCGACGGCGTCCATCCAGAAGTGGTTGGCGGTCGAGATGATGACCACCAGTGTGGCCAGCGGGTACATCAGGCCGAGCACCCGGACCCACGTCCGGCGGGCCAGGAAGAAGATCGCCAGACCGCACCACATCGACCAGCCGATGTGCATCGAGGGCATCGCCGCGTACAGGTTGGAGACGTGCGCGGCGGGCCCGGAGGCGAACGAGCCCCAGGTGCCGTGGGTCTTCACCGTGTCGATGAAGCCGCCGTCGGTCATCAGCCGCGGCGGGGCCAGCGGGAAGAAGTAGAAGCCGACGAGGGCGATCCCGGTGGTGACGAAGAGCACCGTGCGGGCGGCGACGTAGCGGCCGGGGTGGCTGCGGTAGAGCCAGACCAGCACGCCGATCGTGATGATGAAGTGCAGCGTCGCGTAGTAGTAGTTCATCCCCGTGATGAGCCACCCGACGCCGTCCGCGGCGTGGTTGACGGAGCGCTCGACCGCGATGCCGAGGTTCTGCTCCAGGTCCCAGATCCAGCGGGCGTGCTTCTGGGCTATCGCCTCCTGCTCCGGAACGGCGTTCCGGACGATCGAGTACAGCCAGTAGCTGATGCCGATCAGGGCGAGTTCGAACCAGATCCGCGGCCGGGCCGGGGAGCGGCGCTGGTCGCGGACGCGGTCGCGCAGGGCCGCGGTGCGCGAGCGGGCGGCGTGGGTGGCTCCGTCGGGGCCGCCGGCCGGGGCCGGGCGTGCTCCGGAACCACCACCGTGCGCCTGGTCGGCGCGCCGCGCGCCGGCTTGCTGGATCTCGGTCGGTTCCCCCATGGACGAGAAGTCTGCCAGACGTCCCGTAGCCGTCCGCTCATCCTCTGGAAGTGGATTCTTCACCGGCTGTCCCCCTTGAGGGTTAGGGGGCGACTCCCACCGGGGTAGGGGGTGAGGTCGGGTCTGGTGCTTACCGGTGGGACGGGCATACGTCCCATTGTCGCGCCGACCGGTGCGGGGCGCGCAATCGGGGTGCCCGGAGGGTTCGCGGACCGGCCGGGCGCTGCATTTTCCCCGCACGAAACCGTTTCTGCATCTTGCTGAAACATATTGCAGGCCGCTAGCTTCCAGGGAACTCGACCGCCCCTTCCCCTAAGGGAGCCCTCAGTGGCCGATACGCCGCTCAGCCCCCGGCGGAGCACCCCACGACGCAGACCCGGCCGCACGGCCGTCCTGCTCGCCTCCGCACTGACCGCCGCCACCCTCGGCGGCGCCCCCGCGGCCATGGCCGCCGCCCCACCCGCCCCGCCGTCGGACGCCGCGCTGGCGGCCACCGCCGGGCGGCACGACCTCACCCGCGAGCAGTTCTACTTCGTCCTGCCGGACCGCTTCGCCAACGGTGACAGCGCCAACGACACCGGCGGCATCACCGGCGGGCGGCTGGACAACGGCTTCGACCCCGCCGACAAGGGCTTCTACCACGGCGGCGACCTGGCCGGCCTGATCCAGAAGCTCGACTACATCCAGAACCTCGGCACCACCGCGATCTGGATGGCGCCGATCTTCAAGAACAAGCCCGTGCAGGGCACCGGTGCCGACGCCTCGGCCGGGTACCACGGCTACTGGATCACCGACTTCACCCAGGTCGACCCGCACTTCGGCACCAACGACCAGCTCAGGGAGCTGATAGCCAAGGCGCACGCCCGCGGCATCAAGGTCTTCTTCGACGTCATCACCAACCACACCGCCGACGTCATCGACGACGCGGAGCAGCAGCACGCCTACCGCTCGACCGGCGCCTACCCGACGCTCGACGCCGACGGCAATCCGGTCGACGAGACGGCCGTGGCCGACGGCGGAGCACCCTGGCCGAAGATCACCAAGGACTCCTTCCCCTACACCCCGGTCTTCCGCACCCCCGCCGACGCGACCGCCAAGACCCCGTCCTGGCTCAACGACCCTTCGCTGTACCACAACCGCGGCGACTCGACCTTCGTCGGCGAGTCCGCGACCGAGGGCGACTTCAGCGGGCTCGACGACCTCGACACCCAGAACCCCCGCGTGGTGAAGGGCTTCGAGAAGGTCTACGAGCAGTGGGTGAAGGACGCCGGCGTGGACGGCTTCCGGATCGATACCGTCAAGCACGTCAACATGGCCTTCTGGCAGCAGTGGGCGCCGGCGCTCAAGGACTTCGCCGCCAAGCAGGGCAACAAGAAGTTCTTCATGTTCGGCGAGGTCTACTCCGGCGACCCGGCGGTCACCTCGCCGTACGTCACCAAGGGCAGGCTCCAGGCCACGCTCGACTTCCCGTTCCAGGGCGCCGCGCGCTCGTACGTCTCGCAGGGCGGCTCGGCGAAGAACCTCGCCGACGTCTACGGCCAGGACTACCGCTACACCAGCGCCGACACCGACGCGTACGAGCTGCCGACCTTCCTCGGCAACCACGACATGGGCCGCTTCGGCTCCTTCCTCCTCGCCGACAACCCGGGCGCCGACGACGCCACCCTGCTGAAGAAGGACCGGCTCGGCAACGAGCTGCAGTTCCTCACCCGCGGGCAGCCCGTCGTCTACTACGGCGACGAGCAGGGCTTCACCGGCGCGGGCGGCGACAAGGACGCCCGGCAGGACGTGTTCGCCTCGCGGACGGCGTCCTACAACGCCGACCGCGTGCTCGGCGGCGCGCCGGGAGCGGCCGACCGGTACGGGCAGGGCGGCGAGCTCTACCGGGGCATCGCGGGCCTCGCCCAGCTGCGCCGCGACAACCCGGCGCTCGCCGACGGCGCCCAGATCGAGCGGTACGCCGCCGACGGCGCGGGCGTGTACGCGTTCTCCCGGATCGACGCCGGGCAGCAGGTCGAGTACCTGGTGGCGGTCAACAACGCCACCGAGGCGAAGACCGTCACCCTGGACACGTTCTCCGCCGGGATGGCCTTCGACCGGATCTACCCGTCCGCGGGGGAGCGGGCGACCAGCGGCGCCGACCGCAAGGTGACCGTCACCGTGCCGGCGCTGTCCTCCGTCGTCTACAAGGCGGGCGCCAGGCTCGCGCCGGTCGCCGCCGCGCCGCAGATCTCGGTGCAGCCGCCCGCGGACGGCTCGACCGGGCTCGTGACGATCGGGGCGAGGACGGACGGCGGCTTCGACCGCGTGACGTTCGCCGCGCAGGTCGGCAGCGGGCCCTGGCAGACGCTCGGCACCGCCGACACCGGGAAGTACGCCGTCACCCAGGACCTGAGCGCCGTCGCCCCCGGCACGGTCGTCCGCTACAAGGCGGTCGTGCAGGACTCCAGCGGCCACCTGCGCTCCGCCACCGCGAGCTTCACCACCGGCACCCCGGCCCCCAAGCCCGTGCCGACGGCCACCGCGCGCCCGTACGCCGTCGTGCACTACAACCGGCCGGACGGGAACTACGACGGCTGGAACCTCTACGCCTGGGGCGACCTCGCGGACGGCGAATCGACCCAGTGGCCGGCCGGGCACGGCTTCACCGGCCGGGACGCGTACGGTGCCTTCGCGTACGTGCGGCTCAAGCCGGGCGCCTCGGACGTCGGGTTCATCGTCGAGAAGGACGGTGTCAAGGACGTCGACGCCGACCGGCACGTCGACCTCGGCAGCACCGGCGAGGTCTGGGTCAAGCAGGGCGACCCGGCCGTGCGCACCACCGATCCCGGACCGACGGGCACGCCGCCGGCCGGCACCGCCGTCATCCACTACAACCGGGCCGACGGCGACTACGACGGCTGGGGCCTGCACGACTGGACCGGTGCCGCGAACCCCACCGACTGGGGCAAGCCGCTGATGCCGGTGCGCCGCGACGCCTTCGGAGACGTCTTCGAGGTACCGCTCGCCCCCGGGGCGACCAGCCTCAGCTACATCCTCCACAACGGCAACGACAAGGACCTGCCGGGCGACCAGTCGCTGGACTTCTCGGTCAACGGCCGGGAGGTGTGGATCCTCGGCGGCCGCGAGGGCTACCTGCTGCCGCAGAACGCGGCCGCCTCCTCGCAGTTGGACCCCGGCACCGCCAAGGCCCAGTGGATCGACGCGAAGACCGTCGTCGTCCCCGCGAACTACGGCGCTGCCGACGCGGCGCTCGCCGGCGGCACCAGCGCCCAGCTCGTCTACGACCCCGCGGGCGGCATCCGCGCCGACAAGGGCGTGCTGACCGAGCCGGGCAAGTGGATCCGGCTCGCCCCCGTCCAGGGCGGGCTGACCGACGCGCAGAAGGCCAGGTTCCCGCATCTGGCGGGCTACCGGGCCTTCACCGTGGACGCCCGGGACGCCGCGCGCGTGCCCGCCGCGCTGCGCAGCCAGCTGCTGTTCACCGAACACCTGCCGAGCGGCGCCGCCCTGGCCGCGACCGGGGTGCAGATCCCGGGCGTGCTGGACGACTTGTACGCCGGGAAGACCGGCCGGGTCGACTTCGGCCCGGCGTACTACGACGGCAAGGTCGCGCTGTCCGTGTGGGCGCCGACCGCGCAGGAGATGTCCGTCCAGGTCTTCGACAGCGCCGCCGGGGGCATTCCGAAGACGCTGCCGATGAAGCTGGACGACGAGACCGGCGTGTGGGAAGTCGTCCGTGACAAGGCCGAGTTGGACGGCAAGTACTACGTGTACCAGGTGAAGGTCTGGGCGCCCTCGGTGCAGCGGACCGTCGTCAACACCGTCACCGACCCGTACTCGGTCGCGCTGTCCGCCGATTCCAGGCGCAGCCTGGTGGCGAACCTCGACGCCAAGGAGCTCAAGCCCAAGGGCTGGGAGGACCAGAACGTCCCGGCGGCCGTCCCGCCGGCGAAGCAGCGGATCCAGGAACTGCACGTCCGCGACTTCTCGGTCGAGGACGCCACCGTCCCCGCCGCCGAGCGCGGCACCTACCTGGCGTTCACCGAGTCCGGCTCGGCCGGGATGCAGCACCTTCGGGACCTCGCCAAGGCCGGCGTGACCACGATCCACCTGCTGCCGACCTTCGACATCGCGTCCATCCCGAAGGACAGGGCCGGGCAGAAGCTGCCGCCCTGCGACCTCAAGTCCCTTCCGCCGGACGGCCCGAAGCAGCAGGAGTGCGTGGCCGCCGTCGCCGCGGACGACGCGTACAACTGGGGGTACGACCCGCTGCACTACAACGTGCCGGAGGGCACGTACGCCACGGATCCGAACGGGACCGCCCGTACCGTGCAGTTCCGGCAGATGGTGCAGGCCATGCACGAGGCCGGGCTGCGCGTCGTGCTGGACGTCGTCTTCAACCACACCGCCGCCAGCGGCCAGGACGAGAACTCGGTGCTGGACAAGGTGGTGCCCGGCTACTACCAGCGGCTGGATGCCAACGGCAAGGTGACGACGGACAGTTGCTGTTCGGACACCGCGCCCGAGCACGCCATGATGAACCGGCTCGTCGTCGACTCGGTCACGCTGTGGGCACGCGAGTACCGCGTCGACGGCTTCCGCTTCGACCTGATGGGCCTCGACCCGAAGTCCACCATGCTCGACGTGCAGGCCGCGCTGCGGAAGATGACGCCGGACTCGGACGGCGTCGACGGGAGGAACGTCTTCCTGTACGGCGAGGGCTGGAACTTCGGCACCGTCGCCAACGACGCCCGGTTCGTCCAGGCCACCCAGGCCAACATGGCCGGCACCGGCATCGCGACCTTCGACGACCGGATGCGCGACGCCGCCCGTGGCGGCAACTTCATGCTCGGTTCCGCGCCGCAGCAGGGCTTCGCCTCCGGCCTGTACACCGACCCGAACGGCTCGCCCGCCAACGGCACGCCCGAGCAGCAGAAGGCCCGTCTCCTGCACGAGATGGACCAGCTGAAGGTCGGACTGACCGGCAACCTGGCCGGCTACGCCTTCACCGACAGCTCCGGCAAGGCCGTCACCGGTGCCCAGGTCGACTACAACGGCGCCCCGACCGGGTACGCGAGCAGGCCGGGCGAGGCGGTGGAGTACGTGGACGCCCACGACAACACCGACCTGTTCGACGCCCTCGCCTACAAGCTGCCCACCGGCACCGCCTCCGCCGACCGGGCCCGGATGCAGGCGCTCGGGCTCTCGCTCACCGCGCTCACCCAGGGCGCGGGCTTCGCCCAGGCGGGCAGCGACCTGCTGCGCTCGAAGTCGCTCGACTCGAACTCCTACAACTCGGGTGACTGGTTCAACGCGATCCACTGGAGTGCTGCGGACGGCAACGGCTGGGGTCGCGGCCTGCCGATGGCGGCGGACAACAAGGAGCTCTGGCCGACGGCCCAATCGCTCCTGGCCAACCCCAAGTTGACCGTCGGCGCGGACGACATCCGGGCGACCACGGCACAGTTCCAGGACTTCCTGCGGATCAAGCAGTCCTCGCCGCTGTTCTCCCTGCCGACCCTCGCCGACGTCCAGCAGCGGCTGTCCTACCCGCTCTCCGGCACCGCCGGTGAGACGCCCGGGGTGATCACCCTGCACCTGGACGGCACCGGCCTGGCCGGCGCCGAGAAGGGAGTCACCGTGGTCTTCAACGCCACGCCCACGGCGCAGACCCAGACGGTGGCCGCACTGAAGGGGACGGCTCAGGCGCTGCACCCCGTCCAGGCGGGCGGCGCGGACCCGGTGGTCAAGCAGTCCGGCTTCGACGCCGCGACCGGCACGTTCACCGTGCCCGGCCGCACCGTGGCGGTGTTCGTCCAGGGCTGACGACCTCCGACTCCCGGGCCCGGTAGCGCCGTTGTGGCGGTGCCGGGCCCGGGTTCGTTCCCGGCACCGCTCGAAATGGCCGGAACCGTACGGTGGCACGGCCGGAAAGGTGACGTGTCGGGCCCCGCGGACGCTGCGTCCCGGCCGGGCGCTCCGACGCCGGCCTGAGCGCTGGTCAGTGCCGGTGCGGGGGATCCGAACCATTTGGCGCTCATGAAAACCGTTGTTGTAAGTGCCTTTACCTGTAACGCGGTTGAAGCACTTCGCGATCGCCCGGTGCGGACTCGAATCGGCCAAACCATGGCATGCATCTGTCATTAACGGCTCATTTGCTGCCACGATTCCCCCTGCTGCTGACGAGGGACCCCCCCAACTCTCCCTCGCTGCGGCGACGTTCCCCGTGCGCACCTTTGCGCGCAACGCACACCTGCACCCCCTCTGCACCTGACTCTGTGAGCACCGCTGCACCCCTGGCGCACACCGCCGCCGGGGGCCCCCACTGCGCCGCAACCCCGCGGCCCAGGTCGCCCTCCACCGTGCGCACACCCGCGCCGGTCGGTTAAGGAGTCCGCATGTCCCGCTACACCCACGCCCGGAAGGCGGCGGTCGTCATGGCCGCCACCACCGCGCTGCTGGTGACCGGCATCCCGGTCATCGCCCAGGCGGCCGCCCCCGACGCGCCGACGGTCGTCGCCCAGCAGCTCTCCGCCCGTGCGGAGCTCCTCTCGTCGGCGAACCAGCAGGCCGCGAGCCTCGCCCAGAGCATCGGGCTGAGCGGCCAGGAGAAGCTCGTCGCCAAGGACGCCGTCCAGGACACGAACGGCGACCGCCACCTGCGGTACGAGCGCACCTACGCCGGACTCCCGGTCCTCGGCGGCGACCTGGTCGTCCACCAGACCGCCGCCGGCGCCACGAAGGGCGTGACCAAGGCCAGCGACGCCGTCCTGGCGGGCCTGGACACCACCCCCGCGCTCGCCGCGCCGAAGGCCCAGGAGAGCGCGCTGGCCGCCGAGTCGGGCGCCGCGCTGGAGGCCGCGCCGCGCCTGGTGGTCTTCGCCGCCAAGGGCACCCCGCGGCTCGCGTACGAGACCGTCGTCACCGGCAAGGCGGACGACGGCACCCCGAGCCGCCTGCACGTCGTCACCGACGCGGCGACCGGCGAGGTGCTCAGCAAGAACGAGACCATCGAGACCGGCACCGGCACCGGCGTGTACGTCGGAAACGTGCCGCTCACCACCACCCAGAGCGGCGGGCAGTACCAGCTCAAGGACACCACCCGCGGCGGCCAGTACACGACCAACATGAGCAACGGCACGTCCGGCAACGGCACGCTGTACGCCAAGTCCACCGACACGTGGGGCAACGGCAGCGCCAGCAACAGCGAGTCCGCCGCCGTGGACGCCCAGTACGGCGTCGCCGCGACCTGGGACTTCTACAAGAGCGCCTTCAACCGCAACGGCATCCGCAACGACGGTGTCGGCGCGTACAGCCGCGTCCACTACGACAACAACTACGTGAACGCGTTCTGGGACGACTCCTGCTTCTGCATGACCTACGGCGACGGCTCCGGCAACACCCATCCGCTGACCGCGCTCGACGTGGCCGGCCACGAGATGAGCCACGGCGTCACCGCGGCCACGGCCAACCTCAACTACTCCGGTGAGTCCGGCGGCCTCAACGAGGCCACCTCCGACATCATGGGCAAGATGGTCGAGTTCAACGCGAACCTGGCCTCCACGCCGCCGAACTACTTCATCGGCATCCAGCTCAACATCAACGGCAACGGCACCCCGCTGCGCTACATGGACCAGCCCTCCAAGGACGGCTCCTCGGCGGACTCGTGGTACTCGGGCGTCGGCAACCTGGACGTCCACTACTCGTCCGGTGTCGCGAACCACTTCTTCTACCTGCTGTCGGAGGGCAGCGGCGCGAAGAGCATCAACGGGTTCAACTACAACAGCCCGACGGCCAACAACGTCACCGTCGCGGGCATCGGCCGGGACAAGGCCAAGCAGATCTGGTACAAGGCGCTCACCGCCTACATGACCTCGACCACCGACTACGCCGCCGCGCGCACGGCGACGGTCAGCGCGGCCACCGACCTCTACGGCGCGAACAGCAACGAGGTCTACCAGGTGGGTCTCGCGTGGGCGGGCGTCAACGTCGGCCAGGTGCCGCCGAACCCGGGCGGCGTCAGCGTCACCAACCCGGGCAGCCAGTCCACCGCGCTGAACGGCTCGGTGAACCTGCAGATCCAGGCCTCGGGCGGCACCGCGCCGCTGTCGTACTCCGCCACCGGCCTGCCCACCGGCCTGTCGATCAACTCCTCGACCGGCGTGATCTCCGGCACGGCCTCCACCGCGGGCAACTACAACGTGACCGTCACGGTCACGGACGCGGGCGGCAAGACCGCGACGACCAGCTTCTCCTGGAGCGTCTCGGGCGGTGGCGGCGGCTGCACGCCGACGCAGCTGCTGGGCAACGCGGGCTTCGAGACGGGTGCGGCGGCGCCGTGGACGGCGTCGAGCGGTGTGATCGACAA
>NZ_JBEZGX010000097.1:0-21836 GCF_040650235.1 Kitasatospora sp. NPDC048722
CCACCCCCGCAGCCACCCCCGGCGAACCCCACCCACCCGAAAGCCCACGACCACACCCCAAGCCCACGACCCCGAAGCCCCGCGCAGCGGAACCCGCAGCGGCCCCCATCCGCCCCGCCCCAGTGGCACCCGCCCCTGCTCCGTGCGAGTGTGGCGGACAGCAATGAGCACCCTCCCGGTACGACCCGCACGGTAAAGGGATGAGCGATGGAACGACCCCGGATCCTGATCGTGGGCGGTGGCTTCGCCGGCCTGGAGTGCGCCCGCCGCCTCGAACACAAGCTGGCGCCCTCCGAGGCGGAGATCTCTCTGGTCACGCCGTTCAGCTATCAGCTCTACCTGCCGCTGCTGCCGCACGTCGCCGCCGGCGTCCTGACGCCGCAGTCGGTGGCGGTGTCCCTGCGCCGCAGCCTGCGCCGGACCCACATCGTCCCCGGCGGGGCCATCGGGGTGGACCCGGTCTCCAAGGTCTGCGTCGTCCGGAAGATCACCGACGAGGTGATCGCGCAGAAGTACGACATCCTCGTGCTCGCCCCGGGCAGCGTCACCCGCACGTTCGACATCCCGGGCCTCACCGACTACGCCCGCGGCATGAAGACGCTGGCCGAGGCCGCCTACGTCCGCGACCACGTGATCGCCCAACTCGACCTGGCCTCCACGACCCTGGACCAGAACGAGCGCGAGTCCCGGCTGCAGTTCGTCGTGGTGGGCGGCGGCTACGCGGGCACCGAGACGGCGGCCTGCCTGCAGCGCCTGACGACCGCCGCGTCCCGCCGCTACCCGCGGCTGGACGCGCGGCAGATCAAGTGGCACCTGATCGACATCGCCCCGAAGCTGATGCCCGAACTCGGCGACGCCCTCGGCACGGCGGCGCTGGAGGTGCTGCGGGCGCGCGGCATCGAGGTGTCGCTGGGCGTGTCGGTGGCCGAAGTCGGCGCCGAGTCGGTCAAGTTCACCGACGGCCGGGTGCTCCCCTGCCGGACGCTGATCTGGACGGCGGGCGTCGCCGCGAGCCCGCTGATCGGCACGCTGGACGCGGAGACGGTGCGGGGCCGGATCGCGGTGACGGCGGAGATGCGGGTGCCGCAGTTCGACGGGGTGTTCGCGCTGGGCGACGCCGCGGCCGTCCCGGACCTCGCGAAGGGCGACGGCGCGGTGTGTCCGCCGACCGCCCAGCACTCGGCCCGGCAGGGCCGCGTGGTGGCGAACAACGTGATCGCCTCACTCCGCCACCAGCCGCTGGAGCCGTACTACCACAAGGACTTGGGCCTGGTGGTCGACCTGGGCGGCAAGGACGCGGTGTCGAAGCCGGTCGGCGTCGAGCTGCGCGGCGTGCCGGCGCAGCTGGTGGCCCGCGGCTACCACCTGATGGCGATGCGCACCAACGTGGCGAAGTTCCGGGTGGGCGCCAACTGGCTGCTGAACGCGACGGCCGGCGACGACTTCGTCCGCACGGGCTTCCTGGCCCGCCAGCCCGCCCGGCTACAGGACTTCGAGTACACGGACGCGTACTTGACGAAGGACCAGGTCCGCGCGCACGCCCAGGCGCTGCTCGCGAAGGGCTGAGAACCCCGAGGGCCCCGGCCTCCCCCGCTTCCACGCGGGGGAGACCGGGGTCGCCTCACGTCACTCGGCGGCCAGGTACATCCCGCTCGCGTCCTGCCCGGCCGTGTTGCGGCACGCGTAGTTCCCGCTGCTCCGCGCGAACAGCTGGGTGAGGCAACTGCCCAGCGCCTGCTGCCCGTAGTAGTTCGGGTGCATCGACTCCTGCAGCGCGCCCTGGGTGGTGTTGAGCCCGCCGTCGAGGAAGCGCGCCCACTCGCTGGTGGTCGCGGACGGCGCGGCGTCCGCGGTCGGCTGCCGGGTGGCCGTGGAGCAGACCTCGCGCCCCTGCAGCATGTCGGAGAGGTCGAGGAACTGCACGCCCTTGGCCGCGGCGACCTGCGCCAGCGCCTTGGATATCTGCGGAACCATCGAGTCGCGTGCCCAGTCTGCGTCGCCGTCCCAGAACGGGCAGCCGCCGGTGTTGGAACGGGTCCAGCCGCTCTCGGGGTAGCGCATCTCGGAGCTGCGCGGGATCGGCGACGGGTAGGACTGCAGCACGAGCCGGTAGGTCCCCGGTCCGTAACCGGCGTTGGACATCACCGCGCGGATCTCGTCGATCGCCTTGCCGACGCCGGCCATCGCCGCCGGCATCTTCGAGTCGATCGCGGACTGCTGCGAGCCGTGGCAGTAGCTGTACCAGAAGAGGTAGTCCTGAACGCAGCTGGAGATGACGCCGGAGAACCCGAGGTCGTTGCCGCCGATCGACAGCGTGATCAGCTTGACGTTGTTCTGCGCGGCCACGGTGGCGAGCTGGTCGGCCTGCGGCGCCTCGCCCTTGAGCGACTGACCGCCGTTGGAGGCGCGGAAGACGTTGCCGGTGACGGCACCCGAGCAGGCCAGGTTGATCTGCTTGGCCGCCACCGAGGACGCACCGGTCACCTCGGCGACGTCGGAGCGGTCGCAGCCGTTCGCCGCGGTGGCACCGTAGACGGTGCTCGGGTCGTACGAACTCCCGTTCCAGGCGCGGTCGGTACCGTTCCGGTCGCCACTGCCGTCGGCGGAGTTGCCCATCCACCGGCCGGCCTCGCCGGAGATGTAGCTGTCACCGAGCGTGACGCTGGCGGTGGGCCCGCTCGGCACCGCGGCGGTGGCGGCGGAGGCCGGCGCGGCGACGGCGACACCGCCGCCGATCGCGAGCGGGAGGGCGAAGGCCGCGGTGAGCAGCCTGCGGGCGAGTCGCGGGGTTGTGCGGGTGTTTCTCGAACCGTTTTCGGGCACGGCGGAACTCCTGCGGCTCGGTCTCCCCGTGGTGTGGGGACGGGAAGACGCGTGTGAGGGTAGGCCGCCGGCGCCGGTGGCGCGATGAAGATGGCATGACAGCGCTGGTTACCGCTAGGTACGTGCAGCAGGTTTCCCGCTTTGTTACCCGCGGGTTCAGACCAGGCCCCACCCGTTCAGCCGCCGAACGCCCTCCCCTACGTGTTCATACAAGTCGCGGCCTGCCGCCCCCCGTACACGCACCACCCGCACACGCACCACCCCTACCCGCACCGGCACCGGCACCTCACACCAGCCGCGACCCGCCCGCACCCGCCCCGAGCACCGCCGCGAGGTCGTCCGCCAGCCGTGGCGCCTCGGCCGGCCGGAGCTCCGCCGTGGTGATCCGGATCCCGGGCGGCGACTGGATCCGGTACCGCGCGCCGGGCGCCGCGACCCACCCGCGCTGCACGAGCGCGGTGAGCGCGGAGGTCTCCTCCGGCACCGGCACCCAGACGTTCAGCCCGCTCTCGCCGTGCGCCGCGATGCCGCGCACCGCGAGCTCGCCGAGCAGCGCGTCCCGGCGGGCCCGGTAGACGGCGGCCACGGTGGCGACGGGCGCCGCGTCGGTGCGCCAGAGCTCGGCGACGGTCCGCTGGAGCAGGTGGCTGACCCAGCCCGCGCCGAGCCGCAGCCGCCCGGAGACGCGCCCGATGGTGTCCGCGTCGCCGACCGCGACGGACAGCCGCAGGTCGGGCCCGTACGCCTTGGCAGCCGAGCGCACGACCGCCCAGTGCCGCGAACCGGCACCGGCCAGCGGGTGATAGGCCTGATCGACCATGCCGTGCCCGTGGTCGTCCTCGATGAGCAGCACGTCGGGGTGCGCCGCCAGCACCTCGCGCAGGGCCGCGGCCCGGGCGGCGGTGAGCGCGGCGCCGGTCGGGTTCTGGGCCCGGCTGGTGACGATCGCGGCTCGGGCGCCCTCCTCGAGCGCCGCGGCGAGCGAGTCGGGCAGCGGGCCCTCGTCGTCGAGCCGGACGGGCGCGGGCCGCAGGCCCATCGCGGGCAGCAGGTCGAGCAGGCTGCCCCAGCCCGGGTCCTCGACGGCCACCGCGTCGCCGGGGCGCAGCCGGGTGCCGAGGATGCGCTCGACGGTGTCGAGGGAACCGGAGGCGACGGCGATCGGGCCGCCGGGCAGCCCGTCGGCCTCGAAGGAGGCGCGGGCGAGGGCGAGCAGGCCCGGGTCGACGGAGGGGTGCCCGTAGAGGACGGGTTCGGCGCGGGCCGCCTCCGCCGCGGCGGCGAGGGCCGCGGCGAGGTCGGGCAGGAGGGCCGGGTCGGGGTTACCGGCGGACAGGTCGCGGGCGTGCGGGGGCACGGGCACGCGGATCTGGTCGCGGGTGGTGAGAGCGGGCCGGGGCAGGATGCGGCTGCCCTTGCGACCGGCGGTCTCGATCACGCCGCGGTCGCGCAGCAGGCGGTAGGCGGCGGCGACGGTGTTGGCGTTGACGCCGAGCTCGGCGGCGAGGTCGCGCAGCGGGGGGAGCGCGGTTCCGGGCGCGAGCTGTCCGCCGCTGACGCCCTGTTCGATGTGGGCCGCGATTTCGCTGGCGCGTCGCCCTTTCAGCGGATAGTCTCCTAGCACAAAGCAAATTA
The DNA here is from genome assembly GCF_040650235.1 of Kitasatospora sp. NPDC048722. Classification (NCBI taxonomy): domain Bacteria; kingdom Bacillati; phylum Actinomycetota; class Actinomycetes; order Kitasatosporales; family Streptomycetaceae; genus Kitasatospora; species Kitasatospora sp. NPDC048722. Next base: position 4,459 of record NZ_JBEZGX010000097.1, read on the forward strand.
TGCACTAGTACATAGAGGTTTGTCATGTCGGTCCCTGCTACGGACAGCACCACGCCGGACGGCACCGCGTCGGACGCCACCACCGAGGGTGCCACCTACGCCCGCACCGCCCGCACCACCCCGACGCGCTACAAGGACCGCGCCACCTGGGAGCGGGACGCGATCCACGCGATCCTCGACAGCACCTACCTCTGCCACCTCGGCTTCGTCGCCGACGGCGCACCGGTCGTCCTGCCGACGATCTACGCCCGCGTCGGCGACCGCCTCTACGTCCACGGCTCGACGGGCAGCCGCCCGCTGCGCGGCGCCAAGGACGACGAGGGCCTGAAGGTCTGCGTCACCGTCACCCTCGTCGACGCGCTCGTGCTGACCAAGTCCGCGTTCAACCACTCCGTCAACTTCCGTTCGGTGGTGGCGCACGGCACCGCCCACCAGGTCACCGACCCGGAGGAGCTGAACGTCGCCCTGGACGCGCTGGTCGACCAGACCGTCCCCGGCCGCTCCGCCGAGGTCCGCCCGGCCAACGCCAAGGAGCTCGCCGCCACCGCCGTGATCCGCCTCGACCTGGACGAGGTCTCCGCCAAGTCCCGCGACGACGGCGCCAACGACGACCCGGAGGACGTCGACCTGCCCTACTGGGCCGGCGTCGTCCCCGTCACCACCGGCTTCGGCACCCCCACCCCGGCCGCCTCCACCACCGTCCCGCTCCCCGCGCACCTGCGCGAGCTGGCCGGCTGACCGGGGGCCCCAGCATGCACGACACGACTGTGCCCCACACGACCATGCCCGACACGACACCGAACCGGTCCACCCCATGCTGATCCGTTCCTGGGACCGCGGCGACGAGGCCGAGTGGCGCGCCTGGCTCGCCGAAGGCCGGGACTTCGGCCTGCTCGCCGCCAACGGCGGGCAGGGCGAAGGCCCCGTCCTGGTCCCGACGCACTTCCTGCTCGACGCCGACCGCGGCGAGATCCTGCTGCACCTCGCCGCGCCCAACCCGCTGCTCGCCGCCGTCCGGGCCGACCCGCACGTCACCCTCGCGGTCACCGACGGCTACGCCTTCGCCCCCGGTCACTGGCGCGGCGCACCCGGCACGCCCACCAGCTACTACGCGTCCGTCCACTTCCAGTGCACGGCGGAGGTCGTGGAGTCGGCCGCGGGGAAGGCCGAGATCCTCAACCGCCAACTGGCGCACTTCCAGCCGGAGACCCCGGACACCCGGGTCGTCCCGGGCGAGGGCGAGTTCTCCCGACTGCTCCCGGGCCTGCGCGGCCTGCGCCTGACGGTCCTCCAGGTGCGCGCCAAGTTCAAGTACGACGACAAGAAGCCGGCCGACGCGCAGCACGCGATCGCCGACCGCCTCGCCGAACGCGGCGGCGGCCAGGACACCCTGGCCCGCACCCAGCTGCTGCGCCGCCACGAGCGGCGCACCGCGGGCTGAACCCGCGTCACACCGGCGCACACGGGCCGCACGACCGACCACGGGCCGCACGACCGACCACCGGTCCCACGCCTGACACGGCATCACCCGATCGGCCCACGAAACCGGGCCTCCTCCCCCCGCCACTGGTCGAATGTGAGACGTACCCTGCCCGTCCGGCGGGGCCGGCGCCCCGCACGCCGCCGGCCCCGCCGGACGGGCCCGTCCACCTCGGGGAGCGCGCTTGTCCACAACCAACACCCGGTCCACCGCCGGAGAGGCCCACCTCGGACACGTCGTGTTCATCTCCGCGGCCGCGGCGATGGGCGGCTTCCTGTTCGGCTACGACAGCGCCGTGATCAACGGCGCGGTCACCGGCATCCAGAAGCACTTCGGAGTGGGCAACGGCGAGACGGCGTTCGTCGTGGCCATCGCGCTGCTCGGCTCGGCCGCCGGCGCGGTGGCCGCCGGCCGGCTCGCCGACCACCTCGGCCGGGTGCGCACGATGCTGCTGGCCGCGACGCTCTTCGCGATCAGCGGCCTCGGCTCGATGTTCCCGCCGAGCATCCAGGTGCTCGCCACCTGGCGCGTGGTCGGCGGCGTCGCGATCGGCATCGCCTCCGTCATCGCCCCCACCTACATCGCCGAGGTCGCTCCCACCGCCTACCGCGGCCGGCTCGCGTCGTTCCAGCAGATGGCGATCGTGCTCGGCATCACCGTCTCCCAGCTGGCCAACTGGGCGCTCAACCAGGCCGCCGGCGGCGAGTCCACCGGCCACCTCGGCGGCGTCCAGGCCTGGCAGTGGATGCTCGGCGTCGAGACCATCCCGGCGCTGGTGTACGGGCTGATGGCGCTCGCCATCCCCGAGTCGCCGCGCTACCTGATCGCCGACCACCGCGAGGCGCAGGCCCGCAAGGTGCTCAAGGAGGTCGAGGGCGAGGGCGTCGACCTGGACGCCCGGGTCGCCGAGATCCGCGCGGTGCTGGAGTCCGCGCACAAGCCGCGCCCGAAGGACCTGCTCGGCGGCCGCTTCGGCCTCCTGCCGATCGTCTGGGTGGGCATCGGCGCCTCGGCGTTCCAGCAGTTCGTCGGCATCAACGTGATCTTCTACTACTCGTCGTTCCTGTGGCAGTCGGTCGGCATCAACGAGTCCAACTCGCTGCTGATCAGCCTCTCCACGTCGATCATCAACGTGATCGGCACGGTGATCGCGATGGTGCTGGTGGACCGGATCGGCCGCAAGCCGCTCGCCCTCGCCGGCTCGATCGGCATGGCGCTCTCGCTCGCCACCGCCGCGTGGGCGTTCTCCTTCCGGCACGGCACCGGCGACACCGCGACGCTCGACAACACCCACGCCACCGTTGCCCTGGTCGCCGCACACGTCTTCGTGCTCTGCTTCGCCTTCTCCTGGGGCGTGGTGGTCTGGGTGCTGCTCGGCGAGATGTTCCCCAACCGGATCCGCGCCCTCGCCCTGTCCGTCGCCGCCTCGGCCCAGTGGATCGCCAACTGGGCCATCACGGTGAGCTTCCCGGACCTCGCCGACTGGAACCTCTCGGCGACGTACGTGATCTACGCGGCCTTCGCCCTGCTCTCCATCCCGTTCGTGGCCTTCTGCATCAGGGAGACCAAGGGCCGCGCCCTGGAGGAGATGGGCTGACCCTCCGATCCCCACCGACGACCGCCGAACGCGGCCCGACCCACCGAGAGGAAGCCATGCCAGACCAGGGCGGCTCCCGGCAGAACCTCACCTTCCCGAGCAACGGCCGCACCGCGCACGGCTACCTGGCCCGCCCGCCCCAGGGCGTCGGCCCCGGCCTCGTCCTCGTCCAGGAGTGGTGGGGCCTCACCACCCACGTCGCCACGATGGCCGACCGCTTCGCCGCCGAGGGCTTCACCGTCCTCGCGCCCGACCTGTACGGCGGCGCGACGACCCACGACGGCGCGGAAGCCGCCCGCCTCAAGCGCGAACTGCCCGTCGAGCACGCCGTCACGGACCTCGCCGGCGCCGTCGACCACCTGCTCGCCCTGGACGGCGTCGTCGGCGACGCGGTCGGCGTGGTCGGCTTCTGCATGGGCGGCGGCTTCGCGCTGCTGCTGGCCGCCCGCGCGGGCGACAAGGTGGCCGCCGCCGTGCCCTTCTACGGCCTCCCGCCCGACCCGGACTTCGACTACCGCGGCCTCACCGCCCACGTCCTCGGCCACTTCGGCGAGCACGACCGCTCGATCCCGATGTCCGCCGTCGACGAGGCCGCCACCCGTATCGGCGAGGCCACCGACATCCGCCCGGAGATCCACTTCTACCCGGCCGGACACGCCTTCATGAACGACGAGAACCCGCTCGGCACCTACGACGCCCTCCAGGCCCGCACCGCCTGGCGCCGCACCCTGAGCTTCCTCCGGGGCCACCTCGGGTGACCCCGGCGCCCGGCTCCGCGAGCGCCCCCTGCGCCCCGCGTGCGCCCGGTGGTGCGCAACCACCGGCGCACGCGGTTCGTCCGACCAGGTGAGTCCATCACCGCCACCTGGGGGGCCACTGGTGCCGAAGCCTCTGCTGTTCCTGGACGTCGACGGCGTCCTCAACCCGGTCTGCCCGCACCCGGACGCCGGGTTCGACACCCACACCCTGCTCGGCTACTCGGTCCTGCTCTCCGCCCGCCACGGCGACTGGCTGCGCGAACTCGCCGACACCTACGAACTCGTGTGGGCCACCACCTGGGAGGAGCACGCCAACACCCACATCTCCCCCGTGATCGGCCTGCCCGAGCTCCCCTTCGTCCGCTTCACCGGCTACGTCCCGCAGCCCGGCGACCCGCGCGTCCCCCTCATGCAGCTGTTCTCGTCCCGCAAGTGGGCCCCGCTGCTGCGCTACGCCGGGGGCCGCCCGTTCGCGTGGATAGACGATGTCATCCCCCAGCTCCTGGTGCGCGGTGCACTGTGGCGCCGCGACAGCGTCCTGCTGCCCATCGACCCCGGCCAGGGTCTGGAACGCCGCCACGTCGACCGGCTCCTCGCCCGCCCGCCGAGGTCCCAGAGCAAGCTCACGCTCAAGGGGTAGGCAGCCAGCTGACGTGCCCGGCGAGCAGCGCGTACCCGACGAAGGCCACCGTGTCGATCAGCGCGTGCGCCACCACCAGCGGCATCACCCGCCCCCACCGCCGGTACGCCAGGCAGAACACCGCGCCCATGACCATGTTGCCGACCAGCCCGCCGACGCCCTGGTACAGGTGGTACGAACCGCGCAGCACCGAACTCGCGACCAGCGCCGCCGGCCACGACCACCCCAACTGCCCGAGCCGGCGCAGCAGGTAACCGAGGACGACGACCTCCTCCAGGATCGCGTTCTGCCACGCGGACAGGATGAGCACCGGCACCCGCCACCACACGTCCGGCAGCCCCGACGGCGCCACCGTCAGGTTGAACCCGGCCGCCTGCGAGGCCAGGTACAGCAGCAGCCCGGACCCGCCGATCGCGGCGGCCAGGCCCGCGCCCCGCCCGAGGTCGCGCAGCTTCTGCCGCAGGTCGAACCCGAGCACCCGCAGCGACGCGCCCTCGCGCACCAGCAGGTAGCCGACCAGGGCGACGGGCATCAGCCCGCGCCCGATGTAGTAGAGCTGCCAGGTCAGGTCGAGCCACGGCCGCCCCGGTGCCCGCGAGCCGTTCAGCGTCGCGACCTGCTGGCCCAGCGAGAGCGGCGCGGTCAGCGAGCCCGCGAAGTCGATGACCGCGCTGATGCCGCTGGCCCCGAGCGAGAGCCCGAGGACGATCAGCAGCTCGGCGCCGAGCAGTCGGCGCGTGGGCCGGGCGGTCTCCGGTTCGGTCGGGACGGTGGTCACGGGCGGGCTCCAGTGCGGCGATCAGGCCTCCGGCCGTCGGCCGACCACCGGGGCGATCATCCTGACACAGCGGCCGCACGACCCGGCCGGCGGGCGCTGGTGCCGTGGCCGGACGGGCCCACCGTGTTGCGACGCCCTGCAGGGCACCTCGCCGCGTTGTCGGGCACGCCCGAGTACAGCCCGGACAAGAACGACCCTCCGCCTTGCGCTGCACCGCACCGGACCCGCAACCCGGCGAACCCCATCCGGCCGCGGACCTAGCCCACCGGCCAGGTGTGCACCGGCTCGCCGCCCCGCATGTGCTCGATGTACCGGCGGGTCATCGCCGCGAGCGCCGCCGGCCGGTCCATCCCGTACCGCTCCCGCAGCCGGTGGAACGTCGCGCTCTGCCAGGCCGCGCCGTTGGTCCGCCGCAGGCACCGCTGCTCGATGATCCCGAGGTAGCGGTCCCGGTCGGCCGGCTCCACGCCCCACGCGTCCAGGCCCTGGTAGGCCATCGGCAGCAGCTCGCCGAGCACCAGGTCGACGGCGGACACCGTGGTCAGCCCGCCGCCGCGCCCCGCCCGGCCGGAGCGCGGCCACTGGAAGACGGCGTCGACGCCGTACCGCGCCGCCTGCCGGAAGTTCTCGTCCGCCCGGTCGAACGGCAGCCTGGTCCACACCGGCCGCGGCTGCTCGGCCAGCACCCGCACCACCCCGTAGTAGAAGGCCGCGTTGGCCAGGGTGTCGGCGACGGTCGGCCCGGCCGGCAGCGCCCGGTTCTCCACCCGCAGGTGCGGCACCCCGCCGCTCACGTCGTACACCGGCCGGTTCCACCGGTAGATCGTCCCGTTGTGCAGCCGCATCTCCGCCAGCCGGGGCGCGCCGCCGGAGGCCAGCACCTTCAGCGGGTCCTCGTCGTCACAGATCGGCAGCAACGCCGGGAAGTAGCGCAGGTTCTCCTCGAACAAGTCGTACGCCGAGTCCACCCAGCGCTCGCCGAACCACGTGATCGGGCGTACGCCCTGCGCCTTGAGCTCCGCCGTACGGGTGTCGCAGGCCTGCTGGAACAGCACCGGCCGGGTCTCGCGCCACAGCTCCCGCCCGAACAGGAACGGCGAGTTGGCGCCCAGCGCGAGCTGCGGCCCGCAGATCGCCTGCGCCGCGTTCCACACCGAGGAGAACCGCTGCGGCGTCACCTGGAGGTGCAGCTGGAGCGAGGTCGCCGCCGCCTCCGCGACCATGGTGATCGACTCCAGCTGGAGGCGCTCGACGCCCTCGATGTCCAGCGAGATGTCCTCGCCGCGGGCGGCCAGGATCTGGTCGCTCAGCAGGCTGTACCGCTGGTTGTGGGACATCGCGTCCAGCCCGGTGTGGTCGTGCTCCAGCGTCGGCAGGATGCCCACCATGACGATCCGCGCGCCGGCCTCCGCCGCCCGCCGGTCGGCGTAGCGCAGCCCGGTGTCGATCTCCTCGCGCAGTTCCTCGAAGACGTGCCCGCCCAGCCGGTGCGGCGCGATGTTCACCTCGATGTTGAACCGGCCGAGCTCGGTCTGGAAGTCGCTGGAGCCGATCGAGCTCAGCACCTGCGCGTTGCGCATCACCGGCAGGCCCTGCTCGTCGGCCAGGTTGAGCTCGATCTCCACACCCATCACCGCGCGCGGCCGGTCGAAGCGGTCCTCCTGCAGCATCCGCCCGAGCGCGTCGAGACAGGCCTGGAGCTTTCGTCGGTACAACTGCCGGTCCGCAAGATCCGCGCGCGTCGCCACGACCTTCTCGCCCATGGTCCCCTCCTCCTGAGCCACCGGCCGACCGACCGTGCCAGACATCATGCCCGCCCGGAAGATCGATACCCGAAGGCGTGTACTGGCTTGCAATGCAAGGAAACTGACGACTATTCAGAGTATCTGCCGACTTGCCCGGCGCCACCGCCTGTGATAAACAGGTCACCCTGCGCACCTGTTCGATAGAATTCGCACTGCGCTCCGGCCGGTCCGCTCCCCGCCCCGAGGCCCTCGTCGAGGGCGGCGACCGCGCCGGCTCCGCGATCCTGCACAACCGGACACGGCCAGGTCCCGTCACCGTTGACACACCGCGCCACGCCGGTATGCCGCACTCGCACGCCGATCTCACACGGAGAGGCGACCTCGCCATGACTCTGCAGACCCCGCAACCCCCACCGAGCGCCCTGCGCGCGGTCCTCGCCGCACTCGACTCGGAGACCGCGCTGCGCCAGCCCGCCGCCGCAGCGCTGCGTCATCCGGCCGGCCGCCTGCTGCCCGCACACCCGCTCGCCGTCCACGTCCTGGACGGCCCGCACCCCGAGCTCACCGCCGCCCGGCGGACGGGCTGGCGCTTCCTGATCAAGGACGGCGCCGACGTGGCCGCCGCCGCGGAAGTGGTGCTGGACATCGAGGGCCACACCTTCTCCCACTTCACCGCCGGCCCCTACCTGGACTCCACCGTCCGGGCGCTGCGCCAGGCCTGGCAGCTCGCGCAGGGCTCCCGGGTACGCCACCAGCCCCGCCTGCTGACCTTCCCCGGCCAGTACGCGACGGCGCTCTGGCTGCACAGCCCCGACACCGACCCGGCCGCCGACCTGCTGATCCCGCTCGCCCCGGCCCCGCTCGGCGTCACCGCACACCGCGCTTACCCGGCCGCCGAGCTCCTCCCGCTGCTCGCGCGCGCCCCCCTCGCCAAGCCACTGCTCCTCGGCACTTCCTGACCCGGACGCCCCTGGCGGCACCCCCACCTTAGGGCTCTCCGGACCCCTCACTCACCCGGACGGGTCACCGTCCATGGCCCTGACGGGTCACCTTGCGCCTGACCCGTCTGTGCGAATTTCTCAACCAGCCCCACCTGAACGGGTGATCTCTGCCCGGGAGTTGTGGCGCATGTCACCAAATCGCTGCGCGCGCGTCCGCGGATGCCGACACTGGGAACCAGCGTGGAAGGACCACCTGTCCTACCCACTTGAGCGCCGCTCAACACCTGGTCGGCGCGCGGACAGGATCCGACTGCGCGGCGGTTCCCGGCGGCTCGCCGTCGGCGGCCGCCCCACGGGGAGGATCGCAGAGCGAAGCGAGGGTACGCATGTGCCAGCACCGTCCTGAGTGCCCGTCGGCCGAGTCCGAGGACCGCGAGGCTGCCGTCCCGGTGGCCTGCCACCCTGAGCAGGGCTGGAGCCTGCTCTGCAACGGCGTCCTCATGTTCGAGGACACCGGAGAGCTGCTGCCCGACGGCCGGGTGATCGCACCGCGCCGCCCGGTCGCCCACGCGGCCTGACCCGCGGTCCGACCGCACGCACCACCAGCGGGGCAGCCCACGAGAACGGGGCAGGGCCCCGGCGAACGTACCGCCGGGGCCCTGCCGCTCACGCCTGCCGGATCCGGCTCAGACGCCGTACTCGTCCAGCGGCGGGCACGAGCAGACCAGGTTGCGGTCGCCGTACGCGCCGTCGATCCGGCTGACCGGCGGCCAGTACTTGTCCGCCGGGTTCACGCCCGCCGGGAAGACGGCCTCCTGCCGCGAGTAGCCGTGCGCCCAGTCGCCGGCCAGCGTGGCGGCGGTGTGCGGGGCGTTGCACAGCGGGTTGTCGTCCGCCGCCCACTCGCCCGATCCGACCTTGTCGATCTCGGCGCGGATCGCGATCATCGTGTCGCAGAACCGGTCGATCTCGTGCAGGTCCTCGGACTCGGTCGGCTCGATCATCAGCGTGCCGGCCACCGGGAACGACATCGTCGGCGCGTGGAAGCCGTAGTCGATCAGGCGCTTGGCGATGTCGTCCACCGTCACGCCCGTCTCCTTGGTGAGCGGACGCAGGTCGATGATGCACTCGTGCGCGACCAGCCCGCCCGGCCCGGTGTAGAGCACCGGGAAGTGCGGGGCCAGGCGCTTGGCGATGTAGTTGGCGTTCAGCACGGCGACCTGGGTCGCGTGCTTGAGGCCCTCGCCGCCCATCAGCCGGACGTACGCCCAGGAGATCGGCAGGATCGCGGCCGAGCCCCACGGCGCCGCCGAGATCGGGCCGACACCGGTGGCCGGGCCGGCCTCCTCCTGCAGCGGGTGGTTCGGCAGGTACGGCGCCAGGTGGGCGCGCACCGCGACCGGGCCGACGCCCGGGCCGCCACCGCCGTGCGGGATGCAGAAGGTCTTGTGCAGGTTCAGGTGCGAGACGTCCGCGCCGAACTTGCCCGGCTTGGCGAGGCCGACCAGGGCGTTCAGGTTGGCGCCGTCGACGTACACCTGGCCGCCCGCCTCGTGCACCAGGGCGCAGATCTGGGTGATCTCGGTCTCGTACACGCCGTGGGTGGACGGGTAGGTGACCATCAGCACCGACAGGCTGTCACGGTGCTTCTCGATCTTGGCCTTCAGGTCCTCGACGTCCACGTCGCCGTCGGCGAGGGTCTTCACCACGACGACCCGCATGCCGGCCATCACGGCGGAGGCCGCGTTGGTGCCGTGCGCGGAGGACGGGATCAGGCAGACGTCGCGCTGGGTGTCGCCGTTGGCGTGGTGGTAGGCACGGACGGCCAGCAGGCCGGCCAGCTCGCCCTGCGAACCGGCGTTCGGCTGGATCGAGACGGCGTCGTAGCCGGTCACCTCGACCAGCTGCTGCTCCAGCTGGCGGATCAGGGTCAGGTAGCCCTGGGCCTGGTCGATCGGCGCGAACGGGTGCAGCTGGCCGAACTCCGGCCAGGTCACCGGCTCCATCTCGGTGGTCGCGTTGAGCTTCATGGTGCAGGAGCCCAGCGGGATCATGCCGCGGTCCAGCGCGTAGTCCCGGTCCGACAGGCGGCGCAGGTAGCGCAGCATGGCGGTCTCCGAGCGGTGGCTGTGGAAGACCGGGTGGGTGAGGTAGTCGTCCTCGCGCAGCAGCGCGGCGGGCAGCGCGTCGGCGGTCTCGGCGGCCTCGACGGCGGGCACGCCGAACGCGGCCCAGACGCCGGCCAGGTGCTCGCGGGTGGTGGTCTCGTCGGTGGAGACCGAGATCCGGTCCTCGCCGTCCTGGTACAGGTTGATGCCGTTGGCGCGGGCGGCGGCGGCGATCTCGGCGGCGCGGCCCGGGACGACGGCGGTGACGGTGTCGAAGAACTCGCCGTGCAGCAGCTCGACGCCGCCGGCCCGCAGGCCCTCGGCGAGGGCGGCGGCGTAGCGGTGGGTGCGGCGGGCGATGTCGGCCAGGCCGTCCGGGCCGTGGTAGACGGCGTACATCGAGGCCATGACGGCGAGCAGCACCTGGGCGGTGCAGATGTTGCTGGTGGCCTTCTCGCGGCGGATGTGCTGCTCGCGGGTCTGCAGCGCCAGGCGGTAGGCGCGGTTGCCGTCCGAGTCGACGGAGACGCCGACCAGGCGGCCGGGCAGCGAGCGGGCGTACTCGGCGCGCACCGACAGGTAGCCGGCGTGCGGGCCGCCGAAGCCCATCGGCACGCCGAAGCGCTGCGAGGTGCCGCAGGCGATGTCGGCGCCGAGCGAGCCGGGCGACTTGAGCAGGGTCAGCGCCAGCAGGTCGGCGGCGACCGCGACGATCGCGCCGAGGCCGTGGGCCTGCTCGATGACGGGGGCGAGGTCGCGCACGACACCGGTGGCGCCCGGGTACTGGAGCAGCACGCCGAAGACGCCGCGCTCGGCGATCTCGGCCGGGATGCCCTCGGAGAGGTCCGCGACGACGACCTCGACACCGGTCGGCACGGCGCGGGTGTTGATCACCGCGACGGTCTGCGGCAGGGTCTCGGCGTCGACGAGGAACACGCCGCCCTTGACCTTGGTGACGCGGCGGGCCAGCGCCATCGCCTCGGCGGCGGCGGTGCCCTCGTCGAGCAGCGAGGAGCCCGAGGTGGGCAGGCCGGTCAGGTCGGAGACCAGGGTCTGGAAGTTGAGCAGCGCCTCCAGGCGGCCCTGCGAGATCTCCGGCTGGTACGGGGTGTACGCGGTGTACCAGGCCGGGTTCTCCAGGACGTTGCGCAGGATCACCGGCGGGGTGAAGGTGCCGTAGTAGCCCAGGCCGATCATCGGCTGGAGCACCTGGTTGCGGCCGGCCAGCTCGCGCAGCTCCGCGAGGACCTGGGCCTCGCTGCGGCCGGCGGGCAGGTCCAGACCCGTGATGGAACGGATCGCCTCGGGCACGGCGGTGGCGGCGAGCTCGTCCAGCGAGCCGTAGCCGACCTGCGCCAGCATCTTCTCCTGCGCGGCGGCGTCGGGGCCGATGTGGCGGTTCTCGAAGGGGCTGGCCTGCTCGAGCTCGGTGAGGGTGACGGCGCCGCTCGGGCGTCCCGCGTTCGACTGGGCGTTCATGGTGGTCGAGGCCTCCTGGTCACGGACCGGCGGGGGTACGCACGCCGGTCGGCCTGCACCGCTGCGGACAGCGGGTGGGCCTGGTGGCGGGCGGACCCGACAGGCCTCCCCCTCTGTCATCGGGACCTGAGAGCTTCGCCCGCGCGGCGCGCTGTGGGCGCTCCGCCGGCTTGCACCGTCGGTGAGGGTGGTGGCCGTCGGCTCCCTCGCCGGCGGTCCTGCCCTGCTTTCCAGAGTGACCTATCCCACACGGTACGGATGCCTGAGAGATTCCGGGGAGGAGTTGCTCCTTCGGCGCCCCGACCAGCGGTTTTCGCCTTCGGGGACTCTCCCGAGCGGGCTCGGCGGTCGCGGCCCAGGGTACCAGCGGGAGCCCGTTCGATCACGGGTGTGTCCGGTCACCCGGGGTCTACGCGCGTCCCCCGAACGGCCCACCCCGCAGCCCGTCCGGACGCATCCCGCTCGCGGCCGTCCGGTTGATGGCTTTTGGTGTGAAGTGGCGGACGGCACGGGTGCTCCGGCCGCCGTCCTGCGGGAGTTCCGCAGGCGCAGCGCACTGGAGGAAAGAGTGCAAACCGATATCGACCCCCGCGACCTCATCGGCCACAAGGCGGTCGACCGCAACGGAGACAAGATCGGCACGGTTGACGAGGTGTACCTGGACGACGCCACCGGCCAGCCCGAGTGGGCCGCCGTCCGCACCGGCATCTTCGGCCGGGACGCCTTCGTCCCGCTCACCACGAGCGAGTTCTCCGGCGACGAGCTCCGCGTGCCGTACGACAAGTCGCTGGTCAAGGAGTCGCCGGACTTCGGCGTCGGCCAGCACCTGTCGCCGGCCCAGGAGCTCCAGCTCTACCGCTACTACGGCCTCGACACCCCGGCGAACGGCCGGCCGGTGAACGGCGACGCCGGACCGCCGAAGCCCGACCTCGACTTCGGCACCGCCGCGGCCGCCGCCACGACGACCGTCGCCCCCATGACCACGACCACCCTCACCGCCGCTCCCACCACGACCGCCCCGGAGGCCCACGTGCGGACCCTCAGCACCCCCGCGCCGACAGCCGCCCCGATGGCGGCCGCGACCACGACCGCCCAACCACCCGCCCAGTCCAGGCCCCAGAGCGCTCCGGCGACCGGGGCGCCGTCCGCCCCCAGTGGCCCGGTCGAGATCACCTGCCGCGAGGAGCGGCTGGACATCACCACCGAGTGGCACGTACTGGGCACGGCGAAGCTGCGCAAGTACGTGACGAGCGAGCAGGTCGAGCGCCGGGTCCCGGTGGTCCGCGAACGCGTCCGGGTGGAGCGGATGCCGGTGGGCGACGCCGAGCGGGCGACCCTCACCGAGAAGGAGATCGCCGAGGCGGTGGAGGAGGTCACCCTGCGCGAGGAGCGCCCGGTGGTCCGCAAGTACCTCGCCCCGATCGAGCGGGTCCGCCTCGTCGTCGAGCGCTACACGGCGGAGGAGGTCATCCACGACGAACTCCGCCGCGAGAACGTCGAGGTCCACGACGACACCCCCGCCACCCCCGCCACCCCCGCCACCCCCGCCACCCCCAACGGCCCTTCCCTCCGCCCCATGTCCTGACCAGCGCCACCCAAAGGCTCCCGGCCCCACCGGGAGCCTTTGCCATGCCCGCCGGCTCCCTGCAGCCACCTGTCCCTCCGCCACACCGCACCCACCCCCGGCCCGCCGCGGGCACCCCCACCCCCACCCGACGACCCCCCTTTGCCAAACCTTAACCACTCGATATTTGACACTCTGAAGTATCTCCCTGCATGGTTATTTCAGTTCATTCACTATGTACGGGAGGAAGCAACCGTGAGTGAGGCACCACAGCCCACCACCGCGGCCGAGAAGCAGAGCACCACCCGGGTCCTGCCGGCCCTCATCCTGGCGATGCTGTCGTTCAGCGTGGTGCAGACCGCGGTCGTCCCGATCCTGCCGTCGCTGGCCAAGGAACTGGACGTCTCCGGCTCCAACATCACCTGGCTGATGACCGCCAACCTGCTCTCCGCCGCCGTGCTGACTCCCCTCCTGGGCCGCTTCGGCGACCTCCGGGGCCGCAAGCCGATGCTGCTGATCTCGCTGGCCGGTCTGGTCGCCGGTTCGGCGCTCGCCGTCAGCACCCACTCGTTCAGCCTGCTGATCATCGCCCGCGTCCTCCAGGGCGCCGGCGGTGGCGTGATGCCGCTGGCGATCAGCATCGTCCGCGACGAGCTGCCCAAGCAGAAGGTGACCGGCGGCGTCGCCGCCATCAGCGCCTCGATGGGCGTCGGCTCCGGCCTCGGCCTGGTGGCCACCGGTCTCCTGCTGGAGCACTGGAACTACAAGTCGATCTTCTGGATGGGCCTCGTCTTCGGCCTGATCGCCGTCGCCCTGGTCGCCTTCCGCGTCCCGTCCGACCCGGTGACCGACAAGGAGGGCGGCGCCGACCCGCTCGGCGCCCTCACCCTGGCCGGCTGGCTCTCCGCCCTGCTGGTCGCGGTCAGCCAGGGCAACCACTGGGGCTGGACCTCCACCAAGACCCTCGGCCTGTTCGCCGTCGCCGCCGTCGTGGCCCTGATCTGGGGCGTCGTCGAGGTCAAGGTCGCGCACCCGCTCGTGGACCTGAGCATGATGTCCCGTCCCGCGGTCGCCTTCACCAACCTGGCCGGCCTGCTGATCGGCTTCGGCATGTACGGCTCGTTCATGGTCATCAGCAACTTCGCCCAGACCCCCGAGAAGCTCGCCCACTACGGCTTCACCGCCACCGTGCTGCACGCCGGCATCATGCTGCTGCCGTCCGCCATCGGCTCGATGGTGGCCGCCCCGGTCGGCGCCATGCTGATCGCCCGCCGCGGCCCGCGCCTGCCGCTGGTCCTCGGTGGCGTCCTCGGCGCCGTCGCGATGGCCTACCTGGCGCTGCGCCACAGCCACGAGGGCGACATCTACACCGCCTCCGCCATCTTCGGTCTCGGCATCGGCCTCGCCTTCGCCGCGATGCCGGCGTACATCAACGGCGCCGTCCCGGTCGAGCAGAGCGGCATCGCCAACGGCATGAACTCCGTGCTGCGCACCGTCGGCGGCGCGATCGGCACCGCCGTGATGACCGCCATCCTGACCGGCGACACCATGAAGCTCCCGATCAAGATCCCGGTGCAGCTGCCGACCCTGGACGCCTACAAGCACGCGTTCTGGACCACCGCCGTGGTCTGCATCATCGCCGGTGTCGTGCCGTTCCTGATCCGCACCGTCAAGTCCTCCGCCGCGGTCACCGCCCCCGGTGCCCAGGCGGGGCAGATCCCCAGCGACGAGCTGGTCAAGACCGACGCCTGACGAGGCGTCCGCCCCCGTGCTCAGGGACAGGGCGCGGGGGCCCGGGCCTCACGCGGTCGGGAGGGCATCGCGACCGCCCGAGGCCCGGTAACGGAATGCGGCCCCACCTGGTACTCCCCTTCCAGGTGGGGCCGCAACGCGTTCTCAGCCCTCCTCCTCGGCCTCTTCCCCACCGACCTCACCGCCCCCATCGCCGCCGTCGCCCCCGTCACCGAACCGCCGACCGCCCCAGTCCTCGCCCTCGACCAGCGGCAGCGGCCGGGCCGGCTCCAGGTCGGGATCGTCCACCGAGAAGGTCCGCACCCGCCCCGGCTCGCTCCACGGCGTCTCGAAGCGCACGGTCACCCGCCCGACACCACTGCCCTGCACCCACCCGGGCCCGTACTCCGCGTGGTGGACGTCCTGCCCGGGCATCCAGCGCCGCAGGGCGGGCTCCTCCGGCCCCTCCGCGGCCCCCACGCCCTCCTCCCCGGTCCGTTCGAGCGCGGCCTCCTCCCGGACGGCCTGGGCGAACAGGTCCTCCTGGGTGTAGTCGGCGAGCTGCGAGACCCCGACGCCGAGCAGCCGCACCCCGCCCGTGATGTCCACCTGGGACGCCAGCCGGCGCGCCGTCTCGGTGATCACCGTCTCGTCGTCCGTCGGCCCGCGCAGCGTCTCCGAGCGGGTGAGCGTCGAGAAGTCGAAGCGGCGGACCTTGAGCACCACCGTCCGCCCCGACCGCCCCGCGGCCCGCAGCCGCCGCACGCACCGGGCGGCCAGCACCTCGACCTCGCGCAGCACGCGGTCCCGGTCGGCGAGGTCCACCTCGAAGGTGTCCTCCACCGACACCGATTTGGCGTCCTGATCGGCCACCACGGGCCGGTCGTCCAGCCCTATCGACATGGCGTAGATGCCGCTGCCGTGGGCCTTCCCGACCAGTTGGACGAGCTCCGCCTCCCCCGCGTCGGTGAGATCGGCCACCGTGACCAACCCGGCCCGCCGCAGCACCTGCTCGGTGGCCGGCCCGATCCCGGGCAGCGCCCGCACCGGCATCGGGCCGAGCACGGCCCGCTCCTGCCCTGGCTCGATCAGCACCAGCCCGTCCGGCTTGGCCCGCTCGGAGGCGATCTTCGCCATCAGCTTGGACCCGGCGGCGCCGACCGACCCGGTCACCCCGGTGTGCCGACGGATGTCGGCCCGCAGGTCCTCCGCGAGCGCCAGCACCAGCCGCTCCCCGGTCTGGTGGTCCGCCCCCCTCAGGGCCGGGCCGTACGGGCCGGCCTCCAGATCGACGAACGCCTCGTCCAGGCTCAGCGGCTGCACCAGCGGCGACAGCTCCCGCAGCAGGCGCATGACGATGTCGCTGACCTGCCGGTAGGCCTCGAACCGCCCGGTCAGGAAGGCGGCGTTCGGGCACAACCGGCGCGCCTGCGCCGTCGGCATCGCCGAGTGCACCCCGAACTTCCTCGCCTCGTACGACGCGGTGGAGACGACCCCCCGCCCGCCCACCCCGCCGACGATCACCGGTTTGCCACGCAGGCTCGGCTTGGCCGCCTGCTCCACCGCCGCGAAGAAGGCGTCCATGTCGAGGTGGATGATGCTCGGCAGTGATCGCACGCGCCGATCATGCCGCACGGGTCCGACAGTGCGTGCGAACCCGGCCGCGCCGCCGCCGCTACCCCTTGGCTGCCTGCGCCAGCGCCTTCGGGATCCCGTCCTCCTTGGGCCCGAGGAACACCGGGTCCGGCCGCGTCCAGGCACTCAGCGCCGCCTTGCCTGCCCCCGGGATCTCCCGCAGGCCGCCGTACAGCCACGTCACGTCGTGCAGCTCCGGCACCCCGACGGCGTACGACTCGATCCCGGCCGCCCGGCACAGCGCCAGCGCCCGCCTGACGTGGAAGTCCTGGCTCACCAGCACCGCGCGGTCCACCCCGAAGATGCGGTGCGCCCGGGTGCAGGAGTCCCACGTGGTGAAACCCGCGTAGTCCCGGACCACCCGGTCCGCCGGGACGCCGTGGTCGACCAGGTAGCGGAACATCGCGTCGGGCTCGCTGTACTCCACCCGTCCGTTGTCGCCGGTCACCAGGATCGCCTGGACCTTCCCCTCCCGGTAGAGGTCCAGCGCCCCGACCAGGCGGTGCTCCAGGTAGGGCGTCGGCAGTCCGTGGTCCAGCCCCGCCCCGAAGACGACCGCCACCGGCGCCGACGGCGCCGACTCCACCGTGCCCACCCGGTCCCCCGCCGTCAGCCACAGCCAGGACATCGGCGCCAGCGCCGCCGCGCAGCAGAGGACGGCCAGTTGGTAGATCCTGCGCTGCGTCCGCCGCTGCCGCAGCCGGACGGTCCACTGCCCGGCCCGGCGCCGCAGCAGGCCCGCTATCCCGGAGCCGACGCTCACGTGCCCTCCCTAGATCGTTCCACCAGGCACCACGACGAGGCCGCGGGCCCGGACGGGATCGGCGGCGCCGGGTCGAGGGCGTCGGCGATGTAGCGGAAGTCGACCTGGGAGACGAGCCACTCCGGTTCGGCGTCGGCGAGCAGCTGCCACAGCGGCTTG
>NZ_JBEZGX010000098.1:0-20677 GCF_040650235.1 Kitasatospora sp. NPDC048722
CTACCGGGTCGTGCACGAGGCGCCCACCTCCAGCGGCGCGGCGGCGAGCCCGGGGCCGGCCTGCCGCTGCTGGACGACGTGCGCGAGCTCGTGGGCCAGCAGGTGACGGCCCTCGGCGGTGTGCGGCGCGTAGCGGCCGGACGCGAAGACGATGTCCGCGCCGACCGTGTAGGCCCGCGCGCGGACGGCCTCCGCCGATGCCGCCGCGCGGTCGTCGGTGTGCACCCGCACAGCGCTGAAGTCCTGGCCGAAGCGCGGTTCGAGCAGCTCGCGGACCTCCGCGTCGAGCGGCGCCCCCGGGGAGCCGAGCACCGCGCGGACCTCCGGCGGGGCGAATGCCGGGCCGTCGCCGGCGGCGTGGCGCCGCAGCTGCGGTTCGTCGGTCCCGCACCCGCAGGCCTCGGTGCCGCAGCGCCGGAGCACGGGCGTGCGGTCGGCGGGTTCGGCGAATTCGCGGGCGGTCACGGCTGCCTCCCCGGGGCGGGCAGGCGGTCGGCGAAGTACCGGTACAGGTGGGGGCGCAGACGCTGAAGGGTCTCCGGGTCGGTGAGGAAGAGGGCGAAGGACTCCGCGTAGAACTCGCGCCAGTCGCTGTCGGCGTACGTCGTGATCCTGGTGTCGCCGTCCTGGCCCGCGGCGGTGCGGAAGGCGGCGGCCTCGCGCGGGGGCAGGACGTCGGTGGGGGTGTTGAGGCCGGTTCGCGGGTCGCGCTCGAAGCGGGCGCCCGACTCGCCGCGGGCCGCGCCGACGGCGGCCCGGGCGGCCTCGTCCGCCTGCCGGAGCCGGTCGAAGGCGGGGACCTGGGCGGGCGGGATGGTGAAGCCGCCGCGGCGCCTGGGCTTCCCGTGCTGCCGGAGGAAGGTGTTGCGCACCGCGGTGGCCTGTTCGGCGGCGTTCTGCGCGGTGCGCAGGGCCGCCCAGTCGTAGGCGTGCCCGAGCTCGTGCGCGATCAGCCGCTGGAAGCCGCTCGCCGGCTGGTCCGGGCCCTGGAAGGCACGCTGGGAGCCGGCCCGCCCCTGGAAGGCGCCGTCGGCGACGGACACGGTGTGGTCCGCGAGCGAGTACTCGGCGTCGTGCCCCTTCGGCAGGGAGGCCACGCGGACGAACCTGATCTGCTCGATCCGGGCGAGGACGCCGTCGGGGACGGTGGCCAGCGCGCCGAGGAGCTGGGCGAACTGGCCGTCGTCGGTCCACGTCGCGGTGTCGCGGACGAACCGGTGCCGGGCGAACAACGCTGCTCCGCCCGGCTGTTGGCGGCTCTGGTCGCGCTCGGGCCCGAGGGTGGCGAGGTGCTCCACCAGCACCTCGCGCAGCACGGGCGGGCCGGGGCGCTGGACCTCGGTGAAGCGGTAGGTGCCCCGGCCGCCGCCCTGGGCGGTGAGGTCGAGGCGCAGCGTGGTGCTCCGGTTCGGTGCGAGGAGCGGTGGGGCGTCGGTGATGAGGTAGCGGGCCAGGGTGGCGAGGCCCGTCCGCTGTGCGGCGGGGATGGTGGGTGCGAGCGTCACGGTGGTGTCCGGCGGCAGCGGGCGGACGGGCGGATTGGGGCCGAAGAGCGTGGCGATCCCTCCGAGGGTCACGTCGTCGGTGGTGACCCGGATCCGGGCCCGTTCGGTGGCGGGCAGGGCGTCCAGGAGGACGTTCCGCTGCGGGTCGAGGCGGGTCTCGGGCCAGCCCCAGGCGTGGATGAGCTGCTGGTGCTGGAGGTACAGCGCGTCGGTGGTCGTGCCGGGGGAGGCGGCGGCCGCTGCGGTGAGGAGGGTGCGGACCGCGTCGGCGTAGGCCTTGCGGAGGGTGGCGGTGCGTGTCGGGTCCCCGCCCAGCACGGCGGTGATCGCGGTCGACGCGCCGTCGCGGATCCGCAGGAAGTCCTTCAGCCGGCCGGGGACGGCAGCGGGTTGGACCCGGACCAGGGGCTTCCCGTTCGGGCCACGCGGGCCGGAGAGGCCGTAGTACTCGGCGGCGCCGCTCAGGAACCGGGTCGCCTCGTCGACGAAGAGCCCCCGGTCGGCCGGCGGCGGGGCGACCGGCTGCCCGGCGGGCTGGCGGGCGAGCCGGGGGCCGGTGGCGCGCTGTTCGACGACGTGGCCGAGTTCGTGGGCGAGGAGCCGTTCGCCGTGCTCGGTGTCCGGGGCGAAGCCTCCGTCGGCGAACACGACGTCGTGGCCGACGGTGAACGCCTGGGCGCCGGCCGCGCGGGCCGCCCGGTCGGCGTCGGCGCCGGTGTGGACGCGGACCTCGCTGAATTCCTGGCCGAGGGCCGCGCCCATCCGCTCGGCGGTGGGCGCGGGCAGGGGCGCGCCGGCGGTCCCGGTCTTCTCCCGGGCCCGGTCGGCCGGCCGGTGGACGTGCTCAGCGCCCATCGCGCACCGCCCGGAAGACGGATCCGGCGAGGTCGCGCCCGGTCGACTCCGCGCCGGTGACGGTCACCTCGGGACCGCGCAGCACGCCGACCCGGGCGGGGCGCCACGTCGCCGCCGGGGCGGACGCGAGGAGGCGGGCCAGCTCGGTGCGCAGGGCGGCGGAGATCGCCTCCGGACCGCCGTCCAGGCCGTCGAGGCCGTCCCAGGCGTCGAGGCCGTCGAGGACGAGGTGGTCGATGTGCAGCTCGATCGTCACGGCCGCTCTCCCTCCCAAGCGAAGTCCCGTTCCGTCATGGGCAGTTCGAGCTTCTCGAACTCGCTGCGGGCGGCCGACAGGACGTGCGGCATGGTGATCGGCGTGCCCGCGGAGGCGGCCAGGAAGGCGGCGTTGACGGCGATGTTGCGGATCATGCCGCCGCTCGCCTGGAGCCGGGCGAGCCGGTCGAGGTCGAGACCGCCCCGCGGGGCCGGGTCCGGGAACGCCTTCGCCCAGATCGCCCGGCGCTGCTCGGGGCCGGGGAACTCGAACTCGACGACGAACCGCAGCCGCCGCAGGAACGCGCCGTCCAGCGCCGAGCGCAGGTTGGTCGCCAGCACGGCGAGGCCCCGGTAGGCCTCCATGCGCTGGAGCAGGTAGTTGACCTCGATGTTGGCGTAGCGGTCGTGCGCGTCCCGCACCTCGCTGCGCTTGCCGAACAGTGCGTCCGCCTCGTCGAAGAACAGGATCGCGCCGCCGTCCTCGGCCGCGTCGAACAGGCGGCGCAGGTTCTTCTCCGTCTCCCCGACGTACTTGCTGACGACGGCGGACAGGTCGATCCGGTACAGGTCGAGGCGCAGGTGGTGGGCGAGCACCTCGGCGGCCATCGTCTTGCCGGAGCCGCTCGGGCCGGCGAACAGCGCCGCCACGCCGAGGCCCCGGGTGATGCGCTCCCCGAAACCCCAGGTCTCGTAGATCGTGGTGCGGTGCGCCACCTGGTCGGCGATCCGCTCCAGCGCGCGCCGGCCGGCCTCGGGCAGCACGATGTCGTCCCAGGTCACCTTGGGTTCGAGGCGTTGGGCGAGGGAGTCCAGACGGGGCCGGGTGCGGATCCGGCAGGCCCGCCAGGCGGCTGCCGGGTCCCCGTCGGCGACGGCGGCGGCCGCGCGGATGGCGGGCAGCTCCAGCCCGAACTGCGCGGCGAGCGCGTCCGTTTCGGGCCTCGGGCCGTAGAAGTCCCGCCAGGCGCGGGCCCGTTCGGCCGGAGTCGGCGGCGCGACGTCGAGCAGCCGTCCCTCACCGTCCGGGTCGGGGCGGCCCTCGCGGGCGGCGAGCAGGCGGGCGCCGCCGGCCCGGGAGAGGAAGCGTTCGGGCAGCGGGTCCGCGGGGTCGGTGTCCTCGGCGTCGAGGTAGAGCGCGAGCGGGAGGAGGGCGGCCTCGCGGCGCCAGAGCCGGGCGAAGTGGTCGAGCGCGGCGGGATCGGAGGGCAGCAGTGCGGCGGGCAGGCGGCAGACGATCAGGCCGCTCCCGGCGGCGGCCCGGGCGGCGACGAGCCGCTTGCCGGGGGTGTCGGCGCCGACGAGCTGGACGACGGGCGTGCCGGGCCGCCGCCAGGTGCGGGCGATCTCGTCGGCGACGGCCTGCTGGGAGGGCGGCAGGTCGGCGGCGGAGCCGGGGCGCAAGCGCTCGACGAGCGGGGTGAGGCGGTCGTCGAGGTCGTTCAGTCCCTTGAGGTGGTTGACGATCCGCTCGTCCGCGCGCAGGACGCTGCCGACCAGGCTCTGTCCGGGCGGTCGGGCGATCTCGACCAACTGCCAGTATCGCAGGCCGCCTTGCGGTGAGACGACGTCCCACGCGGGGTCGGGGAGGACGGCGAGCGCGAGGCCGAAGGTGGGGTGGGTGAGGCGTTCGTCGCCCTGGGCGAGGGCGTAGAGGCGGGTGATGGAGGGGTCCAGTTCGACGGCCGCGCACAGGAACAGGGTGTCGCGCTCGAAGCGGGTGAGGCCGAGGCGGTCGGCGAGTTCGGCGAGGGGCGGGCCGGCGGTGGCCTCGGCATCGCTGATCTTCAACGCGGCTGACGCGAGCTGACGGTCCGTCACCTTGGCGACGGCCGGAGTGGCCGCAGCGCGGCGGAACCCCCGGGTGCGCGGGGGCTCCGTCCGCGCCGGACCGTCCGCGATCGCCCGTTGCAGCAGCAGCCGCAACCACGCGAGCGACGCGGCGAGGAACCGGCCGTTGGCGGCCTCCTTCTCCTCACCCGACCCGCCGTTCACAGGACCGTCACCGCCTGGCTCGGGTCGAACGCCGGCCGGGCGCCCGAGCGGTCGACCAGGAGGCTGTCCACGCCCGCGACCCGCAGCCGCACCAGGTGCCGCCCGGGGGCCGCGTCCGGGACGGTGAACCGCGCGTGACCGGGCGGGTGCGGCGCGGCGTGAGGCAGCGGGTCGGGCGGGACGGCGCGGCCGTCGAGGACCAGGAGCACCGGCTGGCCGGGCAGGGCGGCCGGGGAGTACTGGACGTCGACCTGCGCGCTCCCGTCGGCGTGTCGCACGACCTGCGCGGGCAGGTGCGTGATCCGGGGCGCGACGGCGAGCGGGACCTCGTCGGTGACCTGCCCGGAGAGGGAGAGCCCGGCCGACCAGAGTCCGGCGGCCGTGCCGGCGGGGACGGTGAACCGCACCTGGGTGTCGGTGACGTGGTCAGGGGCGACCACGACCGGAGCCGGGAGCAGCGGATGGCTCAGTCGCACCTCGGCCGGGGCCGCGAGCCCGCTGCCGCGCAGCACCACCGTCTCGCCGGCCCGTACGGCGGGCTGCCCGCCCGGCGGCGCGGCGGCGTCGAGGGCCGGCAGGCCGAGCGGGAGGAAGCCCTGCGCGACGGGCCCGCGGTCGTCCGCGCCCCGGGTGAGCACCGGCACGGGAACGGTCGGAGGGCGGTGGCCGTCGATCAGCACCACGCCGACCTCGTAGGCGACCGACATCCGGTACGGGGTCTGGAACGCCGTCCAGAGCGAGTAGATGTCCTTCTCGCCGAACGGCTGCCAGGTGATCCGGATCCGGTCGAGCTGCTTGGCGACGTCGCTCTCCGGTGCGAACGCGGCCAGTTCGCCGCGCTGGAGCACCGGGTTGTCGTTCAGGACGCGGACGGCGCGGGCGAGCAGCCGTTGGGCGTCGAGGCCGGGGTCGCGCTTGACGAACGGCGTGACCAGGTAGTGCAGGGTGAGCGGGAACGGCGGAGCGCCGCTCTCGCCGGGGGTGAGGTCGGGCCGGTCGGCGTTGCGCAGGGTGGCGTCCACGTCGGCCTGGAAGAGGTAGAGGTTGACGAGTTTGTCCCGGGTGCCGTCGACCAGTTCGTCCGGCGGACGGGTGTCCACGCCCGCGCCGGGCACGTCGGCCAGGGCGCCGAGCAGGAGTCCGCTCAGGGTCTTGGTGACGGCGGCGATGGCCTCTTCGTCGCTCACCTCCCGCCGCCCCCCTCCGAGCGGGTGCGCAGGTAGTCCTCCAGGCTCATCGCCGGGCGCCGCCCGGGGATCCGGCGCGGCGGCTGCGGGACGGGCGGCTGGCGGCCGGCGCGGACCTCGACGCGGCCGATGGTGATGCGCACGTTCGGCGCCGCGGCGGCGCGCTCGCGCCGGGGCGTGAGGCGCGGGTCGGCGAGCACCGCGTCGACGGGGGAGGGGGGCACGGCGTGCGCGCGGACGGGGTCGGGCGCGGGTGCCGCCGGGGCGTCCTGCGCGGGTTCCTCGGGAGTGGTGTGCCGCTCCGGTGGGGCCTCCTCCTGCGCGGGTTCCTCGGGCGGGGCGCCCGCACGGCGGGGCGTCGGGAGGGCGAAGGCGGCGGGTTCCGCAGGCCGTGCGGGGCCGGCGGGGGGCTCCGCCCGGACGGCCTGCGGAGGTTCGGGTGCGCGCCCGGCGGCGGGGCGCTCGGTGGAGGCGCGCGGTGTCTGCGGGAGATCGGGCAGCGCGCCGGCGGGGTGCTCCTGCTCGGCGCCCGGAGGGTCAGCTCCCTCCAACTCCGTTGGGAGCACGGAGGGTTCGCTGAGCGGAGGCCACACCCGCGTTCTCCGCCGGGGCTCGAAGAGTGACCCGATCAGCGGCCGGATCGGCGGTCCGTCCGCGCCGCCGGTGCCCAGCAGGTGGTTCACGAAGTCGCTCATGCCGTCACCAACTCCAGGTACAGTTGCCGCCGTTCGGGTCCGACCGCGAGCACCTCGGCCTCCGTCCAGCCGTAGGCGGTGGCGAGCCCGTGCACGTCGTGGAGCAACCGTCTGGCGTGGGCGTCGAGTTCGGCCCACAGGTAACCGGAGGCGTCGAACGGGGACGTCCAGGTGTGGCCGCACTCCACGCAGTCGAGGTCCAGCCGGACGTCCGCCTGCGGATCCCGCGTCGCCAGGGCGCCGGCCACGGCCTCCAGGACGTCCGCCGGGAGCGTGTCGGCGGCGACCGGCCGGCCTGCCGCGACCGCCGAGGTCAGCACCCGCCGGAGCAGGGCCCGCCGGGCGGCGGCGCGCGGTGCGCCCCGGACGGCGAGCAGGTCCCGGGTGGTGACCGGGCGGAACGCGAGCTCGAAACCCCCGGCCCGTACGACGCGTTCGGCCTCCGGAGCCGCGGCCGTCACGTCCTCCACGGTCAGTTCCAGTTCCAGTTCCGTCCGGCAGGACGGGCAGGTGACGGCGCACGTCAGGGCGGGGCCGAAGCACCGCACGCGCAGGCCCAGCACCAGCTCCTCGCGCCGCCCGACGGCCAGGTCCGCGACGGCCGCCGGATCGCCGCCGCCCGCCGCGGCGAGCACCAGGGCGCGCCGGACCGGGTCCTGCCCGCGCCCGGCCTCCCAGACGGCGAGCAGGCCCTCCTCCGTCAGCGGGCCGGCTTCGGTGAGTTCGTCCATCGTCAGGCCGGGTCCTCGAAGGACGGCTCCACGGGCTCGGGCAGGTCCTCGCGCACCCAGCCCTCGTTCTCCAGCTTGATGTGCTGGATGGCGACGGCGTTGGCGTTGGCGTCGAGGTCGGAGACCGGCTGGTACTCCGACACCCAGCAGTTGAACACCTGGTAGGAGAGCACCTTCTGGCCGGCCTCGTTGAAGACGTCGACGATGATGTCGCGCCGGAAGTCCTTGAGCGAGGACTCCAGCCCGCCGCTCGCGTTGGTCAGGCTCCAGACCCGGTTCGCCCACTGCTCGAACACCTTGTCGCCGGTGACCCCGCGCTCCAGGGTGATCGCGTCGTACTCGGTGCGCCCCGGCAGCTTGGTGCTGGTGGCCGGGTCGCCGCCGCTGCGGTGCTTGATCACCTCGGTGCTGCGCTTGAACCCGGTGACCTTGCTGACGCCCGCGATGTAGTCGGTGCCGCCGCCGAACTTCACCCGGAAGCGGAAGTTCTTGTACGGGTCGCGGCGCTTCGTCCTGCTGTCGGCCATGGTCTGTCTCTCCGTGAGGGTGCGCTCAGACCTGGATCTGGCCGGCGAGCTGCTGGATGTGGATGATCACGAACTCGGCGGGCTTGAGCGGGGCGAAGCCGACCTGGATGTTGACGATCCCGCGGTCGATGTCGTTCTGCGGGTTGTTCGTCGCGTCGCACACCACCTGGTAGGCGTCCCTGGGCGTGCGGCCCTGGAAGGCCCCTTGGCGGAAGAGCGTGTTCATGAACGCGCCGACGTTGAGCCGGATCGAGGACCACAGCGGCTCGTCGTTGGGCTCGAACACCACCCACTGGGTGCCGCGGAACAGGCTCTCCTCGATGAACAGCGCGGTCCGGCGCACCGGGACGTACTTCCACTGGTCGGCGAGGACGTCGGCGCCGACCAGCGTCCGCGCGCCCCACACGAGGTTGCCGAACACCGGCCGCCGGCGCAGGCAGTTGACGCCGTACGGGTTGAGGATGCCGTTCTCCGGATCGGTCATCGGCACGAGCGGCGCGACGACGCCGGCGAGGCCCGCGTCGGTGCCCGCCGGGGCCTTCCAGACGCCGCGCGCGGCGTCCGTGCGGGCCCATACCCCGGCGACGGCCCCGCAGGGCGGGAAGTCGCGGACGTGGTTCTGCTGTTCGGTGTCGGCGAGCAGGACGCGCGGGAAGTACAGGGCCGCGTTGCGGGCGGCCGGGTCGCCGGCGAGCGGCAGGCCGGTGCCGCCGGGGGCGGCGGCCCTGGCGACGTCGGCCACGCCGTGCCACGCGTCCGGCGGGTCGACGACGAGCATCGCCCGGCGTTCCAGGCAGAGCTCGGCGGCCTGGGAGAGGATCCCGGCCGGGCCGTTCTGGCCGGGCGGTCCCGGCAGGCAGAGGATGTTGAAGATGTCGGTCTTGAGCAGCTGGTAGATGCCCTGCTTGCCGTCCTTGACGGGGGAGCTGTCGCCCAGGTAGTCGGCGGCGACCGGGGTCGCGGTCCCGTCCAGGCCGCCGCCGGCGGTGACGTACCAGTTGCCCTGGCCCGGACCCTTGCCGTCGGGAAAGGGGTCCTGGCCGGCCGGGATGTCGGTGTTGGCCGCGAGCAGCCTGCCGTCCGCCGAGGCCGGGACGGTGACGAGGGCGGAGGCGGCGAGGGCGACGCTCAGCCGGTCGGGACTGCCGGGCAGCGCGCTGACGTTGAGGTAGCTCTCGGTCACGCCGGTGACGGCGTCGCGCAGGGTGAGGTTGAAGCTCTTCTGGTCGGCGGCGCTCGCGGCCCTGTCGCGGGTCTGGTAGTCGACCCGGGCCCGCAGGTGGTTGCCCCAGTCGCCGGGGCTGACGGCGGTGAGCGTGACCGCGTCGGCGGCGGCGCCGGAGGCGGCGGGGAGGGCGAGCGCGGCGGGCTCGGGGTAGCTGGGCCCGTCGGCCGGCGCGTTCTTCGGCTTCACGGCGGCGATCCGGACGATCTCGGCCTCGGCGCCGCCGTTCTGGAAGAACTGGTAGACCGCGTAGCTGAGGTCGGAGGTGCGGTCGAGGCCGCCGAACTCCCGCTCGTAGTCGGCCCAGCCGGTGATGTGCACCGGGTCCGTCACCGACCCGCGCGGCGCCGTCCCGACGAACGCGGCGATCGACGTCGGCACGCCGACGATCGTGCGCACGGCGCTCGGCAGCTCGTCGATGTACACGCCCGGACAGGTGGGGCTGATGGGCATCGTGGCTCCCTTCGCGAGGGCAACGGCTGCGCCCGCGGACACCGCCCAGCGTCCGGGCCGGCCATCACGGCGGCGTCACCGTCCCCGCACCGCCCGGAACGCCTCGCGTGACGCGGCGGTGACGCAGGCCGAACCCGGGGAACCCCGGCCGCTGCCGGCGCGCCTGTCGTCCGGAAACGATCACGGCCCGAGGAGTGCCGATGTCCAACGACCTGCCGCCGCCCCCCCCGGGAGTCCTGGCTGATGGGCGGGATGATGTCGGTCCTGCAGACCGGCATCAGCTGGGCTACCGGGCGGGCGGGGACGGGCTCGGCCACGACGACGGCAGCAGCAACCGGTGGCAGCTCGTCCGGGTCGACCTGGACCGGGTGGAGTCGCTCCTGACCGACCGGGCGTGAGCTCGCCCCCGTCCTGGGCTTCCTGGAGGAGCCGGGGCGGCTGAACCTCGCCGCCGCGCTCGACAACGCCCGGGAGGCCGGGTTCACGCCGGGGAGCTCCCGGCCCTGGGAGCGCCCGGCGTCAAATGTGCATGTCAACTGAGGTGCGCAACAAGGAAGTTGACGTTCCGTAGGAAAGCGGTCGACGCCGCGTCATGATCCCGCACCGCTCAGGGCCGAATCGGAGGCGACCTTTCCGGCATATCGAACGCGTGGTGGAATTGTGCTGGTAGTGCGAACATCTTTACCCCATCATCTCCGGAGGCACACCGCCCATCCGCACCGGCCACGAGCCGGCGCCCGGGCCACCCCTCAGGAGTAGTGGATGAGTTCGACGGAATTCCCCGCACTGGATCCCACGGCCACCCTCGCCGGCCTGATCGAGGCCCAGGTGAGACGCACGCCGGACGCCCTCGCCGTGATCGACGGCGAACGCCGCCTGACCTACCGTGAACTCGGCGAACGCCTGACGTCCACCGCCGCCCGCCTCGCCG
This sequence comes from Kitasatospora sp. NPDC048722, assembly GCF_040650235.1. Classification (NCBI taxonomy): domain Bacteria; kingdom Bacillati; phylum Actinomycetota; class Actinomycetes; order Kitasatosporales; family Streptomycetaceae; genus Kitasatospora; species Kitasatospora sp. NPDC048722. The sequence continues at coordinate 10,360 of NZ_JBEZGX010000098.1, forward strand.
GGGCGGGGGTCGTCCCCGGGACGCTGGTCGGCGTGTGCCTGCCGCGCTCGGCCGAGCTGGTGGTGGCGCTGCTCGCGGTGCTCCGGGCCGGCGGCGCGTACGTGCCGCTGGACCCGGCCTACCCGCAGGACCGGCTGGAGCTGGTGATCGGCGACGCGCGGGCGCCGGTCGTGCTCACCGACCGGGCGCACGAGCACCTCGTGGCGGGGGCCGGGGCCGCCGTCCTGTACGCGGGTCCGGACGAGCAGGGTCCGACCGCTCCCGTCGCGCCGGTGGGCAGCACCGACGCGGCGGCGGCGTACGTCCTGTACACCTCCGGCTCCACCGGCCGCCCCAAGGGCGTCGTCGTCCCGCAGCGCGGCGTCAACGCCCTGCTGCGCTGGGCCGCCGCCACCTACCGGCCCGAGGACGTGGCGGGCGTCCTGTTCGCCACGTCGGTGTGCTTCGACATCTCGGTCTACGAGGTCTTCTTCCCGCTCGCCGTCGGCGGCACGGTCCTCGTCGCCGAGAACGCCCTCGCCCTGCCGGACCTGCCCGCGCGCGACGCGGTCACCCTCGTCAACACCGTCCCCAGCGCCATGGCGGCCCTGCTGCGCGGCGGCGGCCTGCCCGCCGGCGTCCGGGTCGTCAACCTGGCCGGGGAGGCGCTGCCGCGCCGGCTCGCCGACCAGGTCCACGCGCAGCCCGGCGTCGAGCGGCTCTACAACCTGTACGGGCCCACCGAGGACACCGTCTACTCCACCTGGGCCCTGGTCGGCCGGGACGAGACCGGCGAACCGCTCATCGGCCGCCCGGTCGACGGCACGACGGCGCACGTCCTGGACGAGCGGCGCGCGCCCGTGCCGGACGGCGGGATCGGCGAGCTGTACCTGGCGGGCGAGGGCCTGGCACACGGCTACCACGGCCGCCCGGACCTCACCGAGGAGCGGTTCGTGACCGTCGGCGGCGAGCGCTGCTACCGCACGGGCGACCTCGTCCGGCGGCGTGCGAACGGCAGCCTGGAGTACCACGGGCGGGCCGACCACCAGGTGAAGGTGCGCGGCTTCCGCGTCGAACTCGGCGAGATCGAGGCCGTGCTCACCGCGCACCCGGCGGTGGAGGCGGCGGTGGCCGTCGTCCAGCACGACGACGCGGGCGCCTACCTGGCCGCCTTCGTGCAGGCCGCGTCCGGGACCGAGCCCGGCGAGCTGCGCGCCCACTGCGCCGCCGCACTGCCCGGCTACATGGTGCCGCTCGCGGTCGGCGTGCTGGAGCGCCTGCCGCTCACCCCCAACGGCAAGACCGACCGCGCGGCCCTGCCCGTGGTGGCGCGCGGGCGGGACGGCCACGAGGTGTTCGTCGCGCCGCGCACCCCCGTCGAGGAGCGCATCGCCGCGCTGTGGCAGGAGCTCCTCGGCCTGCCCGGGGTCGGCGTGCACGACGTCTTCCTCGACCTCGGCGGCCACTCGCTGCTCGCCGCGGGCGTCCTCGCCCGGGTCGAGCGCGAGTACGGCGTCCGGGTGCCGCTCGCCGAGTTCTTCGCCGCGCCGACCGTCGCCGCCCTGGCCCTGCGCGTCGCGCGCGGCGGCGGGCGCCCCTCGGTCGCGCCGCCCGTCCGCGAACCCGGACTGCCCGCCGAACCGACGGCGTTCCAGCGCGACCTGTGGCTCCAGGAGAACGTCGAGGCCGGCACGTCGCTCTACAACGTCCCGCTGCGGGTCCGCGCGACCGGCACCCTGGACGCCGCCGCGCTCGGCCGGGCCTTCACCGAGGTCGTCCGCCGTCACGAGGCGCTGCGCACCGCCGTGATCGGCCGCGCCGGCGAACCCGCCGTCGAGGTCCGCCCGCCCTACGCCGTCGACGTGCCCGTGCACGACCTCACCGGCGCCGACGAGGCGCGGCTGGACGCCGCGCTCCGCGCCGAGGCGGCCCGCCCGCTCGACCTCGCCACCGGGCGCCTGCTGCGCGTCCTCGCGCTGCGCACCGGCGAGGACGCCCACGAGCTGCTGATCACCGTGCACCACGCGGCGATGGACGGCTGGGCCACCGGGCTGCTCCTCGCCGAGCTCGACCGCGCCTACCGGGACGGCGAACTCCCGGAGCCCGAGCTCCAGTTGTCCGATGTCGCCCGCTGGGAACGGCGCGCCCACGCCGCCGCCCGCGAGGACGCGCTGCGCTGGGGCGAGGGCCTCCTCGGCCTCGACCACGAGCAGCACCTGCCCGGCGACCGCCCGCACCCCGACCCCCAGGACTACGCGGGCCGCCGCATCGAGCGCCGGGTCCCGGCCGAGCTGCTGCGCTCCGCCGAGCGGTGGGCGGCGGAGGAGGGCGCGAGCCTCTACATGGCGGTGGTCGCCGCGCTCGGCGGGGTGCTGCACCGCTACACCGGCCGCACCGACGTCGCCGTGCTCAGCCCGTTCGCCGTCCGTCCGGTGCCGGAGCTGGAGGGTGTGCTCGGCTCGCTGATCAACACCGTGGCGCTGCGCTTCGACGTCGCGGGGGCGGACAGCTTCCGGCAACTGGTCGGGCGGGTGCGTCCGGTGGCGCTGGAGGCGGCCGAGCACAGCGTGCTGCCGTTCGTCGAGCACGCGCGCCGGACGGCCGGTGCGTCCGGGCGGGCCTCGTCCCCGGTCTCGCAGGTGCTGGTCGCGGTGCAGAACCACCCGGTGGCCGGGGCCGAACTCCCGGGTCTGAAACTGGAGTTCGTCTCCGAGGTGTGCAACGGGACGGCGAAGACGGACCTCTCGCTGTTCCTGGAGTTCCCGGCGGACGGGCCGCTGCTGTCCGCCGAGTACCGGACCTCGCGCTACGACGAGCGTTCGGTGCGCGCCGTCTTCGACCACCTGCTCGCCGTGCTCGCCGCCGGGATCGCCGAACCGGACCGCCCGCTCTCGGAGTTGGCGATGCTGTCGGCCGCCGAGATCGCTGCCGCCGAGGACGGCATGGTCCGGGCGGACACCCCGGTCGCCGATCTGCGGCTGCACGAGCTCTACGCCGGGCGGGACCCGTCGGCCGTCGCCGTCTCGGCCGCCGACGGCACTCTGACCTACGGCGAACTCGGAATGACCGCAGGACAGTTGGCGTCCGTCCTGGCCGCCGCCGGCGCCGGACCCGGCGCCCTGGTCGCGGTGGCCGTCCGCCGTGGCCGCCTGTTGCCCGCCGCCCTGCTGGGCGTGCTGCGCACCGGCGCCGCGTACCTGCCGCTGGACCTCGACCAGCCGCTCGCCCGCAACCGGGCCGTGCTGGACGACGCGGGCGTCTCGCTGGTCCTGGCCGGGCAGGCCGACCGGCACGACGCGTTGTTCGCGGGCCGGACGGTCGTGGCGGCCGACGGTCCGGACGTGGCCGCGGCCCCGGTCGCCCCACTCGTCGCGGTCGGCCCGGAGGACCCGGCCTACCTGCTGTACACCTCCGGCTCGACCGGCACGCCCAAGGGCGTCGCGGTGCCACACCGGGCGATCGTCAACTTCCTGCGGGCGATGGAGGACCTCGTCGGCCTCGACGGGCAGGACGTCATGGCCGCCGTCACGACCGTCACCTTCGACATCGCCGGCCTCGAACTGTGGCTGCCGCTCACCGTCGGCGCCCGGATCGAGATCGCCGACCGGGCCACCGCCACCGACGGCGCCGCCCTGGCCGCCTGGCTGGAGCGCACCGCCGTCACCCACCTCCAGGCCACCCCCGCCACCTGGCGCATGCTCCTGGAGGCCGGCTGGACCGGCAGCCCGGGACTCACCGCCCTGTGCGGCGGCGAGGCGCTCACCACCGACCTCGCCCGCGCCCTGCTCACCCGCACCCGGACGCTCTGGAACCTCTACGGGCCGACCGAGACGACCGTCTGGTCCACCGCCCTGCTCGTGACCCCCGAACTCGTCGCCGGTGACGGCGTGGTGGCCCTCGGCGCGCCCATCGCCAACACCCGCCTGCACCTCCTCGACGCCACCGGCCGGCCCGTCCCGGTCAACGGCATCGGCGAACTCGCCATCGCAGGAGCCGGCGTGGCCCTCGGCTACCACGGCCGGCCCGACCTCACCGCCGACCGCTTCGTCGCCGAGCCCGGCCGCCCGGACGGCGCGCCGATGTACCGCACCGGCGACCTCGCCTGCCGCCGCCACGACGGCCGGCTGGAGTACCACGGCCGCGCGGACGCCCAGGTGAAACTGCGCGGCTTCCGGATCGAACTCGGCGAGATCGAGGCCGCGTTGACCTCGGTGGACGGTGTGACGGCGGGCGCCGCCCGGCTCGTCGACACGCCCACGGGTCCGGTCCTCGCCGGGTACGCCGTCACGGACGGCACGCTCACCGAGGACGACCTGCGCTTCGCCCTGGCCGCCCGCCTGCCCGACTACATGGTCCCCGCCGGGCTCCTGCTGCTCGACGCCCTCCCGCTGACGCCCAGCGGCAAGGTCGACCGGGCCGCGCTGCCGGCCCCGGAGCTGGGCGGCCTCGGCGCACCGCCCGAGGGCGACTGCGAGGAGATCCTCGCCGAGGTGTGGCAGGAGGTCCTGGGCGCGGTCCGGGTCTCCCGCCACGACGACTTCTTCAGCATCGGCGGCCATTCGCTGCTCGCCACCCGGCTGACCGCCCGCATCCGGGACACCTTCGACATCGAGGTGCCCCTGCGCGCGGTCTTCGGCGACCGCACCCTGGCCGCCATGGCCCGCCGCATAGAAGACCTGCTGCTCGCCGACCTCGACGACGAGCCGGCCACGCTCGGAAACGACGCAGCGGGCGACGACGCAGCGGGGGACACCACCATGGGGGACTACGCATGACCGACCGACCAGGAGAAGGCGCCGCCGACGCCCGGCGCCGGGAACTGCTGCGGCAGCGCCTCGCCAAGGCGAAGGCCGCCAAGGCCGCAGCGCGGCCGGCCAGGGCGGCCATCGGGCCGCGCCCCGCCGACGAGCCGATGCCGCTCTCCTCCGCGCAGCGCAGGATGTGGTTCCTCGCCCAGTACGAGCCCGACAGCGCCGCCTACCACATCCCGCTCGCGCTGCGCATCGCCGGGGCACTCGACGAGGCGGCCCTGGCCGCCGCCCTCGCGGACGTCGTCGACCGGCACGAGGTGCTGCGCACCGTCTACCCGGTGTCCGACGGGGAGGTTCGGCCCGAACTGCTCACGGCAGGCGGCTTCGCCCTCGCCGCCGCCGACCTCCCGGCCGCCGACGTGGACGCCCGGCTCGCCGAGGAGGCCGCCCGGCCCTTCGACCTCGCCGCCGAGCTGCCGTTGCGGGCCGTCCTGCTGCGCACGGGCGAGGGCTTCGTGCTCAGCCTCGTCCTGCACCACATCGCCGCCGACGGCTGGTCCCTCGGGGTGCTGTTCGCCGACCTCGGCGCCGCCTACGCGGCCCGTCGCGAGGGCCGGGCGCCCGCGTGGGCGCCGCTGCCCGTCCAGTACGCGGACGTCGCGCACTGGCAGCGCACCGGGCAGGCCGCCGAGCTCGCCGCGCAGGAGGCGTGGTGGCTGGAGCGGCTGCGCGGCGCCGCCACCACCGTCACCGTGCCCACCGACCGGCCCCGACCGGCCGTCGCCGGCACCCGCGGCGCGCGGATCACCGCCGAGTTCGGCGCCGAGCGCTCCCGTCGCATCCGCACCCTCGCCGAACGCACCGCCACGACCCCGTACATGGTGCTGCTGGCCGCCCTCCAGACCGTCCTCGGCCGCTACACCGGCAGCGACGACGTCGTGGTCGGCACGCCCGTCGCCGGGCGGACCCGCAGCGAGACGGAGGCGCTGGTCGGCTGCTTCGTCAACACGCTCGCGATGCGCACCGACCTTTCCGGCGAGCCGACCGTCCGCGCGCTCCTCGACCGCGTCCGCGAGGGCGCCCTGGGCGCGTTCGGCCGTCAGGACCTGCCCTTCGAACGGCTGGTGGACGCCCTCGCGCCCGAGCGCGAGCTCTCCCACACCCCGCTCTTCCAGGTCCTGCTCAACGTCCACAACCAGGACCGGGCCCGACCCGAGCTGCCCGGCCTGGACGTGGACTGGCACCCGGTCGGCACCGGCACCGCCAAGTTCGACCTCTCCGTCGCCGTGGTGGACGAGGGCGACGCCCTGCTCGCCGACCTCGTCTGGCGCGCCGAGCTGTACGACGAGCCGACGGTCCGCCGGTTCTTCGGCCACCTCACCACCGTCCTCGACGCGATGGCCGCCGACCCGGACCGCCCGCTCGCCGAGCTGCCGCTGCTCACCCGGTCCGAGCAGCGCCGCCTCGATGCCTGGGACGACACCGCGCGTACCTGGGACCTCACCGGCACCCTGCACGGCCTGGTCGAGGAGCAGGTCCGCCGCACCCCGCACGCGCCGGCGGTCCGGGGATCCGACGGCGTCCTCACCTACGCCGAACTCGACCGGCGCGCCAATGCGCTGGCCCACCGGCTGCGCGCCCTCGGGGTCGGCCCGGACCGCCCGGTCGGTCTGTTCGCCGAGCGCTCGGCCGCCCTCGTCGTCGGGATGCTCGGCATCCTCAAGGCGGGCGGCGCCTACCTGCCCCTCGACCCGGTCCACCCGGACGAGCGCATCGGCGCGCTGCTCACCGCCGCCGACGCCGTCACCGTCGTCACCACGGACGACCTCCGCGCCCGCGTACCCGGCGGGGCCGTCGTCGTCCCGCCGCTCACCACCCCGGCGGAGCCGTGCGCCGGGCCGCCCGAGGTGGACGTCCGCCCCGAGCACCTCTGCTACCTGGTCTTCACCTCCGGCTCCACCGGCGCCCCCAAGGGCGTCGCCGTCGAGCACCGCAACTACCGCAACTACCTGCACGGACTGCGCGAGCGCATCGGCCCCGGCAGCGAGGGCTGGAACTGGGCGCTGGTCTCCACCTTCGCCGCCGACCTCGGCACCACCAACGTGTTCGGCGCCCTCACCGGCGGCGGTTGCCTGCACCTGCTCACGCGCGAACAGGCCACCGACCCGGCCGCCTTCGCCCGGTACGCGGCCGAGCACCGGATCGACGCGATGAAGCTCGTCCCCAGCCACCTGGAGGGCCTGGCCGCGCACGGCGACGGCCTCGCGGGCGTGCTGCCCGCACGCCTGCTGATCTGCGCGGGCGAGGCGCTGCGCCCCGACCTGGTGGCCCGCATCCGCGCCGCCCGGCCGGACCTCCCCCTGCACAACCACTACGGACCCACCGAGACGACCGTCTCGATGCTCGGCGCGCCCGTCCCGCCGGAGCCGTCCGAGCCGTCCGGGGCGTCCGGGGCGTCCGAGCCGTCCGGGGCGGACGCCGTCGTGCCGCTCGGCCTGCCGTTCGGCAACGTCGGCGCCCACGTCCTCGACGCCCGACGGCGCCCGGTGCCGGTGGGCGTGCCCGGCGAGCTGTACGTGTCGGGCGGCGGCGTGGCGCGCGGCTACCTGGGCCGCGACGACCTGACGGCGGAACGGTTCGTCACCGTCGACGGCCGGCGCTGCTACCGCACCGGGGACCTCGTGCGCCGCCGCCCCGACGGCGCGATCGAGTTCCTCGGCCGGATCGACCACCAGGTGAAGATCCGCGGCTTCCGGGTGGAGGTCGGCGAGGTCGAGGCCGAGCTGACCGCCCGCCCGGAGGTCCGCGAGGCGGTCGTGGTCGCGCGCGGCGAGGGTGCCGCCCGCAGCCTGGTCGCGTACGTCGTGCCCGCCGTCCCCGACCCGGGGGACCTGCGGGCCGCGCTGCGCACCCGGCTGCCCGACTACATGGTGCCCGCGGCCGTGGTGCTGCTGGAGGCGCTGCCGCTGAACGCCAACGGCAAGGTGGACCGGCCCGCGCTGCCGGAGCCGTCACCCGTCCAACAGGCGTCTGATGGAGGTGAGTTGGACACGGAGGCCGAGCACGCCGTGGCCGCCGTCTACCGGCAGGCGCTCGGCGTCGAGCACGTCGGCCCGGCGGACGACTTCTTCGCCCTCGGCGGGGACTCCTTCTCCGCCGTGCGCACCGTCCGTCTGATCGGCCGGGGCCTGTCGGTGATCGACCTGTTCCAGCAGCCGACCGTCCGCGCCCTGGCGGCCCTGCTCGACGCCCGCGCCGGCGGCGCCCCGGCGCAGGACGGCCCGCGCCGCCTGCTGCACAGGCTCACCCGCGGCACCGAGGCGGCCGAGGTCACCGTCGTGTGCGTCCCGTACGGCGGCGGCAGCCCGATCACGTTCCAGCCGCTCGCCGACGCCCTGCCCGCCGGGCACCGGCTCTACGCCGTCGAGCTGCCCGGCCACGACCCGAGCCGCCCGGACGACGAACTCGCCGAACTCGACGGCCTCGCGGACCGGTTGGCGGCCGAGGTCGCCGACCGGATCGAGGGCCCGGTGCTCCTGTACGGCCACTGCCTGGGTGGCGCGCTGGCCACCGCCCTGGGCTCCCGCCTGGAGGCGGCCGGCGTCGACCTGCGCGGCCTCGCCCTCGGCGGGACGTTCCCGGCGGCCCGCCTGCCCGGCCGCTTCGCCGAGTGGCTCGCCCGCCGCATGCCCGGCGACCGGATGCTCTCCAACCGCTCCTACCTCGACTACCTGCGCGCGATGGGCGGCTTCACCGACGTCTACGACCAGGCCGAACAGGACTTCCTGGTCCGGGCGTTGCGCCACGACGTGCGGCAGGCCGAGGACTTCTACACGCGTGCCTACGGCGACGAGCGGCCCGCGCGCATGGCCGCGCCGATCCTGTGCGTCGTGGGGGAGAAGGACCGCGCGACCCCGCTGTACGAGGAGCGGTACGCCGAGTGGGAGCACTTCGGCGCCACCGTCGACCTCGCCGTGATCCCGCGCGCCGGGCACTACTTCCTGAAGCACCAGGCCGCCGAACTCGCCCGCGTCCTGGCCGGGTTCGCGGCGACGGGCGGCGTGGCCGAACAGGTCGCGACCAAGCGCCCGGCGGCCCGCGCCGAGCTCGCGACCTTCGCCAAGGTGGCGATCGGCCAGTTCGTCTCGATGATCGGTACGAGCCTGTCCGGCTTCGCGCTCGGCGTCTGGGTCTACCAACAGACCGGCTCCGCCTTCGACTTCGCGCTCATCTCGGTGGTCGCGGTGCTGCCCGCCGTCCTCCTGCTGCCCATCGCGGGCGCGGTGGCGGACCGGGTGGACCGCCGCAAGATCATGATCGTGACGGACACCGTCGCGGCGGCGGGCATGCTCGCGCTGGGCCTGCTCCACTGGACGGACCACCTCCACGTCTGGCACATCTACGTGGTGGCCTGCACGGGATCCGTCTGCACGGCGTTCCAGCGGCCCGCCTACCTGGCAGCGATCACCCAGCTCGTGCCCAAGCGCTACCTCGGCCAGGCCAACGGCCTCGCCCAACTGGGCACCGGCGCCGGCGACACGATGGCCGTCCTGGCCGGCGGCGTGCTCGTCTCGCTGATCGGCCTGCACGGCGTCGTCCTCTTCGACATGGCCACCTTCCTGACCGGTGTCACCTGCCTGCTGCTCGTCCGCTTCCCGGACGCGATGTTCGACAAGCAGGAGGAACCGCTGCTGCGCGAGGTCGTCACCGGCTGGCGCTACATCGTCCGGCGGCACAGCCTCGTCGCGATGGTGGTCTTCTTCGTCGTGTTCAACTACCTGTTCGCGGTGGCCACCGTCCTCGTCACCCCGATGGTCCTGGCCGACGGCACGTCCGTGGAACTCGGCGTCATCACCGCCGTTGGCGGCGTCGGCGCGATGGCGGGCGGCCTCGTCATGGCGCTGTGGGGCGGCACCCGGCGCCGCGCGGTCGGCATGGTCGGCTTCACGTCGGTGGTCGGCGTCGCCACCGTCGTCGCCGGCAGCGGACCGCACGCCGTGCTCACGGCGGCGGGCATGTTCGTGCTGTGGGCCGCGCTGATCATCCTCAACGCCCACTGGATGTCACTCATCCAGACCAAGGTCGGCATGGAACTCCAGGGCCGCGTCCTCGCGACCAACCAGATGCTGGCCATGTCGATGATGCCGCTCGGCTTCCTCACCGCGGGCCCGCTCTCCGACCGCGTCTTCGAACCGCTGCTGCGCCCCGGCGGCGCGCTCGCCGACTCCGTCGGCCTGGTGCTGGGCACCGGCCCCGGCCGCGGCGCGGGCCTGCTGCTCGTCCTGGTCGGCGCGGTCATGACGGTGTGGGGCCTGCTCGGCCTCGCGTACCGGCCGCTGCGGCTGCTGGAGGACCTGCTGCCGGACGTGCTGCCGGATGCCGAGATCGGCGACAAGGACGCCATCCAGGCCGAGGCCGACCGGCGCCTCGCCGCCCTGACGCGCCCGGCGCCGCTGCGGCAGACGCGCGGGGAGCAGGAGCCCGTCCAGGACGAGCCCGACCCGGTGGGCGCCTCGCGGGGGACTCGGTGGCGCCGACGTACTGCGAGTCCCCCGGAGGGATCGCCAGCTGGTCGACGCGGACGACGG
>NZ_JBEZGX010000099.1:0-20516 GCF_040650235.1 Kitasatospora sp. NPDC048722
CGCTCGGCTGGGAAACCCCAGCCGAGCGCCTGCATAAACTCATCGCGGCCTAACCAACCGACCACGTGTTGCGACGACCGCTAGAAACCGCCGAGGAGGTCCGGCCCTTCCCTCAGCGGCGGATTCCGGAGAACCCGCCGGTCGGCTCAGACACACTCCCACCCGTACGTCGACTCGGACACACATACGCTGGTGTTCAGGTGGCCGTTGATGCCGAACGCGTGGGAGCCGGGGTAGTAGAGGCCGGACGTGCCGTTCATGTAGACCCGGTAGTCGGTCCAGGGCCCGCGGAGCGTGAAGAAGACCGTGGAGACGTCCTCCGCACGGTTGTAGGACACGCCGTCGACGCAGATCTGCTCGCCGTAGCCGTTCATCGGGCTGCAGCGGGAGGACGCCTGGGCCGGGGCCGCGATGGCCACCGTCGCCGCGAGCACCGCTCCGGCCATCAGGGCAGCTCGTACTGTGCGCATGTGGTTCCCCCTTGTGCGATGGATGACGCCGGGAAAATTACGCTGTCGGCCGTCGAGCGCGACGGGACCGCCCGCATCGACATCCAGCATTGAAACAGCCGGGACATCGAGGGACAAGCTTTCTGTCAGAACGGGCGGGCTGCCCGGAATTCACGGACAGACGTGCTGCAAGAGATACTTTTCCGGACCGAAGGCCAGGTAAGAGACAAAGCGCAGGCACACCCAGGAGCTGGGAAGATGCCGTGCGTGGCCGCTCCGGACCCGTCTCCCAAAAGGCCTCGGCCTTGTTTGTCCGGTGGCGATCCGGCCGATATTCGCGCATACGGGGAAAATTCCCCGGGCCGCCTTTCCGTGGAATGTTGAATTCTTGAGCAAGAGGGCGCCGCCGCCCCCGGACCGCCGCGGCGCCTCCTGGCCGTCCGGCGTTCTCGCCGAGGGGCGGAACCGCGTGGTCCGATCCCTCGTCACCTACGGTGGCCGGTCGCCCGAACCGGCCTGACCGGGGGAAACGTGCTCATGTGTGCCGCTGCTGTGGACCGCCGCGCGCCGACCGTGGCCGCACCCGAACAACCGCACGGCGAAAGGCCAGCAGACATGACCACGCACACCGACAGCGCCACCGAGCAGCCCCCGGCACAGCCTGACGGCCCCCACCCGTCCCGGCGGCGCCTGCTGCGGATCGGGGCCGGCGTCGCGGCCGGCGGGGCCCTGCTGGGGGCCGGTGCCGCGGGCGGGATGCTCGCCGGGTGGCTGCCCGGCGGGGTGGCGCTGAAGAAGGCGTTGGGCATGACCGGCACGGACGGCACCGCGCCCGACGCGACGCCGGGAGCGGTGCACGTCGAGCAGGTGCGCTCGGCGGCGCGGGGCCGCAACGTCACGATGGTGACCATGCTCCCGCCCGGCGCCACGGCGAGCACGAACCTGCCGGTATGCGTGCTGCTGCACGGGCGCGGGAACGACGCCCAGGGGATGGTGACCCTGGGCGTGCCGCAGTTCCTGGCGGCCGCGGTCAAGGCAGGCGTGCCGCCGTTCGCCGTCGTCGCGGTGGACGGCGGGGACGCCACGTACTGGCACCAGCACGCCGCCGGCGACGGCGACGACCCGCAGACGATGCTCCGCGAGGAACTCCCGGGCTGGCTGCACGCCCGCCAACTGCCCACGCCGCGCGCCGCGATGGGCATCTCGATGGGCGGCTCCGGCGCCCTGCAGTACGCGATCGGCCGTACGCGCGGCGGCCGCAACCTCGACGCCGTCGCGCTGCTCAGCCCGGCCGTCTTCCGCACCTGGGCGGACGCCCGCACCACCGGCGGCTACGCCGACGAGGCGGACTGGCAGGCCCACGAGCCGGCGCTGCGCCTCGACGGGATGCAGACCGGTGCCCTCGGCGTGTGGTGCGGCCAGGAGGACCCGTTCTGCCCCGCCGCCCGCCAGGTCGCCCGGCAGGCCCGCGCCCGCGAGGCGCACTTCCCCGACGGCCTGCACACGGACGGCTTCTGGCGGCGGGTGATGCCCGACGCGATGTCCCTGCTGGGGCACGCCCTCGCCACCGCGTGACCCCCGCGGTTCCGGGGCGGCCGTCGCGCACTACCCTGCCGGGGTGACCGAGAAGATGATCAACCGTTACCGCCACGCCGTGGAGCCGCTGCTGGGGCCGGGCGAGGCCTTGCTGGACGTGGCGAAGGTGGTCCCGGTGGCCGGGGTCGGGGCGCTGGGGGCCGACCCGGTGCCGTTCGGGTCGGCGCTCGCGCGCATCGGCGCGGTGGCCGGGGGAGGGGGGAGCATGGCGGCGGCCTTCCCCACGGAGACGGCCCTGGGGAAGGCCGGGCTGCTGACGGTCACCGACCGCCGGGTCGCGTTCGTCGAGGCGGGCCCGGACCTCCGCAAGCCCGGCCGCCTGCTCTGGGCCGCGCCGCGGGCCCGGGTGGCGCGGGCCGAGCGCCGTCCGAGGACGCAGGCGATGGCGCGCTTCCGGCTCCACTTCGCGGACGGTTCGTCGGTGGCGATGATGACCATGCGCCGGCGCACGATCGAGTCGCTGGCCGTCCACCTGGGCCGGTGACGGGCGCTCAGGCCCCGGTGTCCGCCCGGCGCAGCAGGTAGACGCCGGAGGCGGCGGCCAGCAGGGCCATGCAGGCGGCGAAGACCAGGCCGGCCTCGGCCAGGCCGAGCGGTCCGGTGAGCAGGCCGATGCCGATGACGGGGACCGAGATGCCGAAGTAGGCGACGACGAACAGCGCCGAGAGCGCGCCGCCGCGGTGCTCGGCGGGGCTCGCGGCGGCGACCTCGCCCACCGCGCCGCGCAGCCCCATGCCCTGGCCGGCGCCGCCCACCAGTGCGGCGAGCACCAGCAGGGCCAGGACGGCCCACGCGAGCGAGCCCGCCAGCAGTGCCAGCCCGGCGATCAGCACCAGGCAGCCCAGCGGGATGGCCCGCGCGGTGCCCAGCCGGGGGACGAGGAGCTGGCCGAGCGTGGAGGCCAGGAAGGCCGCGAAGACGACGAGCCCGACGACGGCCCGGTTGTGGACGTCCAGGTCCTCGGCGAGGAAGGCGGGGCTGACCGACGTGAACACCCCCAGCAGGGAGAACCCGGCGAACGCGGCGATCCCGGCCGGGACGAACACCCGCCGGACCTCCGGCGTCAGCTCGGCCCGCTGGGGCCGGGCGGTGCGCAGCGGCCGTGTGCCGGCGACGGTCTCCGGCAGCGTCAGTACGAGGGCGAACGACACGGCGAGCAGCACCAGGTGCACGACGAACGGCAGGACCAGGGGCCAGGGCGCGTACTGCGACAGCAGCCCCGACAGCAGGGGTCCGCAGCCGAGCCCGCCCATGTTGGCTGCGGTCGCGGCGAAGCCCGCGCGTCCCCGGTGCCGCGCCGGGGCGAGCTCCAGTACGTACGCGGTGGCCGTGCCGGTGAACAGGCCCGCCGACAGCCCCGACAGCAGCCGCCCGAGACAGAGCAGCCCCACGCTGTCCGCGGCCAGGAACACGACGGCGCTGCACGCCGCGAAGCCCAGCCCGCACAGCAGGACGGGCCGGCGCCCGACGGTGTCCGAGACGTTGCCGACCAGCAGCAGGACGCTGATGACACCGAACGCGTAGACGGCGAAGACGACCGTCACCGTGAGCTCCGAGAAGCCGATCCGCTCCTGGTACAGCCCGTACAGGGGCGTGGGAAGGGTGGTCCCGGCCATGCATACGGCGAACGCGAAGGCGGCCGGCAGGTAGCCCGCCCGGGCGGCAGCAGGCCGAACAGTCCGATGATCGGTCACCACGCCACGATAGGCGAGCCGCCCGGCCCGGCCCATACCCCGCCGCCCCGGGCTGGCCGACCGGGGGTACCCCGCGTCGTGACCGCCCGCAGTTGATCATGGCTCCGGAGGGGCCTACGCTGGCCCGATGAACGCAGCCGTACCACAGCAACTCACCGTCCGTCCGGGCGAGTTCATTGTCGAGCAGCACGGCCCCGGCGCCCCGGTGCCCGGCGGCGACTGGCTCGCCCTGGTCCGCGCCCCCGAGGGCCTGACCGTCGTCCGGCCCGCCGGCGCCGGGGATGCGGGCGCGGAGCGCTGGGCCGCGTTCTACGGCGGGCAGACGGCCCACGGGCTCGACGTGCCGGGGATGCTGGCGGCGCTGCTGACCCCGCTGGCGGCGGCCGGGATCCCGGTCTTCACCGCCTCCACCTTCCACGCCGACCTCGTCCTGGTCCCCGCCGCCCACCTCGCCGCCGCGACGGCCGCCCTGCGCGGGGCGGGGCACGCCGTGGGCTGACCGTCGCTTCGGTCGGCCGTCGCGCGTTCGCCGACGACGTGCCCGGGCCCGTCCGCGAGTCGGGTGGGCACGCGCCCTCCGCAGGGCGTGCGCCGCACCCTTGGTCCGGACTCGGTGCCCGCGACCCGCTCGCCGTCCTCGACGCGTCCCCCGGCGGGCCCGCCTGAGCACGACCGACCGGACACCGTCAGATCACGTCACCCGGGCACAGCCGCCGGCTGCCCGGCCGTCCGCGCAGGGCGGCGTCCACGCAGCCGCCCGGCAGGCCGTCGTGGGCCGTGGTGGCGAAGTTGGCGGTGACGGTCAGCGTTCCGTCGCCGAAGACGGTCCGCTGCACCAGGTGGTCGTCGGTCAGCCAGCGGAAGTCGGTCAGCGGCTCGGTGCCGGCCGCCTGGTGCAGTGGGGCGAAGTACTGCTGCAGGGAGGCCAGTTCGCGCAGGTTCTGCGCGTCGTGCGGGTCCTTGTCGCTGAGCACGAAGTTGAGCGGGGTGTTGTCGAGCACGGCCAGCAGCGCGCGCGTGGTCTTCTGCTCCGGCAGCTTCCCGAAGGGCAGCTCCCACCGTTCGGCGTTGACCAGCGAACCGTGCAGCGCCGTCTCGTACAGCGGCACCCGGTAGCGCGGGTCGTACATCGCCTTGAGGGCGGCGGCCACCCGGGCCTGGTGCTCGGGCTTGAAGTCCGTGGTGCGTACCGGCTTGAAGAAGGTGGCGGCGGCCTGTTCGGGCATGTAGCCGCCCCAGGCGGCGTCGTCCTTGGGGTCCAGGGGCCCGTTGTCGAAGTGTCCGGTCTCCATGGCCCACAGCCGTCCGTCCACCGGGGTCGCCGCGCCGTGGTCGAAGGCCAGCACCTGGTTGGCCCAGGAGCCCGCCGATTCCGAGCCGAGCACCAGCGGTCGCGCGGACGTGCCGTAGGAGCCGTCCGTCAGACGCCGCATCCGGGCGAGGCGGTTGGCACGGTCCCCGGCCATGGTCATCGCGTGGCCGGGGTCGTGGTCCCGGAAGAGCTCGCCCGCCGCGTCCACGTCGAGGAAGTAGCTGCCGGCTCCGTTGGTGACCAGGGAGCGGGTGCGGTCGGCGAGGTAGTGGTGCTGCGGCTCGGCCTGCTCGAAGGCCTGCGAGCTCAAGTAGCAGCCCTTGTTGCGGAAACCGGGCTGCGGCGTCCCGTCGGCCCTGACGACGCAGAAGCGGGGGTAGACGTCGTCCGGCCAGACGGTGTTGGGGGAGGAGTCGTCGGTCTTCTGCTGGCCGTCGGCGAAGGAGTCGTAGGGCCCGGCCAGGTAGCCGGCGGCCTCGGCGGCCCTGACGTCCGCGCCGGTCATCGGGGCGTCGTCCGAGTCGTAGCCGAGCCAGAGCCGGGAGACGCCGAGCGCCTTGAGCCGGTCGAGGTAGGCGGGCCGCCGGGCGCCGCCCCAGGCGTAGGCGTGGAAGGCGCCGAGCAGTTTCGCGGTCTGCGGGTTCTTCCCGATCTTCTCGGCCAGGCCGCCGAGTTGTCCGTGCTCGGCGAGCCAGTCGCGGTAGTCGGCGGCCGGGGCCACCGGGGAGCCGTCGGTGAGGGAGAGGGCCACGGTGTACGTGCCGGTGCCGTTCCCCGCGGCGAACCCGTGCTCGGCGGTGGCCCGCAGCCGCCCGTCCTGGGAGGCGAAGGTCAGCGACGTGCCGATGTCGGTGGGGACGATGTAGCCGGCGCCGGCCCGGCCGGTGCGCAGCGTGTAGCCCCACACGGGCAGGGACAGTTGGGAGTCCAGTTCCTGTGCCTCGCCGACGAGTGCGCCGTCGGGGGAGTTCCAGAACGGGTCGTCGACGGGCACGGACAGGCCCTCGCCGCGCGGGAACTGGATCGCGGCGGCGGCCGGGTCGGCGGCGGTCACCGGCCAGCGCACCGAGGTGTCGGCGCCGGTGGCGGTGAGGGTGACCAGCAACCGGCCGTGGTCGGCGCGGACTTCGGCCCGCAGGCCCGCCTCCGGGTACGACCATCCGGCGCCGTCCGCCGTCCTGGCCGGGGCGCTCGCCCTGCCCAGCCGCGAGCCTGCGGCGGCGGAGAGCAGGACCGTCCGCCCGTCGCCGCCGCGGGCCTCGGTCCGCAACGTGGCGGTGTCGATGCTGGCCGTGCCGCCGCGGACGGGCACGTCGACGAGGCCGCCGTGGATCCGCACCCGCTGGGCGGAGCCGTCGGTGGTGGCGCTCGCCGCGGTTCCGGAGAGCAGCGCGGTGGCCACCGCGAGGACGAGGACCGAATGCGGAACGGGCCGGCGGGCGGGACGCGCGAGGGGTGACGCATGAGTTCCTGTGTGCATGACACAGTGGTACGGAGTTCGTCTAAGAGATCATTAAGAGTCTTCTCGCCGCCCCGGACTGACGACGGCTCACACTCTGCGGCTCCCCGGCCCCGCCGGGCGGTCGGCGAAGGCCGCCAGGTAGTCCTTCGGGGTGACGCCCACGATCTTCCGGACTCGCCCACCGCGACGATCTCCCCGTTCCCCGCCTTGAGCCGGAACCTCCACTGGTGGGCCTTGTCCTCGTAGACCTCGAAGTGTGCGGCCGTGCCGTCCTCCTGCCGGTGCTCGGGGCGCTGCTCCTGCCAGCCTGGGAGCAGCCCGCCCGGCCGGCGGACCCGGCCCTCCGGAACCCGCCCGACGCGAACCCGCCAGGTGCGGGCTCCGCGGCGAGGAGATCCGGGGGCTGCCGGGATCAGCGGCAGCCCCGCCGGTTATGTGCCGGGTGGCGTCAGTCGCGGTTCCCGAGGCCTCGGTCGGGGGCGCTCATGTCGCCCGTCCTGGGCGTGCCGCCGGCGATCCCGTAGCGCAGGAACACGGTGCCCGTGGGGCCGGCCACCGGCGGTTCGAGGAGCGTGACGTTGGTGGGCACCGCGCCGGTGCCGAACACCTTCTTGCCCACACCGAGGACGATCGGGTGCACCCAGAGGTCGAGGCGGTCGAAGAGCTTCTCCCGCAGGAGCGTCTGCACCAGGTCCAGGCTCCCGACGACCTTCACGTGCTCGTGCCGCTCGCGGATCTCGCGCACCGCGGCGACCAGGTCCGGGCCGAGCCGCGTGGAGCCGTCCCACGAGAGGTCGGGCTCACCCCGGGAGGCCACGTACTTCGGCACGCGGTTGAAGAGTTCGGCGATCTGCCCCTCCTTCTGGTGCGGCCAGTACGCGGCGAAGATGTCGTACGTGCGCCGCCCGAGCAGGAGGGCGTCGGTGTCCTCGTAGGCCGCGCCGATCTGCGCTCCGGTGGTGTCGTCCAGCAGGGGCGCCTGCCAGCCGCCGAACGGGAACCCCTCGGGGTCCTCGTCGGGCCCGCCGGGTGCCTGCGCGACGAGGTCGAGGGTCGTGAACAGCTCGATGTGGATGAGGCCCATTGCCTTGCTCCCGATGAGTCGGTCGTGCCGGTCGGTCCGGTCGGGATGGAGACCCGCGGCCGCCGGGGAACTCATCGCTCCGACGGCAACCGGTACTCCGCGTCGCGGATCGCTCACGCCATGGAATCACGAGCCGGGTGCCCGCGAGCGGGACGACTGTGCGGATCGGCACCGCGCGGAGCCCCCGACTGTGCGCTCGCGCACCGGACGCCCCCGGCGGCCGACCTAGATTCGACGGCGGTCCGCAAGGCAGGACGCGGGCCGGGTGACACAACGTCCGGCTGGAGGGGATTCGATGCTCAAGGTACGCGCACTGGCACTGGCGGCGGTCGCCGCGGGATCGCTGGCACTCGGGACGGCCACCGCCGCACCGGCCTCGGCGACCACGACCGACGTCTGCCAGGAGTGGTGGGACGGCAACACCTACGGCGCCATGTGCCCCCGCTCCGACAGTCACATCGTCTTCCGGGCGATGGCGGTCTGTCAGAACGGCGAGAACGTGTACGGCCCCTGGAAGCCGACCGGCAGCGGCCTGTGGAGCTACGCCTACTGCACCAGCGTGAACTCCTCGCTCCTGGACTACTTCCCCCAGTTCAAGTAGGCCCCCCGCCGGGGCACGGGGCTGCCGGGAATCCCATGACGGGACTCCCGGCAGCCCCACCGGCGTCTCCGGGCCGCCCGCCGCGCCCCGCCCTGCCGCGACGGGGATACCCGCGTGACGAACGCATGATCATCGGCGATACTCTTCGCCGGACGATCGGGGGTACGAACCATCACGAGCGCTCCCCGAATCCTGCACAACCGGCGTCACTTCGCCTCAAGGGGGACCATCCGTGACCATTCGTCATCGCGTCGGCCTGGCCGCCGCGGTTGCCGGCTCGGCGATATCCGGGGCGGTTCTCCCCTCGGTCGCCCACGCGGCCGACCAGACCGTGCTTCACGTCGACAACGCCTACGGGTCGGCCTGTTCGGACGCCGGGAGCGGGGCGCAGGACCGGCCGTTCTGCACCGTCCAGGCCGCGGTGGACGCGGCGCAGCCGGGCCAGACGGTCCAGGTCGCGACGGGCGGCTCCTACCGTGAGTCGGTGACCGTCAGGCACTCCGGGCTCCCGGGCAGGCCGATCGTCATCAAGGCCGACATCCCCTACGGCGTGCCCCAGACGATCCTCGGCATCCGTTCCTGGGACGCGGGTTCGAAGCCGGCCGCGCACGCCCTCGTGTTCTCCGGCGTGCACGACGTCACGGTGTCGGGCTTCCAGTTCGAGGCACCGCAGGAGGGCGTGCTCGTCCAGGACGCCGACCGGATCGTGGTGAACCGGAACACCGTCCGCGCCGGCAACCCCGTGTTCAACGGCGTCCCGTCCTCCTACCCGGACCCGGCGCCCGCCGTCCGCATCACCGGGAAGACCACCGCCACCACAGTGAGCCGCACGAGGGTCCAGGGCCAGGGAACGGTCGGCATCGCCGTGGACGCCGGGGTCTCCGGGACGGTCATCACCACCAACCTGGTGGTGGAGGGCCGCACGGGCGGCGTCGTGGCCACCGACGCCCCGGGCACCGTCGTGGCGAGCAACACCTTCGCCGGGAACTGCGGGAACGACGTCCTGCTCGCCGGGAACTCCTCGGGGGCCGCGGTGACGAACAACGTGATCACCAAGCTCCCCGCGGGCTCCTGCACCGACGAGGCCCTCAAGTCCGCCGCCGGCCTGTCGGTCTCGGCCGGTTCCGTCCCCGGGACCAAGGCCGACTACAACAGCGTCGTGCACGCGGCCGGCGGCGTCGGCTACCTCTGGGGCGGCACCCCGTACACCGCCGCCTCCGACTTCAGGGCCACCGGTCAGGGCGCCCACGACAACGAGGCCGACCCGAAGTTCGGGTTCTACAGCAGCGACTACGCGCCCCGGGCCGTCGAGGGCCTGACGGACGCGGCCGACGCCACCGCGCCGGGGATGCTGGACACCGACTTCTACGACCACCCGCGCGCGGACCACCCGGCGATCGCCAACACCGGTACCGGGCCCGGCTACTACGACCGCGGCGCGGTCGAGCTCCAGGACGACACCTCCGTGCAGCTGTCGGCGATCCCCTACGCCACGGCGGGCCACCCGCTGAACGCCCGGATCCAGACCTTCTACCGCACCGGCTGGGCGCCGGCCGGTGCCAAGCTCGACTTCGGCGACGGCAGCGCCCCGGTGGACGTGAACCCGGGCAGCGGCCTGGAGCTCGACCACGACTACCCGGCGCCCGGCACCTACACGGCGACGCTCACCGCGACCAGCCGGACCGGCCTGGTCTTCACCGGCATCGCCAGGTTCACGTTCGCCCCGGTGGACGCCCTCCGGCTCAACCCCCAGGTGAGCGTCGTCGACCAGGCCACCGCCCGGGTCGCCTTCCACGACGCCACCTCCAGCCCGTGGCCGCTCGCCCGCTACGCCGTGGACTTCGGCGACGGCACCGCCCCCGTCGTCACCGACGGCCGGACCTCCCCGGACGGCCTGACGCACGACTACGGCGTCGGCGGCTACTACACCGTCACCGAGACCGCCACCGACGACCACGGCCGCCAGGCCACGGCGTCCGTGCAGGCCTCCGTCCCGGGCCCGCAGGCCGGGACGCCGTTCACCGGCTACCTCGGCGGCCCGGCCACGCAGGTCGGCCTCTTCGACAACGGCCGCTGGAACATCGACTACGGCAAGACGACCGGCCACGTGAACGAGCGCCGGGCCTTCGGCGACCCAGGCGACGTCCCGGTGGTCGGCGCCTGGGAGAACACCTGCCAGTGCCAGCTGGGCATCTACCGCCCGAGCACCGCCACGTTCGGCCTCCAGCTGCGGGACGGGTCCGTCACCGCCGTCCGGTTCGGCGAGCCGGGCGACGTCCCGGTGGCCGGCGCCTGGGACCACAACGGCCACGACCAGCTCGCCGTCTACCGCCCGGCCACCGGCACCCTGGCCGTGCGCCACGACGACACCAGCGTGACGACCCTGCAGTTCGGCGGGCCGGGCGACCTCCCGGTGACCGGCGACTGGGACGGCGTGCACCACGCCCAGTTCGGCCTCTTCCGTCCGGGTCGCAGCGCCGGCGAGCCGAACACCTTCCTCCTGCGCCACGACGACGGCAGCGTCTCCACCGCCTCCTACGGCGTCGCCGGCGACCTGCCGGTGGTCGGGGACTGGCAGGCCGCCGGGCGCACGACGTTCGGCATCTTCCGTCCGGGCAGCCACGTGTTCGCCCTGAGCAACGCCTACGTCGGCCGGGGCGACACGGTGTTCACGCTCTACATCTGACGTCCGGGTACACGGCGGCCGGGGCCGCAGCACGCAGGAGCCGTGCTGCGGCCCCGGCCGTTCCCGGGGGGCGGGTCAGCTGTGGTTCCAGGTCACCTCGAAGGCGCTGTCGTCGCCGAGGGGCGAGGTCGTGGCCAGGACGGTGTGGTCGTGGTCGGCCATGGTGATGTTCTCGGGGCCGAAGCCGCCGATCGGCTTGCCGTTGGCCCTGGCGTCGGTGAAGCCGACGGTGCCGAAGTCGGCCAGCGGCAGCGGCCCGGACAGGGTGGACGGCGCCTCGACGATCACCTCGGCCGAGGCCAGCTTCGCGCTGGACAGGGTCTTGTGCTGGGTGTGGCTCCAGTGCTGGGTCTCGTCGCTGATCGTCAGGGTGAACTTGCCGCCGGCGGCCGCGGTGACGCTCGCCGTGAAGCGGTCGCCGGGCTCGACGTGGTCCGTGTAGACCACCGGGAACGCCGGGTACATCTCGAACCAGGCGTAGTACTGCGGCTTGCCGCCGGAGCAGTCCGCCGAGCTGCCGTTCTGCTCGACCGAGCGGCTGCCGTCGCCGTCCAGGCCCACCCAGAAGCTGGAGTAGGTGTCCTCGGTGGTGCAGTGCACCTGCGGCTGGACCCAGCTCGCGCTGACGCTGGTGAACGTGGTGCCGGTGGCCGCGTAGCCGGCCCAGTTCGCGCTGGTGCCGTTGGCGCGGTCACCGTGCGGGCGGCCCTGGTGTGCTGCGCCGCCCTCCGGGCGCAGCAGCGGTGCCCGCAGGACGGCAGGCCCGGCCGGGCCGGAGGGCCGGGCGAGCGCGGGGGTGGTGGCCAGGACGGTGGCCGCCGTGGCGAGGGCGGCGGTGGCGAGCATGCGGTGGCGGGTTGCGGGCATGGTGCGGTGCTCCCTGGGGACGGACGGGGGGATCCGGTGGCCGCTCGGGTGATCGGCGCCGGGGGGCACCGGACTGACGGTCAGTCACTCACGGTAGTTCTGCCGGTGCGTCAGGCGGTGTGAAGGATCTCGGAATCCTCGCGGCTTCACCCGTAAGGCCGGACGGCCGCGGGATCCGCGACGGGCGGTCTCCGCCGCAATCCCGATGCTTCGGCGCGCCCGATTGCCAATGGCGAAATCGAGTTCTGCGTCGGCCGCCGGAGCGGTGGGTGAACCGGGGGCCCTTGCCGCATTGCCACTGGTATCGGCACGGGGTGTTGGCACGAGCCGTCATTCAACCGTGGAAGCCGGTTCGGCCGACGGCGGACAACCGGCAACCAGCAGGGGACTTGACGGAAGGTCACTCACCCGCACGGTTGTCTTGCGCGACGCCAGGATGCGGCCTTGCCGTCCTCGACCCTGGCCTGCGTCCACCCGCGTTCCGGGCGCGGCGCGCCCTGGCGTCCGGTGTTCCGTCGTGCCTCGCGCCCGGCCCCGGCCGGCCGCAGGCCGCGCCGCGCCCGCCCCGGCCGCCGTCGGGGGCGACGGCGGCCCCGCGGCCCCGCGGACGCCGTGCGCGGCAGTGTGTCGGTCTGCGGTTGCCGCCCGCACGTCGCCCGCATGTCGCCCGCATGTCGCCCGCACGCCTCCTGCGTGCCCTCCGGCGCTGTCGGGCGCCACCGGCACCGGCCCGGTTGGCAGTGCCTGGGACGAATTGCCGAGGTTGTCCGGGGTGTCGGTGAGGGGCGGCCAATCCGCATTGATGTCCGATTCACAGCATTCACCCGGTTGGCTTGACTCATCCTGCGGCGTTATCAGGATTGGTCTTGACCATTGCCTGGCGTGCTTGGCATGCTGGCAACGGCCGTAACCGATCATGGGGTTCACGTGGTTCGGGCCGTGGATCGGTTATGTGCCACATCGTGAGACGGGGGACGAATGGGCGAGTGCTCGCCGGGGGCAGCGCGGCGGGGATGGTGCCGCGCGGTCGAATGACCGTCGAATAGTCCGTCTCGCGATCCGAGAACCCGTCGGTGCTGGTCGAGGGCAGTGGAAAAGCCCCGCGAGGGCACCGTTGCAAGCTTTTGCGGTATCCCCCCACATTTTCCTCCGTGGTGCACCGGGCTGCCGAGAAGCGTGGTGGGCCGATTTCGCCTGCCCGCTTTTCCGGGCGCCCGCGACATGCGTATTTGGTGGATTGCCAGAGAATTGGAGGTCTGCGTCAGACGTGCAAGGAAATCTGATCACCCAGGAGTCCGTGGCGGTCGCCGAGGCGCCCCGGGGCGCGTCCGCGGGCCGCGCCGACGAGCTGTGGGCCAGGGTGGCCCTGCCGCCGGCCTCGCCCGAGCCGCCCGCCGAGCCCGTCGCCGCCCCGGGCCTGCGCCGCGCCCTGTCGGTGGTGGACGAGGGTGTGTTCACCAGCCGCGCCAACCGGGCCTGCGGCTCGTACGTGGCGCGGGCGGTGCCGTCGGCCGGGGCCGTGTACCCGTACGAGTTCGCCGTCCTCGTCGTGGAGGACGGGGTCCCGACGGCCTACCGGCTCGACGCCGACCGCCGCATCTGCGCCCGGCTGGCCGCGGGGGAGCGGGTCGCCGCCGCGCTGGCGGCGTCCGCGCTGGCCGTCCCGGACGACGGCGGAGCGCTGGTGGTCACCCTCACCCGGCCCTGGCTGTCGATGCGCAAGTACGGCGACCGCGGGTACCTGTACACCCAGCTGGACGCGGGCCACGCGGCCGCCAACCTCGTCCTGGCCGCGGCCGGCCGCGGGGCACAGGGGACGCTGCGGCTGCGCTTCCCGAGGGAACCCCTCTCGGAGCTGCTGGAGGCGGGCGAGAACCACCGGGAGATCCACTCCGCGGTCCTCGTGCCGGCCACCGCGGACACGGCGGGTGCGGCCGACGGCTCGTGGACCCGCTGGACGGTGCACGACAGCACCGACCGGGACCTGCGCGGGCCCACCTGGCGGTCGTGGCTGGAGAGCGCCTGCTGGGACTCCCTCGCCGTGTGGCCCGAGCACCCCGGCTCCCCGGCGCCCCGCACCGCGCCCGCTCCACTGGCGCACATCCGGACCAGCCGTCAAGTACCTTCTGGAGAAGGCGGCTTGGGGGACCGGAACGGATGGCCGGAGCTGATCGGGACGCGCGTCTCCAGCAAGGCGTTCACCGGCGAACCCGTCTCCGCCGACGCCGTCTGGCGGGCGGTCTCGGCCCTGTCGACGCCGCTGGAGACCGACCTGCCCGGCGCCTCCCCGCTGTCCGCCACCCTCGTCCTGCGCTCGACGACCGAGCCCGGGCGGGACGCGGTGTACCGGCTGGACACCGGTGAGCGGCAGCCGGCCCGGCTGCCGTCCACCGACGAGGTGGCCCGGGCCTGCATGCAGCAACGTGCCCTCGCCGGCGCCGGCGCCGTCCTGCTGCTGCACGTGCCGCGCACCTCGCTCGCCGGGGCCGACTCGGCCGCCGGCGCCGAGAGCCTGCGCGAACTCGCCTTCCGTTGCGGCGCGTTGGGCCAGCTGCTCTACCTCGGTGCGAACCGCGCGGAGGTCGGGGTGACCGCCATCGGCGGCTTCGACTCGCCGCTGTGGCGCACGCTCGCGGGGCTGCCGGAGGACGACGAGATCCTCTACGCCCTGCTGCTCGGCCGCCCGGACGACTCGGGCGTCAAGTTCGACCGGCTTGCCACCGCGCACGCCCAGAACGAGCGGTGAACCCGATGAACCCCGTCCTTCCCGGTCTCCTCACCGAAGTCCTCGCCCGCCACGGCGACCGCGTCGCCGTCACCGACGCGGGCGGATCGCTGCGCTACGCCGAACTCACCGACCGGGCCCGCGCCGCCGCGGAGCACATCGCCCGGTTCGACGTACCGGACGAGCGGGCCAGGGTCGGCCTCTACGCCACCAACTCCGTCGACTACGTGGTCGGTTACCTCGCGGTGCTGTTCGCCGGCGGCGTCCCGTTCCTGGCCGACTCGGCCTTCGGGCCGTTCGAGCTCTCCCGGATCGCCGAGGACTGCGGGCTGGACCTGCTGATCCACGCCCCGGGCGCGGACGTCGGCGCCATCGTGGACGAGACCCCCTCGGGCGGCGGCGGGTTCGGCGCCCTCACGGTCAGCCGGGTGCGCCGCTGCGACGCCCCCCGACCGCAACTGCTGGACGACACCGAGGTCTGCCGCTTCACCTCCGGCTCCACCGGCCGGCCCAACTGCATCGAGTTCTCCGGCGCGGCGGTGTCCGCGGCGGCCGCCAACTGGGTGAAGGGAACCGGCCTCTCGGCCGAGGACCGGATCGCCTGCTTCGCCGCGCTCTCCAACGGGCTGGCCTTCAACACCTCGCTGCTGGCGGCCTTCCTGCCGGGCGCCTCGCTGCACCTGTCGCACGGCCTGCCCACCGCCACCCGCGTCGTACGGCTCCTGGAGGGCACCGCCGCCACCCGGCTGGTGGCCTTCCCCGCGTTGTACGAGTCGATCGTGCGGCGCGCGCCGAAGGCGGGCTTCGCCGGCGTGCGCACCGCGATCTCCTCCGGCGCACCGCTGCGCGAGAGCATCCGCGAGGAGTTCACCCGGCTCACCGGCGTGCCCATCCACAACTACTACGGCGTCGCCGAGACCGGGCCGCTGACGTTCGCCGCCGACGGCGCCGGCAGCGGGCTCGGGGCGCCCCTGCCCGGGGTGCGGCTGCTCGCCCAGGAGGAGGGCATCCGGGTCCGGAGCGAGTCGATGGGCTCGCGCTACCTCAACGCCCCCGGCGTGTTCGAGGAGCGCGTCGACGCCGAGGGCTACTACCGCACCGGCGACCAGGGCCACCTGGTCGACGGCGCGCTCCACCTGACCGGACGCACGAGCCGGCTGGTCAACGTGGGCGGGCGCAAGATCGACCCCATCGAGATCGCCGAGGTGCTGCGCGGGGCCCCCGGAGTACTGGACGCGGTCGCCTTCGAGGCCGAGAACCAGCACGGCGAACCGACCCTGGCCGCCGTCGTCGCCGTCGAACCCGGCGTCACCGCACAGTCCCTGCGCGCCCACTGCGCGGCCACGCTCCCCGCGTTCAAGGTGCCCGGAATCCTCCGCCCGGTGGACAGCATCCCGGCGAACTCGATCGGCAAGCCGTCCATCGAGCGCCTGCGGCGGCTGCTCACCGAGCCGTCCCCCGGCCATTGACCTCCAAGACCCCCTACGAGACACAGGAAGTCCCCATGGACAACACCACCCTGCGCGCCAAGATCCTCGAACTCGCCATCGCGGCCGGGGACGGCAGCGTCTCCGCCGACGAACTCGCCGGCGCCGACTACTCGCTCCGCGACGTCGGTTACTCCTCGCTCTCCTACATGCGCCTGATCGACAGCATCGAGAACGAGGTCGGTGTCTACCTGGACCCGGAAGCGCCCATCGAGCACTACGAGTCCATCGACTCCGTCACGGCCCTCGTCGTCGCCAGCGGAATCGGCGCCGATGCCTGAGACGCCGATGCCCGAGGCGCCGATGCCCGAGGCAGCCGGGCAGCCCCGCCCCACGATCGGGATCGTCGGCGCCGGCCGGCTCGGCTCGGCGCTGCGGTCGCTCTGCGAGGCGGACGGGACGAGGGTCACCCTCACCGCCACCCGCCGCGGCGGCTGGTCCGCCGACGCCGTCCCGGACGTCCTCGTCGACGCCAGCGCGCCCGACGCGCACCCCGAGGTCCTCGACTACTGCGCCACCCGCCGGGTCCCGCTCGTCGCCTGCGTGTCCAACCTGACGGACGCCCAGTGGAGGGCGCTGGCGGAGCTGGCCGAGGCGGTGCCGGTGGTCCGGGCCACCAACCTCGCCTTCGGCCACTACCTCCAGGTGCGCATCGCCGAGCTCACCGCGGCCCTCACCACGGGCCGCTTCGAGGCGACCACCACCGTCCGCGAGCGCCACCCGCTCGGCAAGGCGCACCGGCCGAGCGCCACCGCGCTGGCCCTGGCGGACACCTGGGCGCGGGCCGGCGGCCCGGCGGTGGCCGACATCTCCGACGAGCGGGCCGGACTGCCCGTCAGCGAGCACGAGCTGACCCACACCTGGGACGGCGAGGCGCTGCACGTGCGCCACCACGTCGCCAGCTGGACGGTGCCCGCCCGGGGCGCACTGGCCGCCGCCGCCTGGGCCGGCACCGCGCCCCCCGGACTGGTCACCATGCGCACGGTCTTCGACGAGCTGACCGCCCCGACACACCCGACGACCCCCACCGCGAGGAGCGCGACATGACCACGGCCGAACCGGTGCCGCTGAACCCGGCCGAACGCCGGCTCGTCGTCCAGGTGGCGACCGGCGCCCGGATGCTCTCCCTCGACGGCCACGACGACTTCAACCAGGGCCAGATCTCCGCCCGGATCCCCGGCCGCGACGAGTTCTTCATCAAGAACGCGCTGGTGGGCTTCGACGAGGCCACCCCGGAGAACGTCGTGCGCTGCCCGGTGGACCACACCCTGCCGGCGCCGCCCCTGGCCCCGCCGGAACTGCCGCTGCACCAGGCCATCTACCGGGCCCGACCGGACGTCAACGGCATCGTCCACAGCCACGCGCCCCACACCCTGATGTTCGGCGCCACCGACCTGCCGATGCGCCCGATCTCCCACGACGGCGCCTACTTCCGCGACCGCATCGGCCTGTTCACCGAGACCAGCAACACCGTCCTCGACATCGAGACCGGCGACCACATCGCCAAGGACCTCGGGGAGCACCCGGCCGTCCTGCTGCGCAACCACGGCGGCGTGATCGTCGGCAAGAGCGTGCGGCACGCGTCCGTCTTCGCCCAGGTGCTGGAGCGGGCGTGCCGGCTCCAGCTGACGGCCGAGGGCACCGGCGTCCCGTACACCTGGTCCACCGACCGGGACGTGGCCGCCAAGCAGGACTTCATCTACGCCGACCTCTCCGTGCGCTCCTACTGGGACTACGCCGTCCGCCGGGTCGCCCGGCACTGGCCGGAGACCGCCGCCTGGGGCCTGGCCTGACCGCCGGCCCACGCCCACCCCACCCGAACACCCACGGAGGTCGTCCGTTGAAGGTCCAGCGCATCCTGCCCACCGAGGAGGCGGCCGATCTGCTCGGCCTGGTCCGGGAGATCGCGGCCGGTGAACTCGCGCCCCGCATAGCCGAGTTCGAAGCGGCCCACGCGTTCCCCCGGGAGATCGTGCGCACCCTGGGCAAGGCCGGGCTGCTGAGCCTGCCGTACCCCGAGGAGTACGGCGGCGGAGGCCAGCCCTACGAGGTCTACCTCCAGGCGCTGGAGGAGATCGCCTACCACTGGTTCGCGGTGGCCGAGGCGGTCAACGTGCACAACCTCGCCTGCTTCGGCACCGCCGCCTACGGCACGAAGGCGCAGCGCGAGGACCTGCTGCCCGGCATGCTGGGCGGTGAACTCCTGGGCGCCTACTGCCTGTCCGAGGCGGAGGCCGGTTCGGACGCGGCCTCGCTGACCACCCGCGCGGTGCGCCAGGACGACGGCTACCGCATCACGGGGACGAAGGCGTGGGTCACCCACGCCGGCCACGCCGACTTCTACAACGTGTTCGCCCGCACCGGCGGCCCGGGGGCCCGGGGCCTGTCCTGTCTGGTGGTCCCCGGCGGCACGCCGGGCATGGTGGTGCACGAGCCGGAGCGCAAGCTCGGCGTGTGGGCCAACCCCACCGCCCAGGTCGGCTTCGAGCAGGCCCGGGTGCCGGCCGACCGGCTGATCGGCCGGGAGGGCAAGGGCTTCCTGATCGCGATGGGCGCCCTGGACTGCGGCCGGCTGGGCATCGCGGCCTGCGCGGTCGGCATCGCCCAGGCCGCCGCCGACTACGCGGTGCGCTACGCCAAGGAGCGCCGCCAGTTCGGGCAGCGGATCATCTCCTTCCAGGGCGTCGGCTTCATGCTCGCCGACATGGCCACCCAGATCGCCGCGGCCCGGGCGCTCACCCTGGCCGCCGCCCGGCTGAAGGACACCGGCCGGCCGTACTCGCTGGAGGCGGCGAAGGCGAAGCTGTTCGCCACCGACGTCGCGATGAAGGTGACCACCGACGCGGTGCAGGTGCTCGGCGGCGCCGGCTACGTCGCCGACCACCCGGTGGAGCGCTGGATGCGCGAGGCCAAGCTGCTGCAGATCGTCGAGGGCACCAACCAGATCCAGCGCATGGTCATCTCCCAGGGCCTGGACTAGGCCCCGGCCGGCGCCCGGCCCACCGCCAGTACTCATCGCACGCATCGCCATCGCATGGCATCGCACGCATCGCACGAGGCAACCGAAGGGAAGTTCGGAACACGATGACCACGGTCGAGGAGCGGACCATCACACTGGACTCCGCGAGGTCCGGGACGGGCCCGGCCACCTGGGGGCAGCGGGCGATCTGGGGGGTCGTCACCCGACTGGGCGACGACGCGCCCCGGTACAACCTGCGGCTCGACCTGCCCCTGGCCCCGCCGCGCTCCGCCGCCCGCGTCCTCGCCGACCTGGCGGAACTGCTGCGGATGCACGACAGCCTGCACACCCGGCTGCTGCCGGCCGGTGAGGACGGGCTGGAGCAGGTCGTGGACGGCAGCGGCGAGCTTCCGGTGGCGGTGCGGACGTGCTCCGTGCGGCAGGCCCCGGCCGCCGGCGCGGCCCTGATGGAGGAACTGGCGGGCCGTCCCTTCGACCACGCGCGCGAGTGGCCCTTCCGGGTCGGCCTCGTGGAGTGCGAGGGCCTGGTCCACCGCCTGGTGCTGGCGGCCTCGCACACCGCGATGGACCTGTGGGGCGAGGGACGGATGCTGCGCGACCTGGCGCTGATCGAGGCGGGGGAGCGCGCCGAGGACCTGCTGCGTTCGCGTCCCGCCCTCCAGCCGCTGGAGGCCGCGGCGGTCCAGGCCTCGCCGCTGGGCCGCCGCCGGGACGAGGGTGCCCGCCGCTACTGGTGCGAACGGCTGGCCGCCGGGCCCCAGCAGATCTTCCGGGAGCCGGCGGCGCCGGACCTCAGGGTCACCGACCCCGGCCGCCTGTTCCCCAACGCGCTGCTGCGCTCGCCCGCGCTAGCCGTGGCCGTCGAGCGGGTGGCGGCCGACCTCGGGGTGAGCGACGCCGCGGTGCTGCTGGGCGCGGCCTCGCACCAGCTGGCCCGGATGTCCGGCAGCAGCGACGTCCTGTTCCAGGTGGTCGTGAGCAACCGCTTCCAGCCGGCCGCCGCCGAGTCGGTCAGCACGATGGCGCAGGAGGCGGTGTTCCTCCTCACCGACGCCGACAAGGACTTCGCGGACGCGGTGCGCCGCACGCGGTCCGTCTCGTTCAGCGCCTTCCGCCACGCGGGCTACGACAAGTGGGCGCTGGAGCGGGAGCTGGCGGGCCTGGTCGAGCGCGGCGAGGCGGGCGACCACTCGTACTGGTGGAACGACACCCGGGACCCGGGCAGCGGGCCGTTCGACACCGTCGGGCGCCCGCGGGCGCCGCTCGGCGAACTGGCCGCGCGCACCGAGCTGAGCTGGCCGACGGACTTCCTGCCCCGCGCGAACGTCTCGATGGCGGTGGACGTGCTGACCGCCCCCGGCGTCCTGGAGCTCGCCATGACCGCCGACCCGGCGATCATCACCCGCGCGGGCATGGAGCAATTCCTCCGTGGTGTCGAGCAGTTGATCGTCACCGAGGCGCTCGCTCTGGGGGAGGAGTGAGCGCGCGCTACGCGGGGATCGCCTGGACCGGCGCGGGCTACGAGGTCGAGGTCGTCGACGGCGCCGGGCGCAGGGCTGCCGGACCGAGCCGC
>NZ_JBEZGX010000100.1:0-19754 GCF_040650235.1 Kitasatospora sp. NPDC048722
GGACGCTTCCTTCGAGCCGCCTTCCAGCGGGCCCTCCGGGCGCTTCGTTCTTTCGTGTTTCCAGCTTATCAGACGTTTTCCGCTCCGTTTTCCGGGGCTTCGTCATCCGACGTGCTTCTGTCTTGACCGGAGCTTTACGCCCCGTCCGACGTCCTGAACTGTAGCCGATCCCCGCTCCGTAGAGCGAATCCGACCGAAGTCAGGCCATAGTCCCGATAAACACACATGCCAAATACGCACCGAGCCGCGACAGGGCGCGACCCGGCCCGGACCGGGAAGTGGTGTTTCAGGGGATTGGCCGCCCAGGGACCGTCCGCGCCGATGCGTGTCCGGTGCTCCCTGCCAAGCGGCTGGCCGACACTACTCCTACTTCGCCTCCGGGACAACCGGGGAGCGGCGGTGATCGGGCCACACCTCGATGTGGTCGCTTTCGAGAACGAGCCGCACGCGGTTCACCAGGCCCAGGGACTCGGTGAACTCGCGCGGCAGCTGCAGTCGGCCGACCCGGTCCAGCACCGTGTACTCCTGGGCGGTGGGCGCGCCCTCCGCATCGTCGCCGGCCGCGTGGCGCAGCACCTCGGTGGAGGTCCGTCCGTCGCGGATCCGGACCGTGCGGCGGACCTGGTCGGCGACCAGGGCGTCGTGGGTCACGATCAGCACCGTGGTTCCCAGCTCCGTGTTCGCCGTCCGCAGGGCACCGAAGATCTCCTCCGAGGTCGCGGTGTCCAGTTCCCCGGTGGGTTCGTCGGCGAGCAGCAGCCTCGGCCGGTTGGCGAGCGCGACGGCGATCGCCACGCGCTGCTGTTCGCCGCCGGAGAGGCCGGCCGGGGTTCGGTCGGCGGCGTGGGCGATGCCCATCAGATCGAGCAGTTCCGTCGCCCGGGCGGCACGTCGGCGGCGCGGCTCGCGGGCGTAGGCCATCGGCAACTGCACGTTCTCCCGGGCGGTCAGGTAGGGCAGCAGGTTGCGTGCGGTCTGCTGCTGGATCACGCCGACCGTCCGGCGCCGGTAGGCGGTGCGCTCTCGGCGTTTGAGTGCCCCCAGGTCGGTGCCGTCCACCACGGCGGTGCCGGCGCTGGGGGTGTCCAGTCCGGCCAGGATTCCGAGCAGGGTGGACTTGCCGGAGCCGGAGGCGCCGACCAGGGCGAGCAGTTCCCCTTCCTCCACGGTCAGGTCGAGCCCCTGCAGGGCCTGTACCTCGACGCCGCCGCGTGCGGTCGTGCCGGTGCGGTAGATCCGTACGAGGTTCGCGCACGCGACCATCGGTCGGCCCGTCCCGACCGCAGGTCCTGCCTCCCGTCCTGCCCCGGGTCGTGCGGTGGGTCGGATGTTCACAGTGCTTCCCCCAGTCGCAGCACGGCGCCGGGTCCGCGGCGGCGGCCGATGGCCACCTCCAGCGCGGCGGCCGACAGCATCAGGACGGAGACCGCGACACCGAGCGCTGCCGTGGTCGTCCAGTCGGTGTGTGTGGCGGGCTCGAACGGCCCGCCGGTGAGTGCCGCCAGGTGCAGGCCGGGGCCGAGCGCGCCGGGCAGCAGCAGGCCGAGGACGGTGCCACTGGCCGCCGCGGCGACGAGCAGCGGCACGTGGTGCAGCAGGTGCAGTCCGAGGAGCGACCGGCCGCCTGTCCCCAGGGTGCGCAGGTAGGACATGGTGCGGGCGCGTTCGGAGGCGCTCAGGAGCAGCTCCAGGGCGAACGCGCCGAGTGCGAGCAGCAGGCCGAGCCCGGCAGTGGCCTGGAATGCGAGCCGGACCGAGCGGACCAGCCCGTCCGCGCGCAGCGCGTCGAGCTCCTCGGCCCGGTCGCGCAGTTCGACCCGCTGACCGGGTACGCCGGTCGGGGCGAGCTGCGGGGCGGAGGCGGTCCGAACCGCGGTCCGGTCGATGGGTGGTCCGCCCGCGGCCGGGTAGAGCAGGAGGGCGGACGGGCGACCGGTCCTCGCGGGCAGGAGCCGCTGGGACGGTCCGGTGAACAGCAGCAGCGCCGTCGGCCTCGGTCCGGTGCCGAGCACCGGACCGAGCACCGGGTCGCGCAGCGCGTCGTCGGGCAGGGCGGCGACGACGTGGACCAGGACGCGGTCCATGCCCAGTGCGGAGACCTCGAAGGTGCCGTCGGGGAACCGCGACGCGAGGCCCGGGTCGGCGAGCGCGGTGAGCAACGGCTCGGTTCCGCTCGCGCCGCCCCGCCCGACCGGCGTGTCCGCGTCGTCGGCGGCCAGCAGTGCGCGGGCCAGCGGGGAGGACGGCGCGGCGGTGTCCAGGGCGGTGGCGTCCACGCCGACGAGCCCGGCGGCCGGGATGGTGGTGCCATCGTCCTGGGACGTGAGCTCGCCGGTCGCGCCGGTGACGGTCACCTGGTGGGCGACGCCGGGCACCTGCGACAGGTCCTCGGGCAGCCGGTCACGCGGCCCGACCAGCGCGGTCGGAGCCCCTCCGGTGTACCACTCGGCGGTCTGCGCGCGACCGTCCGCGAGGGTGCGCGAGACCGTGCCGCCGAAGACCCCGTACCCCGTGGCGAGCACCAGCACGAGCAGGGCGAGGGCGGTCGCGCCGCTCTGCGCGCCGGCCCGGGCGAGGGCCACCAGCGGGACGAGGCCGCGCGAACGACGTGCCCAGCGGGTGGCCCGGAGCAGAGCCGGGGGCAGCAGGCGGAGCAGGACCAGTATCAGGGCCAGCGCCAACAGGACGGGTGTCAGCGCGAGTTGCAGGTCGATGCCGGAGCCGGTGAAGGCTCCGCGGGCGCGCAGCGCGGCGAGTCCGCCGCCTGCCGACAGCAGGACCAGGGCCTCCAGGACGAACCGGCGCGAGCGCCGAAGGGGCGCTCGACCCGGCGGGACGAGCGCGGCCGCGGCCGGAGCGCACCAGACCGGCACGGCTGCGGCCAGGACCGGCACCGGGGAGCCGAGGGCGGCCCCCGGCGGCGCGAGCGCGCGGCCGGCCGCCCAACCCGTCGCGAGACCGGCGCCGACCGCCACCGCGCCCTCCGCCAGCAGGCGGCCCGCGATGCCGGCCCGCCCGGCGCCCCGGGACAGCTGGAGCGCGATGGCGCCGCCCCGGCGGCGGGCGCCGAGCCGCGCGGCGGCGAACGCGGTGGCCACCGCCACACCGAGCAGTCCGGCGAGTGCGAAGCCCTGGAGCTGTCCGGTGCGCCCGCGTTGGGCGGCGAACGCCTCCAGTTCCGGGGTGAGCCGGTCGGTGACGACGACCCGGGGCGCCAGCTGACCGGCCACCAGGCAGTTGGTCATGGCGTCGTCCACGCACCGCTGGGCCGCGTCGGCCGCCCGCAGCCCGGCCAGGGCGGAGCGCAGTGCGGCGATCGCGGCCGGGGTGGCGGCGGGCCCGGCGCGGTCGATGGCCACCGGCAGGTCCCAGGTCACCCGGAGCGGCGCGGTGCCCCGGCTCGCGGCCAGCACGATGCCTTCGGCGCTGGTCAGCATCTGGCCGTCCACTTCCTGGCCGGTCTCCGCAGGAACCGTCCAGGGCGCGACCAGCATCGGGAACTGCTGCCAGAGCCGGGTGGCGCCGCGGTCGGTGCGGAAGACGCCGACGAGGACGACGGGGGTGGCCCACTGGAGGTCCGTCAGGCCGAACGTCTGGCCGACCGTCAGGTCGAAGCGTTGCCTCGTCGCCTCGGAGACCGCCACCTCGATCGGGGCCCGGTCCTCGGCCGGGTCGTCCGCGGAGCCCGGCGACGCCTGCCGGGGTGCCCGGCCCTGGACGAACTCGACCGGGCCGTCCGTGGCGTCGGGCTGGGCGTGGACGAGGCCGAAGCGCTGCGGTCCGCCGTGGGGGGCGGGCGCTCCCGGGCCCGCCGCCAAGGCCGACGCGGTGGCCACCCGGCCCTGGGGGCGGCCGAGCGCCGCGGCCAGCGGCGGACCGGCGGTGGCGCGCAGCGCGGCACCGATCCGGTCCAGGTCGTCGTCGAGCGTGCCGTGCGCCCCCGGCCGCGCGCCGGCCGGGATGGGGACGGTGGTGGAACTCGCGGTCACCAGCGCTCCGGAGAGCTGGGCGCGGTCGATCCGGTCCGCGAGCGAACCGGCCGCCAGCCGGTCGAACCGCGGGGGCCAGCTCAGCGGGATCGCCGTGAGCAGCACGGCGAGCAGCGCGAGCACGACCGCCACCGGCCAGGCGGTCCGGGCCTCGCGCCGGATCAGGCGCAGGGTCAGCATGCGGGGCTCCCCTTTCCATGCGTCCGCCCTCGATGCGTCCGCCCTCGGTGCGTCCGCCTTCGGTGCGTCCGCCCTCGGTGCGTCCGTGTGGGCACCGCGTCCGGGATCGTCGGGCCCGGGACCCGGCTCATCCGTCGTCCCCCGCGCGCATGGCCCGGACCAGGTCGACCCGGGCGAGGAGGCGGGTGAGGACGAGGGCCGCGAGTGCGAGCAGCAGGCCGGCCGCCAGGGCCGTCAGTGCGGCGGCGGGGCGGCCAGGGGAGACGGCGAGCGCCGGGAAGAGCGGGCCCGAGGTGTCGTCCAGCACGGTGAACGGCAGCAGCAGGGCCGCCAGCAGCAGGCCGAGCAGGCCGCCGAGCAGCGCCGGCAGCGCGGTGACCGCCAGCTGTTCGGTGCGCAGCAGCGCGGTCAGCTCGCCGCGCCGCACGCCGAGTGCGCGCAGGACGGCGAACTCCCGTTGGCGGGCCCGGACCGCGCTGACCGCGTGCAGGGTCAGGGCGGTTGCCGCGAAGAGCGGGGCGGTGGCCAGGAGCAGGAGCCAGGCGCAGCGCAGTCCGGCCCGGAACGGGTCGTCGGCCAGAGCGGCGGCGACCTGCCGAGCGCTCTGGGCCCGGCCGAGCCCGCCGTAGCCGTCGACGGCGGCGCCGGTGGCGGCCTGGTCGTCGCT
This sequence comes from Kitasatospora sp. NPDC048722, assembly GCF_040650235.1. Classification (NCBI taxonomy): domain Bacteria; kingdom Bacillati; phylum Actinomycetota; class Actinomycetes; order Kitasatosporales; family Streptomycetaceae; genus Kitasatospora; species Kitasatospora sp. NPDC048722. The sequence continues at coordinate 4,837 of NZ_JBEZGX010000100.1, forward strand.
GGCGAGCCACCAGCCGACGTCGGTGGGAGGCGGTGCGCCGGTGAGTGCGCGGACGGCGGCGAGTGCCCGCAGGTCGAGCAGGAGGTGGGGCCGGCCGCGGTCGTAGCCGGGCAGCGCGTCGATCACGCCGGTGATCCGGACCTGCTGGGCGCTCTTCGGGCCCTGGTCGCCGTCGAGCCGGATGGTGTCGCCGGGCCTGGCGTTCACCGCGGCGAGCAGGGCGCGGTCGGCGACCGCGGGCAGGGTGGGGAGCGTGGGCGAGCCGGTGCCCGGGCCGGGGAACGCCGCGAAGACGGCGTCCTGGCTGGTCGGGTCCTGCGGGCCGGCCGGGTCGTGGGAGCGCAGCACCGCGTGCAGCAGGTCGGGACCGCCGCTCTCCCAGGTGCAGGCCGTGGCCCGGAGGTCCTCCGGGGCGGTCACGGTCGTGGGGCGGGCGGCCGGGGCCGGCGTCTGGCCGGGGCAGCCGGCCCGGGCCGGGTCGCCGAAGGCGGTGCCGGAGCGGTACCAGCTCTGCCCCGGCGGGAGCGCGAGGTCGGTGCGCCGTCCGCCGGTGACGGCGGTGAGCCGGTCCAGGTGCAGGTCGAGGGTGGAGCGCCCGGGCGGCGGGGCGGGGAAGTGGACGCCGATCCGGCTGAGTGTCAGGGGGCGGGCCCGCCGGCCGGCGCCGGTCAGGTCGACGGTCACCGTGTGCGGACTGCCGTCGGCGGTCAGCGGGGCCGTCAGCTGCTCGGTCAGCCCGTCGGCGTCCCGGGTCCAGAGCAGCAGGCTCGGTCCGGGGCCGGGTAGGGGCTGATCGGCGGACGCCCGGGCGGTCACCTCCAGCGCGGCCGGTTCGCCCGGTAGCGCGAGGCCCTGGTCGGGCGCGGCGGTCAGCGGGGCGAGCAGGTCCCGGACCGGGCGGTCCGCCTGGCCCGGGTCCAGTGCGGGGATCCGGCCGGAGGCCGCGGCTGCGGCCGTGTCGACGGCGACCCCGAACACCACCACGCCGCCGATGGAGACCGGCTGCTCGGCCACCGGGGTGAGCCCGGTGACGCCCGGCAGCGCGGCCAGCTCGGCGTGCCGCTGCGACGTCACGCCGGACACTCCGGTGACCCGCAGGTCGGCGCCGACCGTGAACGCCGACCGGTCGCGGTCGTTGGCCGGCAGCGCGGCCAGCACCCCCGAGGCCAGGCCGGCGCAGGCCACCGCCAGCAGGGTCACCAGGACGGGGACGGCCTGGCGGCCGGCGTCGCGGCTGAGCCGCCAGGCGCCGAGCGGCAGGACGAGGCCGCGGGCCCTGCGAGCCGCCCGCTCCAGCAGCCGCCCGGCCGGCGGCAGTACCCGCAGCAGCAGCACCGCGCCGGCCAGCGTCACGGCCATCGGGGCGAGCACCAGGACCAGGTCGACCGAGGAGTCGAAGCCGGCGTCCGCCCCTTCGAGCACCACGCCCTGGTGCTGCCGCAGTTGGAGGAGGGCGAGCACCGCGACGGCGAGCAGCGCCAGGTCGGCGCCGGCCCGCTGGAGTCCCGGTCGGAGCGCCCGGCGCGCACGCAGTGCCCGCTGTGCGCCCGGGTCCGCCGCCTGCCGGGCGAGCGGCAGCAGAAGGGCGGCGCCGTGCACCGCGAGGGCGAACCCGGCCGTCCACCAGACCGGCCCGCCCTCGTCCGCGGCCAGGGCGGGTGCTCCGGCGCCGCGCAGCACGGCGGCGAGCAGCGGTCGGGCCAGCAGCACGCCGCCGACCGCCGCCGGCACCGCGATCAGGACCCACTCCCCGGCGGCCGGCGCGAGCAGCCGGACCGGACCGGCTCCCCGGGATCGCTGGAGCGCCTGCTCCCCGGCGGCCGCGTCGGCGAGCCGGCGGGCCGTCAGGACCAGGACCATCGACGCGAGGACGGCGAGCAGCGCGAGCGGCACGGCGATCTCGGCCCGGACCCGCAGGGCCGGGACCGCCTGCGCGTCGACGGCGGTGGGCAGTGCGCTCCGCACGGCGGTCTCGGCCAGTGCCGGGAGGCCGCCGCGGTAGACGGAACGGGCGGTGTCGGCGCCGGCGAACGCGGCCACCCGGTCGCGCAGCGCGACGAGCCGGGGCAGGCTCGACCCGCCGGTATCGGGCAGGGCCAGCCAGACGGCCAGCGTGCGGCCGGCGAACGCGGGCAGCGCGGTGAGCTGGGCGCCGTCGGCCACCAGCACCGGGCGGTCGGCGCCGTCGGCACCGCCGAGGCCGGCCCAGACCGCGGCGGCGGCCGGGTCGGGGCGGTAGACGCCGGTGACGGTGAGTGTGAGCGGGCTGCCGGTGGCGGGGTCGCGCACGACCAGTGTGCCGCCGGTGTCCAGGCCGAGCCGGTCGGCGGTCGCGGTGGGCAGGGCGACGCGCAGACCGCCGTCCGCGGCCGACGCGGCGCCGGGTGCGTCAGGCCAGCTGCCGCTGCGCAGTTCGGCGTAGCGGCCGGGGCCAGGCAGGGCCACGGGGAGCGCGGAGAGCACGGTCTCGGTGGGCCGTCGGCGCGCCGCGGGTGGCAGCGGCAGGTCCACGGCGCTGCTGGAGCGGAGCGCGGTCTCGGTGCGGAACGGGGTGTCGGCCATGGTCCGGACGAGTGCGGCGTGCACCGCCCGGTCGGCCGCGGGCAGTCCCTGCGCCGTCCAGCGCGCGGTCACCTCGACCGAGCGTCGGGCGTCGGCGGCGAGCCGCTGGCGCACCCCTTCGGTGGCCGCCGAGCGGGCCAGCCCGGCCACCGCGGCCAGCACCACCGTCGCCAGCAGCACACTCACGGCCACCGCCACCGGCACGAGCCCGTGCCGCCCGATCCGGCGCCCGATCCCCACCATCCACTGCTCCCTTCGGCACCCTCCGCGCAGGGGGGACGGGCGTAGGCCACGAGACGGCCTGCGGTCACAGGATTGAGGTTCTATCACAGCGAAGCCGATGTGGTCTGTACCAATTCGGTCTCGGCGGCCCGACCCTCCGGAGCGCCAACTCGGCTGGCAACAGGCGACGTTCGGAACCGGCCGAGGTTCAACGCACCCGGCCCCGTACGCGGTTCACCGTCCCCCGGGGCCCGAGCCCGCCTTCCACGGCGAAAGCGGGGCGTCCGACGCCCGCGAGAACGACCCGAGAACAATCGGTCAGCTCCCCGCATCGACAGACGTTCCACCCTCAAGTCGCACCAATGCCCCCTTCTCCCCCACCCAAGACCGGGCAAAGCGCGCGTCACTTCACGATCGACGCTGCCGAAGATCCCCCAGGTCAGGGCAGTCGGCGCGGCGGCCACCCCTCCGGTTCTCGTTCGTACTCGATCCTCCGGTTTAATGGCGGCGAGCAGTCCACGAACTCCCCTAAGCTCTCCCCGACCTGCCGGAAAGACCGGAACTCGAGGTCGCGTTCAACGGGGGCATCGTGGGTGTCGTCATAGCCGGAATCCTCGCCGTACTGGCGGTGGCACTGGTGTGGTCGGTGGTCCGGACGTACAACCGGCTGGTCCGGCTTCGGAACCAGACGCAGGCGTCCTGGGCGCAGATCGACGTCCAGTTGAAGCGCCGGCACGAGCTGATACCCAACCTGGTCGAGGGCGCCCGCGGGTACGCGGCGCACGAGCGGGCCACGCTGGAGGCGGTCGTGACCGCCCGCGGGGCCGCGACGGACGCCGGCCTCGGGGTCGCCGGAAAGGCGGCCGCGGAGGACGTGCTGACCGCGTCGCTCGGCAGGCTGATCGCCCTGGGCGAGAACTACCCGCAGCTGAAGGCCGACCGCCACTTCGCCGCGCTGCAGGCCGAGTTGGCCACCGCCGAGGACAAGATCGCCTACGCGCGGCAGTTCTACAACAGCGCCGTCCAGAGCTACCACACCGCGCTGGAGAGCTTCCCGGGCAACTTCGTCTCCGGGATCGGCGGCGCGCACGGACGCCGGGAGTACTTCGAGGCCGGGGCCGCCGCCCAGGAGGCGCCCCGGGTGACCTTCGCATGAGCATGAGCATGAGCCTTGAGGACCAGTTCTACTGGTCCTCCGCCGGCCTGTTCGTGCTCTGGCTCGCCGCCTTCGGGCTCGCCCTCGTGGCCACCCGGAACGGCGCCGTGCACGCGGCCCCCGCCACGCAGGAGTTCGGCCCCGAACCGGAGCGGCCGGCGGTCGTGGCCCTGCTGGCCAGCCGGTGGCGCTCCGTGGACCACGCCGCCGCGGCGACCCTGCTCGACCTCGCGGCGCGCGGCCTGGTAGAGGTGCGCCAGCCGGCGGACGACCCGGCGCGGAGCACGGTGCACGTCACCGGCACGGACCCGGGTGACCTGACGCCGTACGAGCGGCGGGTCCTCGCCCGGATCACCGAGCAGGCGGGCGGGTCCGGCGCCCCGATCGGCGCGATCGCCTTCCGCGCGCAGGAGCGCGCGAGTTCGTGGAACGACGCGCTGCGCAAGGAGATCGTCGCCGAGGCCCGGCTGCGCGGGCTCTCCCGGTCCCGGTTCGCGCCGCTGCTGTCCGGTGCGCTGGCGGTCGCCGCCTTCGGCCCCGGGGTGCTCCTCGGACTGGGCGGACTCACCGGCGGCCACAACATCCGCGCTGCGATCGTGGTCGGGGTCCTCCCGTCCATCCCGCTGATGTACCTGCTGACCAGGGCGCTCGGCGAGCGCGCGACGCGGTTCGGCCTGGAACGGGCGGGACACTGGGCCGGCGTCCAGGCGTGGCTGCGGGCGCACGAGGACTTCGCCCCGCTGCCACCCGCGTCCGTCGCCGTGTGGGACCGCTACCTCGCGTACGGCGCGGCGCTCGGCGTGACCACCCGGAGCACCAGGCTGCTCGGCTTCGACGCGGGCGACAAGCGCCGCGTCTGGTCCTCCTACGGGGGCGCCTGGCGCCCGGTCCGGATCCGCTACCCCCGCCTTCGCCCCGGCTTCGGCGCCACCCCCGCCCAGCTGCTCCAACTGGCGGGCGCCGCAGCCGTGGTGGCCATCGGCCTGGTCCTGTTCGTGGCGCTGCGCCGGCCCGAGTGGGCGGTCACGTCCGGGCCCGACGCGAGCCACTCGCTGCGCCGCGCGGGGCTGCTGCTGACCCTCGGCTGGGTGGGCATCGGGTTGCTCGCGACCGCGGCGGCAGGCCGTTTCGGCCGGTGGACGCTCTTCGTGGCGTTCCTGGCGACGATGCCCGGCAACTACGCCAGCGGCCACGGCTGGCTGACCCACGGCATGGACCGCCCGGGCCCCCTGCCGGGCGAGACCGCCGCGATCGCCTGCTTCGGCGCGGTGGCCGCCTACTACCTGGTCCTCGCCGCCCTGGAACGACGCACCCCGCGCACCGTCACCGGCGAGGTGCTGCGCCTGGAGCCGCGCAAGCGCGAGAGGGCGCCGCGGTTCCTCGCGGTGGACACGGGCGACACGGACCACACCCTCGCCTGGGCCCTGCCGGCCGGGGCACCGGAGCTCACGCCCGGAAGCGTGGTCCACCTGTCGGTGTCACCGGCCACCCGGGCGGTCAGGTCGGCCGAGTCCGCGGCCGTCTGACGACGCGCCGACGGGGGCGTCGACAGCTGTCGACGCCCCCGTCCCGCGCAGGCTTCTTCGTCCCGCACCACCTGCGGCGCTCGACCGGGAACGGCCGGGCCGGGCCCCTTATCCCCTCGGGCCCGCCGCCGCGTACAGCGTCGTGCCGAGCGTCAGCAGTGCCAGCGCTGTCCCGTTGGACACCGGTGTGGCCGGGGAGAACGTCATCCAGTGGAGCACCTCTCCCGCCGTGCCGCCCGGTGGCGGGGCGAGGAGGGTGAAGGCCAGCCAGCCGGTCGGGAGGGTCCAGGCGAAGTGGGCTCCGCACAGGACCGCGCCCAGGGCCGCCAGGCCGGTCAGGCCCGCTGCGACTCGGATGACCACCTCGGTGGGGGCCAATTGTGCTCCCGCCGCCTGGACGGCCAGCAGGGCCGCGCCGACGAGTGCGCCGATGAGCAGGACGTGTGCCGCCCGGCGGGGTGCCCAGCGGATCGCGGCCGTCCGTTCCAGGGTCACGTCCCGGCCGCCGAGTCCGACGGAGGCGGCGGCCGCGTTCGCGGTGAGGACGAGGATCGCGATGCCCGTGTCCGCGCGGTCCGGGCCGTCGAAGGCCCAGGCCGCCGCCGTGACGAGGGCGATCGCGGCGGCCGAGGCGGGCACCTGGCGCGAACGGGCGTACAGGGTCAGCCACCTCATCGTGCTGCCTCCCCCACCAGCACGGGAAGGTGGTAGTACCCCGTACACGAGAGGGTGGCGGCGCGCAGTTCGGCGATCCGCGTGTGCTGCTCGGCCGGTGACAGCGCGGTCAGCTTCTGCCAGGCGTCGTCGGCCTCGGCCCAGTTCTTGAGCGAGTACGCGTCGCTGCCCTTCTCCTCCAGCGGCCGGAGCTGCGGGTCGTGGAGGGCCCAGCTCACGGCGACGCTCTGGGTGGTGACCTCGGGATGTCCCCCGCCCTCCCGGTCGTTGCTCCCGTAGCAGTTGGGTGCCAGGCCCTTGGCGATCAGCACGCGGGTCAGCTGCTCACCCGTCGCGTCGCGCAGCAGCCGTTCGTCGAAGTCCACCAGCACCACGTCGGCGGAGAGTTCGCGTTCGCCGCCGAGCGCGTACAGCATGGTGTCCTCCCGCACCGAGCTCGGCGCCGTGTCACCGAGGACGTCGTGCAGCACCCGCAGCGCCTCCTTGCCGCGCACGGCGAGCTCGGGCAGGCGGGAGCGGTTCGCCTGCGTCACGCACACCGGCCCGTCGCAGACGGGGGCGGCGGCCGCCCGGTCGACGACGTAGGTGTCGCGAGCCTCGGCCGGGAGGACGGCCAGGGCGAGCGCCGCACCGGTCAGAACGGGTACCACCGCGAGCAGTCGGCCCCGGCGGGTCGCCGCGGCCAGCAGGCCGAAGCCGGTGCCCAGCAGGCCGAGCAGCCAGAGCGTCTGGCCGAGGTGCACGGAGCCCGACAGGGTCAGCAGCATCTGCCGCGGCTCCACCGTCACCGGGGAGAACAGGGCGAGCCGGTTCAGCGAGATGCTCGACGGCAACGCCCCGTCGCCGTTCTGCCGCAGGAGGAGACCCGACAGCGTCAGGAAGCCCACCACCAGAGCGGGCGGGGTGAGCACGGATGGCAGCGCCCGGGCGACGCCCATGCCGAACACCGCGCCCGCGACGAGGGCCAGCACCGCCACGAGAGAGATCGGCAGCCAGCCGAAGGGCGTGTACGTGGTCCGGCCGAGGGCCACCTGCACCCCGCCCACGACGAGCAGGAGGCCGAAGCCGAAGACCAGCCCCAGCGCCATCGCGCCCGCCGGCAGCGCCGCGCGGCGCCAGGCCGGGCTCGGCGTGGCGCTCAGCAGTTCGCCCATCCGGGAGCGGGAGTCGCGCAGCCCGTACGCCGCCCCCAGGCCGACCACGAGCGGCCACCAGAACCCCAGCAGGTAGCGGGTCCACATGGCCATGGTCGTCCACTGGGCCGTCCACCCCGCGTTGCCCCGCCACCAGATGCCGTCGATCAGAAAGAAGACCGCCAGGCTGCCCACCAGTACGACACCGCCGGCCCACGGCGCGACCGAGCGCTTCAGCTCGGTCCGCAGCACCCGCCCGTTCACCAGGTACCCCCGGGCTGCTCGGAGCCGCTCAGCAGCGCGGAGTATCCGCGCTCCAGCGGACTGTCGCCCGGGTACTCGGGGCCGCCGGCCGCGGCCAGGGCCTCCGGCGTGCCCTGGAACACGAGGCGGCCGTCGGCGAACAGCACCACGTCGGAGCAGGCCGCCGCGACGTCCTCGACCAGGTGGGTCGAGACGATCACGCAGGCCTCGCGGCCCAGTTCCTGCAGCAGTTCGCGCAGCCGCAGCCGCTGCGCGGGGTCCAGGCCGACCGTCGGCTCGTCCAGCAGCAGCACCGCCGGGTCGTTGACGATGGCCTGGGCGATGCCCGCCCGCCGCACCATGCCTCCGGACAGCGTCTTCATCCGGTGGTCGGCGCGGTCCGCCAGTCCGACCCGCTCCACGGCCCGTTGGACGGCGCCGGGGATGTCCGCCTTCGGCACCTCCTTCAGCCAGGCCATGTACTCGACGAACTCGCGCACCGTGAAGCGCTTGTAGTAGCCGAACTCCTGGGGCAGGTAGCCGATCCGGCGACGCAGGGCGCGATGGTCGCCCAGCGCGCCCACGGGGGTTCCGAGCAGCTCCAGCGACCCGGCGGCGGGGCGGAGCACGGTGGCCAGGGCACGGATCAAGGTGGTCTTCCCGGCGCCGTTGGGCCCCAGGAGGCCGTGGGTGCCGGTGCCCAGGGCGAGGTCCAGCCCGTCGACGGCGAGCTTCCGCCGTCCGGCGCGCACGCTGAGGCCGGTGGCCCGGACCTCCCAGGCGTAGGTCTTCGGCGCGGTGTCGACCGCGCTCGTCACAGGTGTCATGGATGGTCCCTTTCGGGGGGCATCAGTAGGGGTTCGAGGGTCAACGAGGGCTTCAGAGAGCCGAGTAGACGTTCCGGCGGGCGATCACGGCGCCGGCACCGAGCGCGAGGACCAGTCCCCAGAGGGGCAGGAGGCTCGTCTCCAGGACGACGGGAACGCGCTGGGTGAACCAGGCGGGTGCCACGACCGCGACACCCCATACGGCGGCCAGTCCGGCGGCGGCACGGGTCACCCCGACGACGGTGCCCAGTGCCAGGGCGGCGGAGGTGAAGGCCAGGGAAGGCAGCAGCCACTGCGCGGCCGTCATCGCCCCGGTCAGCCAGCCCTCCACGAGCAGCCCGGGCAGCACGACGCCGAGCACCGCTGCGGTGCGGCGGAGGAGCAGGGGCAGTCCGGCCCGGGCGGTCGACGCCGTCAGTTCGTGTGCCGGGTCCAGGCCGCGCGACCAGGCCGCGGCCACACCGCACAGGGGCAGCACGGGCGCGACCAGCAGCACCGGGGACGGACTGCCGAGGGTCGCCGACGGCGCGGCCCCGTCCAGCAGCAGGGCGACCAGTGTGACGGCGGCGGTCATGGCCAACCAGGGAGCCATGACGGGCGTCAGCCAGGCCGTCACCCAACGGGGCCGGCGTCGGCGGGCGGGCGCCCGGACGGCTGCGGCCAACTGCGGTTCCAGACCGGCCCGGACGGAGTCGACGAGCGCGGCGATGCCGGGCGCCTCGGTGGGGACCGCGGCCGCCAGGCGGCCGCGGCACGGCGCACACGTCTCCAGATGGGACTCCAGCGCCCACACCGTGTCGGCGGGCAGCTCCACGTCACCGCGCGCGTAGTCGGCGATCAGCTTCGCCGACGCGTGATCCGCGTTGGTGCCGGCGTTCGTGCCGGCGTTCGTGCCGGCGCTCCTGTTGGCGTTCCTGTCGGCGCTCATGCCAGTTCCTCCCGCATCGCGATCCGGGCCCGGCGGGCACGCGTCTTGACGGTCCCTTCGGGCAGCCTGAGCAGAACGGCCGTCTCCCGGACGGACAGCCCGTCCAGCACCATGGCCTGCAGAACCTGCCGCAGTTCCGGCGCCAGCCGCCGCAGCGCATCGCCGACGTCGCCACCGACGGTCCCGGCGAGCACCTCCTCCTCCGCCGCGGGCACCACCGCCGACTCGGCAGCGGCGACCGGCGGTTCGGCGTGGTGGGCCCGACGCCGGAACGCGTCGACCAGCCGGCGCGCCGCGATCGTCCACAGCCACCCGACGGCCGTCCCGCCCACCGCGCTCCCGGCGAACGCGCCGGCCGCGCGCCACACCGCCAGGAACGTCTCCTGCATCACCTCGGCGACGATCTGCTCGTCCGAACAGCGACGGCGCAACCGCACCGCCAGCCACGGCGACGTACGGCGGTACAACTCCTCGAACGCACCGCGGTCACCCCTGGCCACCAGCCGGAGGAGTCGCTCCTCGTCCAGCTCGTCCAGTGCTCTCCTGCGTGATCTCACACCAGCCAGACGCCCGATGCGGCGCACAGGTTCTTCGTTCGCCGTGACCCGCGTCACAGTCCGGGCCGTGCAGGCCCGAGTCCGGACCGCCACGAGCAGGGGCACGGCCGGCGCCGGACCGAGCGTGGCCGTCCGACGACGCTCCGCCGACATCCGCGGCTCCGGAGCGTGAGCCCCGTTACGTCACTCCGGGTACCTACGACGTCCGGCCGTAGACGCGGCCCCCTGTACGGCGTGTGAACGGGCCTCTCGCAGGACGTCCTACTGCCGGGTGTCGTACACGGGGACCTTTCTCCCCACTCGGGCACCACTAAGAATGGGCGGGTCCGGCCGCGCCCCTCCCCCCGCACGACCGGGCGCGCTCCACGACGTGGCTCCTCGGCGGGTCCGGCCAATCCGGTACCCGCTGTCGGCCCGTCCCCGCCGGTTGCCCGAACCGGAAGAAGGATTCCAGATGTCCGCACCCGCTCCCCTCGCAGGTACCGCGGCCGGTGCCGCGCCGACCGCCGTGGCCGGCCACGTCATCGCCTTCCTGGACTACTTCGCCGGGGTCTTCACCCTGCTCTCGCTGACCGCGGCGGTCGTGTGCGGGCTCGCCGCCACCGACCGCCTGGTCCTGACGCCGCGCTCGCGGGTCGCCGTCCAGTCGGTGCACCGGGCGACCGCCGTCGCGGCGCTCGGGTTCCTGGCCGTCCACATCACGGTCAAGGTCGCCGAGCACCACGCCGCCCCGTCGAGCGCGGTCCTCCCCTTCACCGGCACGACCGCCGTCACGGTGGGACTCGGGACCGTCGCCGCCGACCTGCTCGTCCTGATCGCGGCGACGGGCGCGTTCCGCGGGCGCTTCGCGGGAAGCCGACACGCCTGGCTCTGGCGCGTGATGCACGCGAGTGCCTACGCCTGCTGGCCGATCGCGCTGGTCCACGGTCTGACCGCCGGACGCGCGGCGCACGCCTGGGTCCTCTGGGGCTACGGCCTGTGCGCGGCCCTGGTCGCCCTCGCCCTGCTGGTGCGGACGCTCTCCTGGCTGGGCCACCGCGGGACCGTCACCCGGCACCGACGCCGCTCGAAGGCCCACCGGGCCGACGCGCCGCAACCGGCCGGGCCGACCGTCTCCCCCGCGCCCGCGGCACGGCGCGGTGATCGCCGTCCGACCGGCCGGCACACCCCGCCCCCGGCGACGGCGGGCGCGACGGCCCGCATCGGCACGGCGCCGCCCCGACGGCGGCACACCGCGGCGGCCGCACCCCCGCACCTGGGGCTGGTCCGACCCGGCGGTGACCTGTGAGCGCCCCGGCCGACCCGCCCCAGGTGCGCCGGCTGGGGCCGGCCCGGCTCACCGCCGGGCTGGACCACTTCCAGCGCCTCGACCTCCACTCCCACCTTCGGGTCCACCCCCCGCTCCCCCACCCCGCCCGGGACGACCTGCTGGACCTGGCCGAGCGCGTCGACCTGCGCGGCCGCGGCGGTGCGGGATTCCCCTTCGCCCGCAAGGCCCGGGCCGCGGTCGCCACCGCCGAACGGACCGGGACACGTCCGGTCATCGTGGTGAACGGCTCCGAGGGCGAACCCCCGAGCGCCAAGGACAGGATGCTGCTCGCCCGCGCCCCGCACCTCGTGCTCGACGGCGCCTGCCTCGCCGCCTCCGCCTTCGGGGCCGAGGAGATCGTCATCGGCGTCGCCGCCGGCAGCCCCGGCGAGGTCTCGGTCCCCGCCGCCCTCGACGAGCGCGACCTGCCCTGCCCGGCCCGGACCGTGTGCCTGCCCGAACGCTTCGTCTCCGGCGAGTCCAGCGCACTCGTCCGCGGGGTCAACGGGCTTCCGGTACACCCCGCCGCGGTGCAGGCGCGCGCCACCGAGGGCGGGACGGGAGGCGTCCGGCGCCGCCCGACGCTGCTCTCCAACGCCGAGACCTGGGCCCAGCTCGCCGTGGCCGCCCGGCTCGGCCCCGGAGCGTACGCCTCCGTCGGCACCACCGCCGAACCGGGCACGGTCCTGCTGACGGTCAACCGCCCCTGGCTGGGCCCGCTGGTGGTCGAGGCCCCCTTCGGCACGGAGCTGGGAGACGTACTGGACGCCGGCGGGCTGCGGCCGGGCGACGGCGTGCTGGTGGGCGGCTACCACGGCGCCTGGCTGGACCCGGCGGTCGCCGTCGGAGCCCCGCTCTCGCGCACAGGTCTCGCCGAGCTCGGCGGCACCCTCGGTGCGGGCGCGATCGCCGCGCTCCCCGCCGAAACGTGCGCCCTCGGCGAGATCACCCGCGTCGCGGCGTGGCTCGCGAGCGAGTCGGCCGGACAGTGCGGGCCGTGCAGGCGCGGACTCCCCGACGCCGCCGAAGCCCTTGCCGCGTTGACCGCGGGCACCGGCGGGCCGGCCGGCCTGGAGGACGTCCGGCGCGCCCTCGGCGGCGCGCAGGGCGGTGGCGCCTGCTCGCACCCCGACGGCACGGCCCGCTTCGTGCTGAGCGCTCTCGACGTGTTCGCCCGCGACGTCGAGGCCCACGTCGCCGGCCCCGGATGCGGGAGGCCGGTCCTCGGCGTGCTGCCGCTGCCCCGCGACGAGGGCGCGCACCTGGAGGTGGACTGGTCCCGCTGCGCCGGGCACGGGCTGTGCGGCGTACTGGCTCCCGGTCTCATCCGGCTCGGCCCGCACGGCTACCCCACGTCCACCACCGTTCCCGTCGCCCCCTGGCAGGAACACGGCGCCCGCCGGGCCGTGAACCAGTGCCCGGCACTCGCCCTGCACATGCGCCGCCCCCGGTGAACGACCTCCGGGGGAACCGGTCGGCGCGGACCCGGCCGTGACCGCCTAGCCTGGTCGGATGAAGGACACCGGAACGATCGACGGGGTCGAGGTCCTGCCCTTCGCCGACGAGCAGGCGTTCGAGAACTGGTTGGACGCCCACCACACCCGGCACGAGGGCGTCTGGCTGAAGCTGGCCAAGAAGACCACCGGGATCCCGTCCTTGACCAGCGACCAGGCGGTCGACGTGGGCCTCTGCTACGGCTGGGTGTCCGGGCAGCGACGGGCACTCGACGAGCGTTACTACCTGCAGAAATACGTCCCCCGGCGGCCGGGCAGCCTCTGGTCGCAGGTCAACGTCGAGAAGGTCGCGGTCCTCACCTCCGAGGGTCGCATGCGTGAACCGGGCCTCGCCGAGGTCCGCCGCGCCAGGGCCGACGGGCGGTGGGCACGTGCCTACCGGTCCCAGCGCACGGCCGTCGTCCCCGAGGACCTCGCCGCCGCGCTCGCGGCCGACCCCTGCGCCGACCGCGCCTTCCGGGCCCTCGACCGTACCGGCCGCTACCTCACCGTCCTGCCCCTGCTCCAGGCACCCACGCCCCGGTCCCGGCAGGCCCGCTTGGAGCGCACCGTACTCCGCCTGTCCGCCGACGGCGCCGAAGGGGAGGACGCGATCGGCGGCACGGTCACGTAGCTCCGGTACGCCCCCCACCATGACGGCCCGGTACGACGCCCGGGTACGACGCCCCGGACTACCGAACCCACGAGCCGCCGCGTCACCCGAGCGATTCCGCGCGCCTCTTGATGCCGAGAAGCATCTTGCGCTCCATCACCAGACTGCCGGGCTCCATGACGTAGCGGTAGAAGGCCCGGGCCCCCCAGGAGGACGGCGGCACGATGCGGTTGCGGCTGACGAGCCTGGTCACGGCGCCCTGCGGGCGGAGGGCGAACGCCCAGACCCAGGCTCCGTCCTCGGAACACAGCACCAGTGCGCGCTCGGCATCGAGGATGCCGACCCTCATCCGGGGGCCGCTCGCCCCCATCGGCAGGACGTCGCCCTCCCGCAGGTCCTGGAACTGCGGCAGGACGGCATCGGCGCTGTGCATGTCCAGCCCGAAGAGGTTCTCGATCCAGTCGTACGTGTAGGCGCCTCCGCGGCCCGGACCCATCTGCACCAGCCAGGGCCAGATCTTCCCGGGCGGGGCGGCCACCGTGACCGCTCGGGTCGAGACGAGCGGGGCACGGGGCAGGAACAGGTCTCCTGCCACCTCACCGCCGGCCTCCTCGGCGGTGGCCCCCCAGTTCAGGCAAGCCCCGCGCCACGACAGCTCGTAGCCCGCCAGGCCTCCGAGCACCGCGCCCAGGCCCAGCGCCACCACGGTTCTCGTCCTCATCCCGCGCCTCCTCACGGACCGGCGCCGAGCGACGCCCATCGAGGCCGAACGACGCCTCCGAGCGACGCCCGTAGACGGCGCTCGGGCCGCGCAGCAACGGCCGGTACGGCTTCTCCGCCGTGCGACCGTACCGCACGCCGGACCGCGTGGAGTGCTTCGCGCCGACCCGGACGGCGGGGCCGTACGCGCCTGTGCCCGGGCCGGAGTCCGGGCCCGGCCTAGGATCCGGATCCGGATTCGGCTTCGATCTCGGCCACAGCGATGGCGAAGCCGAGTGCCTCGGTGATGTGCCCGGCCGCCGACATGACGCGGGCGGTACCGACGATGGGTGCGACCGCCACCAGGACGTCCTGCAACTGCTCGGCCGTCATGCCCGCCTCGACTGCCGGGCCGATGTGGGCGAGGTAGGAGATCGCCGGTGCGTCCATGGCCGCAAGGGCCGCGATCCGCGTGAGGATGAGCGTGGGTTCATCCAGACCGCACCGCTCCAGGGAGTCGACGGTCATGGCGGCAAGGGTGTCGAGTACCGGAGTCTCGGACTGTGTGGACATGTCAGGCTGCCTTTCCGAACGCAGTGGAATCGTCGCCGGCAACCCACCGAGCAGCTGGAATCCGCACAGCAAGTCGCCTGCCATCCGACCCTAGAAGCCTCCTCCGCATCACGCACGGCGGGCGGGTGGTGCGTGCGCCGACGACACGCCGATCGTCGTGGTCCCGATCCAGCCCTCGCCGCCCCGGCGCCCACCGGCGGTGCCGGGCGCGATGGGTCGTCCCATCGGACGACCCGGAGCCGTGCACCACCCGAACGCGTGGTCGGCGTCGGCGCCCGCCGGCGAACCCACGCGGCCTCGCCGCAATGCCCGGAAACGCGAAGAACCCCCATCCGGAAACCGGATGGGGGTTCATTCAGAAGAATTGTTCGGCGGCGTCCTACTCTCCCACAGGGTCCCCCC
>NZ_JBEZGX010000101.1:0-18826 GCF_040650235.1 Kitasatospora sp. NPDC048722
CGGGGTTGCCGTGGCCGTCGAGGACGAGCGTGCGGTAGCCGGGCAGTGCGCGGCCGATGGGGCTGTTGCTGGTCTCGATCCGTTCCTCGTCCAGGGTCTCCTGGGCGGCGCCGGCGCGGCGTTCGACGCCGACCTGGCCAGGCTCGCGGAGCCGGACCGGCAGCGGCTGGCCGACGCCGAGTCGGCGGCCCGCTCAGACCTGGGCCTGGGCCGCGCGCTCCCGGTGCTGTGCGCCGCCATCGCGGCGCTCTGCCTGGGCGGCCTCTGGCCGCGGATCGACGAGTACCGGGCCGCGCGATGAGCGGGGCGGGCCGCTGGGCCCGGGCCGCTCTCGCCCTGGTGCTGGTCGCCCTCGCCGGCCCCACGGCCTGCAGCAGCGGCGAGTCGGGACCCGTGGTCCACGTGCTCGGCACCTGGACCGGCAGCGAGCGGGACTCGTTCCTGGCCGTGGTCGCGCCGTTCGAGCAGCGGACCGGGATCAGGGTGGACTACCAGGGCTCCCGGGACTCCGACACCGTGCTGGCCGACCGGGTCGGCAACGGCACGCCGCCCGACCTCGCCGTCCTCTCCAGTCCCGGAAAGCTGGTGCAGTACGCCCGGGCCGGCCGGCTGGCCCCGCTCGACGGTGCGCTCGACCTGCCGGGCATGGCCGCGCAGTACGGAGCGAGCTGGGTGCGGCTGGGCGCCGTGGACGGCAAGCAGTACGCCGTGTTCGTCAAGGCCACGGTGAAGAGCCTCATCTGGTACTCCCCCAAGGCCCTTGCCGCACACGGCTGGACGCCACCCGGAAGCTGGGACCAGCTGAACACCCTGGACCGGCAGATCGCCGGGTCGGGCGTTTCCCCGTGGTGTGTCGGGCTGGAGTCCAGTTCCGCCTCCGGCTGGCCGGGCACCGACTGGCTGGAGGACATCGTCCTCGCCCAGTCCGGACCGGACGTCTACGACCAGTGGGCGAGCGGCGCGCTCGCCTGGAACTCCCCGGCGATCAAACGGGCCTGGCAGACCTGGGGAGACGTGGTCGCCGCCAAGGGCCTGGTCCGCGGTGACTCCCGCGGCATGCTGCTCACCGGCTTCGCCGGCTCGGGCGGCTCGCTGTTCGGCCGGCAGCCGGGCTGCTACTTCGAGCACGCGGCGTCCTTCATCACGGACTACTACCGGCAGGGTGACCCGCAGCTCAAGGCCGGCGAGGACTACGACTTCGCCCGGTTCCCGGCCATCGACGAGGGGTTCAGGGGCACCGAGGAGGTGGCGGGCGACCTGCTCGGCATGTTCCACGCCACCCCGGCCGCCCAGCAGCTCGTCGCCTACCTCACGACACCCGAGGCGCAGCGGATCTGGGTGGCCCGCGGCGGTGCGCTGAGCCCCAACCGCCAGGTGCCCCCCGCCGCCTACCCGGATGACCTGTCCCGCCGCCTGGGCCAACTGCTGGTCGACGCCCGGGCGGTGCGGTTCGACGCCTCCGACCTGATGCCCGACGCGATGCAGAGCGCGTTCTACCGGGCCGTGCTCGCCTACGCCGACGACCCTTCGCAGCTGGACACCCTGCTCGCTGACCTGGACCGGGTTCGGGCCACCGTCTCCGCCTGACCTCGGACCGGCGGCGCGCCCCGTCCGCCGGAGCCGACACCGCCCGGCTGCTCCGCCCGGGCGGCAGGCGCCAACACGGCGCGCCTCCGTCCGGCGCCGGCCGTCGTCGGCGCCTACAGTCCTTGCGTGAGCGACGACCCCACCCGCACGAAGGCCGCGAAGGTCCTGGACCTCCCGGAGGGATGGGTCTCGGGATTCGCCATGGCGGCACTCGCGCTGATCATCGGGTTCCTGGGCTACGAACTCTCCCGGGACAACACCCCCGACCTGGGGCAGCTCGGGCTGTCGGGGATCGTGAGCCTGATCATCGGCACCCTGGCGAACCCGCAGGGGAAGGGGCAGCGGTTCTGCTGGTGGGTGCTGCTGGGCTGCACCTTCCTCGGCGCCCTCACCGGCGCGCTGATGACCGGGCTCACGGACCGGTCCGCGGCCGCGCCGGCGCTGTCGATCTTCGCGGCGGCGTTCTTCGGCCTGCTGGTGGACGGAGAGAAGCTGTCGGTGGGGACCCCCGGGAAGTCGGCGGGCGGTCGCGGGAAGTCGGTGGACGGTCCCGGGAAGGAGTGATCCGGGCGGGTGCCGACAGCCGGCACCCGCCCGGATCACTCCTTCCCGGAGGCGTTCTCAGCCCGCGCGCGTGCGGGGGTGGAGCTGCCGGCGCCGGAGTCGCCGCCGTACTCGGTGGCCGGCACGGCGGCCGCCGATCGGCCCTCCCCGCCCCCGACCTGTGAACGATCCGTGTCCCTCCCGGCCGGGCCCGCACCGGTCCCCGTCAGCCCTCCGGCGTCCGTTCGGCCCCGGCGAGGAGCGTGCGGACGGTGGCGGCCATGGTGTGCCGCGCCTCCTCGGGGCTCTGGCCGGAGCTGCGCCAGTGGTGCCAGGCGCTCCACGTGGTCACCGCGTCCAGGCCGTTGAGCAGGTCGCTCCGGGCGGGTTCGGGGAGCGGGTCGAGTTCCGCGGCGAAGACCTGGGTGAGCCGCAGGCGGGCGAAGTCCAGCATCTGCCGGACGGCCTCCTGGACCGGCGGGGAGGGGTTCTCCAGCCGCATGACGGCGAGTCTGGCCGGCGTGACGCCCTCCAGGATGCGGGCGCGCTGCTCGGTGAGGGCCGTGACCCGCAGCTCCTGAGGCCCCTCGGTGGGAAGCGGTCGGATCTGGGTCGCGAGCTGCTCCAGGCGCCGGTTGACGGCCACCTCGGCGAGCTCGGCCATGTCCGCGAAGTGGTGGAACACCAGCCGGCGGGAGACGCCCGCCCGTTCGGCCACCTTGTCGGCGGGGAAGTGTGCCTGGTTCTCGTCGAGCAGCGACAGCACCGCGTCGGCGATCTTCTCGCGGGTCTGCCGCCCGCGTTCCGTGCGCCCGTCGGCGGCGGGCGCAGCGGTCTCGGACCGTTTCACGTGGGGCTCCTCCGCCCTCTCGTTGACATTCTTGCACCGCGAGTGCAAGTGTACGCATTGCACAGTGAGTGCAATAAGTTTTCCGGTGGGGGCGGCGCGCCTCCCTCCGCGTACGAAAGGCCGTTCGCCGCAGATGTTCACCACGGTGGGGCGCTGGTGCGCCCGCAGACCCAAGCGCGTCGTCGCGGCATGGCTCCTGCTGCTGGCCGCCGCGCTCACCGCCGTCGGGCTGCTCGGGCGGGTCACCAGCGAAGAGGTCTCCATCCCCGGCAGCGACAGCCAGGCCGCGCTGGACACGGCCGCCCGCGCGTTCCCCGCTCCGCCCTCCGGCAAGCAGCCGCTCCTGCTGCACACCCCCGCCGGCGCCGCCCCGCTCACCGCCCCCGGCGCCGCCACCGCCGTCCGCAGCGCCGCCACGGCCATCGCCGCGGTGCCGCACGTCGTCGCCGTCACCACGCCCTACGACCCGGCCGGCGCCGCGGCGATGAGCGCCGACGGCCACACCGCCTACCTCTCCGTCGAACTCGACGTCTCCGGACGGGAGGTGACGCCCGCGACGACCGACGCCGTGCTCGCCGCGGCCGCACCGGCCACCGCCGCCGGCATCGAGGTGACCCCGGGCGGCCAGCTCGCCGCCGCGGTCGACCGGGGGAGCACCGGGCGCAGCGAGGCCATCGGCCTCGGCACCGCCCTGGTGATCCTCACCCTCACCCTCGGCAGCCTCCTCGCCGCCGGCCTGCCGCTGCTCGCCGGGGTGGTCGGCCTCGGCATCGCGCTGCCCGTCCTCGGCCTGGTCGGCCACCTGATGGACGTCCCCCAGGCCGGCGAGACCATCGCCGCGATGATCGGCCTGGGCGTCGGCATCGACTACACCCTCTTCGGACTCACCCGCTTCCGGGAGCTGCGCGCCGCCGGGATCGGCGTCGAGGACGCGGCCGTGCGCACCACCGCCGGCTCCGGCAAGTCCGTCGCCTTCGCCGGCAGCGCCGTCGTCGCGGCACTGGCCGGCCTCGCCCTGGGCGGACTTCCGCTGCTGTACGCCCTGGCCCTCGCGCCCGCGATCGCCGTGGTGACGGCACTGGGCGTCAACCTCACCCTCCTGCCCGCGGTCCTCGTGCTGCTCGGCAAGCGCCTGACACCCCGTCCGGCCGCCCCCGCCCCGGAAGGGCGCCCGCGCGGCTGGGGCCGGATCGCCGCCCTGGTCGCGGCCAGGCCGTGGCCCCTGCTGCTGGCCGGCCTCGCCCTGCTCGGCGCCCTCGCCGCCCCGGCGGCACACCTGCACCTCGGCCAGCTGGACGCCGGCAGCAAGGCCCGGGGCACCATGAGCCGCACCGCCTACGACCGCATGGCCGAGGCCTTCGGCCCGGGCGCCAACGGCGTGCTCCAGGTCGTCGACGTCCTGCCCGCGCCGGTGCAGGCGGGCGCGGGGGGCACCGACCCGAGCCTGACGGCCGTCACCACCGCCCTGCGCGGTGCCCAGGGCGTCGCCGCCGTCAGTCCGCCCGCCCTCGCCGCCGACGGCCGCACCGCCCGCTGGCAGGTCACCCCGACCACCGCCCCCTCCGACCCCGCCACCACCGCACTCGTCCACCGCCTGCGCTCGGACGTCCTGCCCGCCGCCACCGCCGGCACCGGCCAGGTGCCGCACGTCGGCGGCGTCCCGGCAGCCCAGGCCGACCTCAACGCGCGGATCGCGCAGCGGATGCCGCTCGTCGTCGGCTTCGTCCTGACCGTCGCCGGCCTCCTCCTGCTCCTCGCCTTCCGCTCGCCCGTCGTCGCCGTCAAGGCCGCCGTCATGAACCTGGTGTCGGTCGCCGCCGCCTACGGCGTGCTCGCCGCGGTCTTCCAGCACGGCTGGGGCGCCCGGCTGATCGGCCTGGAGGGCGCCGTCCCGATCCCCGGCTACGTGCCCCTGCTGATGTTCGCCGTGCTCTTCGGCCTGTCGATGGACTACGAGGTCTTCCTGCTCAGCGCCGTGCGCGAGGGCTACCTGCGCGAACGCGACAACCGCCGCGCCGTGGTGGCCGGCCTCGCCGCCACCGGACGGATCATCAGCTCCGCCGCCCTCATCATGGTCGCGGTCTTCCTCAGCTACCTGCTCTCCGACGACCCCGTCGTCAAGATGTTCGGCATCGGCCTGGCGAGCGCCGTCGCCCTGGACGCGACCGTCGTCCGCGGCCTGCTGGTGCCCGCCACCATGGTCCTGCTCGGCGACGGCAACTGGTGGCTGCCCCGCTGGCTCGACCGCCTGCTGCCGCACGTCGACATCGAAGGCGACGGCCACCCCGGGCACCCCGCCGCCGATGCCGACCCCGCCCCCGAACTCACGGCCGGGGCCCGCTGAAACCGTCCCCTCCCTCCATATCAACTCCTCGACCGAAAGCACTTCCTGATGCACCATCACATTCGCCGCGGCGTGCCCACCCTCACCGCCCTCACCGCCCTCGGGCTCACCGCCGGAGCCGCCGTCATCGCAGCGCCCGCCGCCCACGCCGACCCCGACTGCGGGCGGGCGCCGGTCCAGTACTCCGTCGACGGCGGCGCCCACTGGACGGCCGGCGCCACCATGCCCGCCGAGTCCGCCACCGTCCAGGTCCGCCTGGCCGGCGAACCCGCCGCGGGCTGCGACTACCACGTCTCGCTGGGTTCCTACGCGACGCAGGGCCCGACCTGGGCGACCTCGGGCCGCCAGACCTTCCTCGGCTGGGCGACCACCACGCTCACCCGCGAGCACTACCGGGACACCCTCGACGTCACCGGCCACCTGCCGCAGTGCTACGGCGAGTTGGCCCTCTACACGGTCGGCGAGAAGTACGACGGGAGCGACAGCGACCACCCGCTGCCGCACTACCCCGACGAGCCGTTCTCCGGCCTGATGACCGCCTCCTGGAACGGCGGCACGGCCTGCGCCCCCACCCCGACCCCCACCCCGACCGCCACGCCCGCGCCCACCGCCACGCCGACCCCCACCGCTACGCCCACGCCGCGCCCGACGGTGGCGCCGACCGGCGGGACGGCCGTCCCCGTCCCGGTGACGCCGCCCAGGCCCTCGTCCGTTTCCTCGTCCGTGCCCTCGCCCAGGGCCACCGTCACCGCCACGGCCGCCCCGGTGCTGGCCGCCACCGGCGCCGACGACGACCTCCTGGTCGCCGCCGCGGTCGGTGCCGCCGCACTGCTCGCCGTCGGCGGCACCGCGCTCTACGCGGGCCGCCGCCGCTGACGCCCCGGCGGCCTGCGGGCTCAGTCCTCGTCGAACGGTTCGTCGCTCCACCGGAACCAGGCGCGGCCGTCCGCGATGTGCAGAAGGAACTCGGCGACCGGGCCCGACGGGGCCACGAGCGACAGGGCCTGCGCGATCCGGTCGTAGGCGTCGTCGAAGTGCTCGATCTCGTCCGCCTCCAGCAGGGCCGGCGACTCGTCGAACCAGGGCTCCACCGCGGCGAACGCCGGCGTGGGGACGAACCTCCCCTCCAGCCACGGGAAGTCGGACCCGTCGATGAGGATCTCGCCGAGCAGTTCCTCCTGCCGCACCAGCCGCCAGACCCCGCCCGCGAAACCCATCCCGCCGGTCCTCCGTCCCGTCGCCCACCGTCGTCGGCGGCAGCCTCCCACACGGTACGGACACCGCCCGGCGGCAGCGCGCGAAAAGGCCCGGGCCCGGGCGGCCGAGGGGGAAACGGCCGTCCGGGCCCGGGGGCTCGGGGACGTCACGCCCGGCGGGGCGTCACGTCCGGCGGGGTGTCACGCCCGGTGGGGCGTCACCAGACGCGGTAGACCGCGTCGCGGGCCTGGCCGAGGTACTGCTGGTAGGTGCCCAGGTTCCAGGCCGCCCAGGAGGCCCAGCCGCGGCCGGTGCCGTCGGTGTCGATCTTGTAGGCCATCCGCGCCGACCAGCCCATGTCCTGCCAGTTCTCGGGCGTCACGACCTCCGGGTCGCGGTAGTGGACCTGGGGGTACCACTTCTCGTTGATCTGCCAGGCCCCGAGGTCCTTGGTGCCCGGGTCGGGGTCGGTGGGCAGGTTGGTGTGGACGGCCAGGCGGTTGCACCCGGACTCGGCCATGGCGATCGCCACCGCGTAGATCGCGTCGTCGTTGCGGCCCTCGCCCGACTTGTCCTTGGCGAAGCCGGCCAGTTTCGCCTCGCGGGCGCAGGCGTCGATGCCGCTCTGGTCCCCGGCGGCAGAGGCGGTGAAGGCGGTCGAGGTGAGGCTGAGGGCCAGGACGGCGACGGAACCGGCCAGCAGTGCTCGGGTCTTGCGCAGCACGAGAGGGTCCTCCCTTCGGCACCGGCCCGCGGTTCGGGCAGGTCGCAGGCTCAGGAAGCTATGCGGCGCGCGTCAACGGACCGTCGACGATCGGTGTACGAGCAGTCGCCCGCGGTAAATCGGTTGGGCCGGTCCGCTCCTTGCTGTTACTGTCT
The DNA here is from genome assembly GCF_040650235.1 of Kitasatospora sp. NPDC048722. Lineage (NCBI taxonomy): Bacteria > Bacillati > Actinomycetota > Actinomycetes > Kitasatosporales > Streptomycetaceae > Kitasatospora > Kitasatospora sp. NPDC048722. The sequence goes on from NZ_JBEZGX010000101.1 coordinate 7,401, forward strand.
GTGCAGCCGTGGAGAACGTGAGGAGGTGTGAGACCCGTGAAGGTTGTATCCGTGTGGGTGCTCCCCCTCGTCGTCACGGTGGGCGATTGACGTTGGTGTCGCCCGGGAGCCCCTGCGACAAGGCACTCCCGAGAGGCAACACCATGAACGCATCCCAGCCCCCGCACCCCACCCCGGGCCCGAGCGAGCACGCGCTCGCCGTCACCCGCGTCTCCGACACGCAGTGGCAGGCCGTCGACGGCGACCTGGTCGTCGGCCGCGCCGACGCCTCGCGCAGGCCCGACGGGCGGCTCTTCGTCAGCGTCGACGCCTGGTACGACACGGCCCGCGACCGCCTCGCCGCCACGGTGCTCGCCGACCTGCCGGCGCCGCTGCACACCGTCGCCGACGAGGCCGACCACGACGCGGTGGCCGCCTGGCAGCGGCTCGGCTTCACCCCCGTCCGCCGCGAGCGGACCTACGTCGTGCCCACCGACCCGCACACCACCGGGCTCGCCCCGGCACGGCCCCCGGCGGGCGTGACGATCGTGCCCGCCGGCCGGGCGCAGGAAGGCCCGCTGCGCGACCTGGACCGCGTCGTGCGCGACGAGGTCGGGGCCGGCGCCGGCTGGCCGACGATGCCGGCCGAGGTGCTGCCCCGCCCGGCGGGCACCACCGTGGTCGACCCGTCGAAGTACGTCGTCGCGCAGCAGGACGACCGCTACCTCGGCCTGCTCCGCCTCGCCCCGGTGACCCGCCGCCCGCGGATCGGCCTCATCGCCGTCCGCGCCGAGGCACACCGCCGGGGCATCGCCCGGGCGCTGCTGGCCCACACACTGGGCTCGCTGCACCACGCCGGGACGGCCTCGGCCTGGGCCGAGGCCGACGAGACCAACACGGCCGCCATCGCCCTCCTCGAAGGCGTGGGGGCCAGGCACGTGGGCAGCATCCTGGAACTCGTCCGCCGCTGACACCACACCACACCACACAAGCGATCCACCGCCCCACCGACCGGAAACGAGAAACCGTGACCAAAGCAACAGGAGCCATCGAAGTCGAAGGCACCGTCACCGAGTGCCTGCGCAACGCGACCTTCAAGGTGAAGCTCCAGAACGGGCACGTCGTGCTCGCCCACATCAGCGGGAAGATCCGCAAGAACTACATCAAGATCCTCCCCGAGGACCGGGTCCTCGTGGAGCTCAGCCCCTACGACCTCACCCGCGGCCGCATCCGCTACCGCTACAGGTAGACCGGGCCCGTCCCCGGCCGTCGGCTTCCGCCCGGCGGCCCGGGCGTTCCCAGGCGATCGTCTTCGAATTCCCTCGAACCATTCGACCGGTGCCCCACCCACGACGTTCCATGGGTGGGGCACGTCAACTTGACCCGGCCGTGCAGGACCGGGCTTGTGGGTAGGGCGCGGCTGGTTACCGCGTGGCCTCCCACGTGTCCATCGACTTCGACCTCGTCGCCTCGTTCGTCATCACGGCCTGACCGCGCGTCAGACGGCCTTCTCGACGTCCGAGGCGTGGAGTTCGACGGTGGCCGGATCGCCGAGGACGTCCACGGTCAGCCGCACGCGCCCCCGGTCGGGATCGACGGCCGTCACCGGCCCCCTGGAGCCGGCGAACGGACCGCCCGTCACCCGCACGTCGTCGCCCACCCGAACATCCGCCTCGTACGCCATACCGTGCCCCCGCTGCTCCCCGCCGGACGTTCCGGCGGGGAGTCAACGTATCCGACCGGAGTGACGGGCAGCGCGTTCCGGCGCTCGGCGACAGCCCGGGATCAGCCCTGGCCGCGCAGCGCGCAGACCCAGCAGCCGCAGTCCGTCACGGAGTTGGCCCCGCAGTGCGCGACGGGCCAGTACTGCGACGCGCACGGCCCGGGATCGACCGCAGTGCCGTCGCCGGGCAGCGTGCGCCGGCACCAGTCGCACCGGACATCGACCAGCAGGCCGGCCCCGCGCAGTCCTTCCGCCATCCGCACGGCCTCACCGAAGGACAGGCCCACCCGAAGCACGACGGGCGGGTCGTCCAGCACCTGCCGGCTGCGCCACAGGCTCAGGCCGGTGACCGCCCGCACCGCCCGGAGGGGCGCCGCGCCGCGGGCCGGGGCCCCGGTCACCACGACCTCGAAACCCGGGTCCTCCACAAGTCCGTCCTCACCGGTCGGCGTCGCGTCCGGTTCCAGTCAACCGCCCCACCGCCCTGCCCGGCCACGGGTTTTCGCCCGACCAGGCGTGAAAGCGCGGGTGCGGGGCGCCCGGGCGGGCCCGGGCGCCCCAGCCCCGAGTCACCGTGTGACCGGGGCGGCGGCCGGGGTGATGGCCATGCGGCGGGGGTGCCAGGGGATGTCGGCGGGCGGGGCGGCGAGGTCGAAGCCCTCGGCTCCGGTGAACGCCGCGGGGGAGTCACTGCCCATCGCAATGTCAGCTCATGCCGGTGACCAGGCTTGGCTGGGCAGTGCCAGCACCGCGTCCGCGAACGCCCCGGGAGCCTCCTGCGGCACGTTGTGCCCGATCCCCGGCAGGACGGTGACCTCGCACGGCCCGCGGAAGCGCCCGGTGTCGCCCTGCACGTCGGCGGGGTTCACCCCGTCCGCGCCGCTGACCAGCACGACCGTGGGCACCGCGATCGGCGGCCCGGCCGCGAGCCGGTCCTCCAGCGCCTGGTAGCGCGGATCCCCGGCCACGAGCCCGAACCGGTGCCGGTAGGAGTGCACCACGACGTCGACGAAGTCCGGATTGTGCAGGCTCGCCGCCGACGCCCCGAACTCCTCGCCGGCCCCGGCCCAGGTCGGCGACCACAGCCGCCAGAGCAGCGCGCACAATTCCTCGCGATTGCGCTCCAATCCCCTTCGCCCGCGCTCCGAGTGGAAGTAGTGCTGGTACCAGAGATTGCGCTCCGCCTCCGGCGAAACCGGCTCCACCGAACCCGCGATGTCCTGAACGAGGTAGCCACCGCCCGTCACCAGCCCCGCGACGCGTCCCGGCCACAGCGCGGCCGCCACGCACGCCGCCCGCCCGCCCCAGTCGTACCCGGCGACCACCGCCCGCCCGATCCCCAGCGCGTCCAGGAAGTCGACCAGGTCCTGCCCGAGCGCGGCCTGCTGCCCGCTGCGCATCGTCCCCCCGTCCCGGAACGCCGTCGGACCGCACCCGCGCAGGTACGGCACCAGCACGACCCGCCCGCGCGCGGCGAGCCGTGCCGCCACCTCGTCGAACGCCCGCACGTCATAGGGGAATCCGTGCAGCAGGACCACCGGCACCCCCGCACCCGCCGCGAACTCCCCGAACTGCTCGTACGCGATGTCGAGGACCGGCGTCGTCACGCTCTTCTGTGCCCTGAAGATCACATCCATCCGTCCATGCCGGCACGTCGTTCGTCAACGATCCGCCGGTGTCGGCAGGGGGCCGTCGTGGCGGGCACTGGCGCGCCAGTCGGCGACGCGGACGAGGGTTTCGAGGAAGGCGAGGCGGAAGGGACCGAGGCCGGGGGTGTCGCGCAGGGCGAGGGCGCGTTCGGTCCAGGCCTGCGGGAAGCCGGCGGTGTCCAGGGTGCGGGCGGGGAAGTGCTCGCCGGTGGACAGGTCGACGGGCGGGGTGCGGTCGCCGTCGGCGACACCGAGCAGCAGCGGGGCCTCGTCGCCGCGCGGGCGCACGGTGATGCGGACGTGGCCGTGGTGGGCGGCGGCCAGGTAGGTCACCAGGGGGTGGTGGCCGCCGTGCCACAGCAGGAGGGCGCTGACGAGCTCGTGCCGGAAGTAGGGGCGGGCCGGACGGTAGGGCGGCAGGGGATCGGCGCCGTTCCTGGACTTGGCGAGCAGGCCGGCGGGCGGGTCGGTGCGGCCGGCCCGCAGCTTCTCCTGGAAGGCGTCGTGGCACTTGCCGAGGTCGTGGTAGCGGGCCGCCACGACGACGGCCTCGCCCAGTTCGGTGGGGAGTTGGGGCAGCGCGGCGAGCAGCAGCCCCGCCTCCTCGGCGGTCTCCTGGAGGTGCTGGTCGAGGCCGACCCAGGCGGCGCAGACATAGGCCGGTGTCCTCGGACCGGGTGCCTCGCACGGGACGGGGGCCGGGCTCGTCGGGCTCCAGCCGAGGTCCGGGAGGTAGCCGCCGGCGCGGGCGTCCAGGAGCACGCGGGCACCGGGCCGCAGGTCGTCCGGTCGGGCGGGGCGCCACCGGCCGTCCAGGGCGTCGCGCAGCCAGGCCCGGCCGGCGGGCAGCCGGCGCAGCTCGCCGAGCGGCACCGGGCAGAGTTCGGTGCCCGCCGGGTCGGGCTCCTCCTCGCCGGGTCCGCCGGACTCCCAGGCGCGCCAGGCGGCCAGTGCCGGGAGCGAGTCCGCCTCCGCCGGCCCGCAGATCCACTGGTCCACCGTGTCGGTCCGGTCGGCGGGGGAGTCGAACAGGGCCAGGACGTCCTCGCGCCGCGGCCCCGACGGCGCGGGCGGCGTCTCGACGCGGGCCGCCAGCAGGTCGCCGGGGCTGACGGCCCGGCCCTCGTGGGCGGTCAGCCAGCGCGCGACGGCCGCATCGCCGCCCTCGGGCGGCGTGCACCACAGCAGGTCGCCGCCGTCCGGGTGCTCGCCGTGCCGGTTGCAGCGCCCGGCGCGCTGCACCAGCGAGGCCCAGGGCGCGAGTTCGGTGACCACGGTGCGGCCGGAGAGGTCCGGGCCGGCCTCGACGGCGGGGGTGGTGACGAGGACGAGGTCGCGCTCGCCCCCGTCTTCGGCGGAGGCGGAGGCGGAGACGGCGCAGGCGGCGGCCAGGACGCGGCGCCGGTCGGCGGCCCGGAAGTGCGGGTGCAGCAGGAGCGCCGCGCACCCCAGTCCGGCCAGGCCGGCGTGTACGGCCCGTGCCCGTTCCAGCGAGTTGAGCACCACGACGGTCCGGGTGCCGGGCACGTGCGCACCGACGACGGCCCGCGCCAGCGCGGCGACGTACCGCCCGGGCGCGACGTCGAGCCGGGCGATCCGCCGCAGCGTCCCGGTCGTGTCCGGCGCCCGTACCGTGCTGCCGCCGGGGGTGAAAGGCCCGCGCACCGACGACATCCACATCGTCCGGGTCGCCGCCGCCGTCCCCAGCCGGTCCCGCAGCAGCTGGAGTTGCGCACCGGTGGACAGGCCGGGCCCGAGCAGGTGCGCCTCGTCGAACACCCACTGCGCGTCCGTGTGCAGCAGCGCGTACGAGACCGGCGCCATCGTCCGCGCGTCCGCGTAACCGCGCATGAGCGCCCGGCTGAGCAGCACGTCGTGCGTGCCGACCAGGATCGCGCTCCGCTCGGGCGCACGCCGCCAGCCGCCCTCCTGCGCGGCCGCGCCCGCGAGCAGGTGCAGGCCCACCTCGTCCGTCAGCCCCAGGCGCTCCAGCCACCCGGAGATCCGGCCGAAGGTCTGGTCGGCGAGGCTGTGCCGCGGCAGCACCAGCACCAGCCGCCGCGGCGTGTCCCCGGGCGCCGCGACCAGCCGCCGGTACAGCCACGGCAGCACGGCGGCCACGGTCTTGCCCGCCCCGGTGGGCGCCTCCAGCAGTGTGGGCAGTCCCTCGGCGGCGAGCGCCGACTGGTACGGGTAGGGGGTGAAACCGGTGGCGGTACGCGCGAAAGTCCCGAACTCGGCGGTCATCCGCCCAACCTACGGCGAAAGGCCGCCCGGCGAGTGGTCTCGCGTCCACCCCGTCCGTGTCAGGCCCGCCCGCGGAACTGAGTGCCATGTCCATGCAATTGGTCGGGATGCGAACCGCATGGGCCTGCGATCTGATGGTGATGAGGAGCCAGGGGCTGTGCGGGCCTTGTCGGCCGGGGCCGGGGGCGGCGGCGGCTTCCAGTGATCGTCGGGGATGCACCTCGCGCCGTACGGCGCGAAGGTCGCCAGGTGTCGCAAAAAATGTGGTCTAGAGACGTGCCATCGCGCGGATGGCGTGAGGGGAGGTGAAACGAGTCGCCTCGATGTGGCAGGGACAAGAAGGCACAGGCGGAATTGCGGGTGTGGATGATGAGAAGAAAATTGTCGGGAGCGATTGCCGGTGCGGTCCTCGTGGTCGCGCTGGGTGCATGCGGGAGCAGCGATCACGGGGGCGGAAATCGGAGCGCCCAGTCGGGTCGGTCGCAGTCGACCGATTCAGTGGCACTCTCCCAGGCGGCGGTGGCGGGATCCTCGACGACGGGATTACTCCCGGTCGCCGGAACTCAGTCATGGAATGAAGCCGCGGAACTCGCCTGCCAGCAGCTGCTCGCCGGCGCCGGAAGCCCTGTGCGGGTCAATTCCGGTTCGCTGGACGACCAGTTCGCGGAGGATTCGTATTGGGCCGCAGCTCTGCAGCAGAAGGCCGCGCAGGCTCTCGGCGGTATCGCCGGGCAGCCGAACGGAGGAGCGAGCCTGATCCAAGCCCTCGGCAAGGCTGCCGCCCTCAACCAGGAGATGGGAAGCATCTACAACACGCATCCGGTGTTCAGCCAGACCCTGGACCGGGACAAGGTTGCGTTCAGTCAGAACGCGCAGGGGGCTTCCGCGCTAGCGGGCTCCCTGGGCACGCCCACCTGCGCGACGGTGGCGGGCAAGACGGCCGGCTCGGGGTAGAACGGGTGCCGCCTGCGCCCAGCCGGTGCCACGGTGGCCACGGTCGGTTGCGCCTCGGCGGCATGCCCCGGTCCGCAGCCGGGGCATGCCGCCGAGGCGCCGGTGTTCCTCCGGGCCGGCGGATCGTTCCGGTGCGCGTCGCCGGATCGGTGCCGCTGGGAGCGCCGAGGACGGCAGCGTCCGGACCGTGGCCCCCGCGTCGCTCGGCCGGAACTACCCTCCGTCACCTGGCGCCTGTGTCCCGGCGCCGTCCTGCCGTCCGTCAAGACCCGCGACGTGCCCGTGAGTGCATGCACCGGGTGATGATCGCGCGCCGCCTCCCCGGAAACCGTGTGGTCGGACACGTTCGCACGACCGATGGTTTGGACGCTGTGCGAATCAACCCGAATCGTGACCTTCCCGGCCGCGGCCGCCGGAACCCGCCGTTCACGGCCCGCGTCCCCGCCGGTAGTCGGCGTGGCGTAAGGTGCGGCGCCGCGGAGCCGAGCAGGCAGCCGGCAGGAACGGGAAGAGCGCAGGACGATGGACGACAGACAGGCCGAGGACCACAGACCCGGCGGCGCCACCGCGCCCGCCGAACGCCTCTGGGAGCTCCCGGAGTACCTCTACGAACGCGAGCTCGGCGCCGGCGCGAGCGGCCGGGTCGTGCTCGCCCGCCACCGCGCCACCGGCACCCCGGTGGCGATCAAGCACCTCCACGCCTCCGCCGCCTCCGTCGCGCTGCGCGCCGAGGCCGAGGTCCTCGCCGGCATCGCCTCCCCGTACGTCACCCGGCTCTACGAGTACGTCGAGGGCGGGCAGGGCTCGGCCATCGTGATGGAACTGGTCGACGGCATCGCGCTGCGCGACCTGCTGCGCGCGGAGGGCGCCACCACGCCGGAGGCCGCCCTGGTGGTCCTGAAGGGCTCGCTGCTGGGCCTGGCCGCCGCGCACGGAGCCGGTGTCGTGCACCGCGACTACAAGCCCGCCAACGTCCTGGTCGACACCGTCGGCACCTCGAAGCTGGTCGACTTCGGCATCGCCGTGCCCAGCGGCTCCGACCGCGACGTCTCCGGCACCCCCGCCTACATGCCGCCCGAGCAGTGGGCGGGCCGGGCCGCCTCCCCGGCGGGCGACGTCTACGCCGCGACCGCCACCTTCTTCGAGTGCCTCACCGGCGCCCGCCCCTACGAGGGCGCCACGATCGCCGAACTCGCCGTCCAGCACACCGAGGCGCCGATCCCGGCCGAGCTGGCCCCGGAGCCGGTCCGGCCGCTGATCCTGGCGGGCCTGGCCAAGGAACCCGAGGCCCGGCCCGCCAGCGCGGCCGCGCTCGTCGAGCAGCTGGAGGCCGTCGCGGCGTCCGCCTACGGGCCGTACTGGGAGGAGAAGGGCCGCCGCGACCTGACGGCGCTGGTCGCCCTCCTCGCGCTGCTGCTGCCCGGCGCCGGGGGCGCGGCCGGCGGCGGCACCTCGCTGGCCCACACCCTCCTCGGCCCGGCCGAGACGGACGCCTACACGGACGCCGCCATGGCCGTGGGCGCCGACGCCGCCCCGGCCGCCGCCCGCCCGCCCCTGACCGCCCGACCGGGGACCCGCGGCAAGGTGCTCACCGGCGTCGCGGCCGGCGTCATCGCCCTGGCCACCCTCACCACCGTCGCGATGGCGGGGGCCGCCGACGGCGGCGCCCGCACGGTGCTCGGCGGCGCCTCACCCGAGGCCACCACCAGCCTCGGCGCGCCCGACCCGACCGGCAGCCCGTCCGCTGCGCCCAGCACGGCCGGCGCCGCCCCGACCCCGTCCGCCACAGCGACGCCGACGGCCACCGCGTCCATCACCGCGTCCGCCACCCCGACCCCGTCCGCCCCGGCCACGCCGGGCGGCAAGACGCCCTCCGCACCGGGCACGCCCTCCGCCCCCGGGCCGCAGCCGGCACCGGCCGGCCCCGCCGCGCCGACGTCGGCCCCGCCCGCCGGCCCCGGCCCCGGTCCCGCCCAGGGCGGCCCGACCACCCAGGCGCCCTCGCCCTCGCCGACCCAGACCGTCGCGCCCGCCACCATCACCATCAGCTCGGTGAACCTGGACTCGCTGTCCTGCGGCGGCCGTTGGGCCCTGACCGCCGCCGTCACGGTGGTCGCCCAGGGCAACGCGACCGGGACCCTGACCCTCAGCTGGTACCACAGCTCGGGCGGACGCGCCGTCACCGTCGCCACCGACACCGTGCCGGTCCAGAACGGCCGCGCCACCATCACCCGCACCCACGACTTCGGCTCCGCCGACAACTTCACGACCTGGGGCGTGCGCGTCGGCACCAGCCCGGCCGCGACCGCGCCGGGCAAGACGTCCGCCGAGATGTACGCCTTCACCTGCAACCCGCCCCGCTGACCCGCTGACCCCCCTGCCGGTCCCGATCGTGCCCGCCCCACCCCTCGCCCTGGAGAAAGCCATGTCCACGCCCCACCCCGACGCCGCCCCCACCCCGGGCGCGGACCAGACCGTCCGGCTCGGTCCGGGTACGGGCGAGGGGGAGGAGACCAGCCGTCGGGACGCCGAGGCGACGGTGCGCCTCGACTCCGTCCCCGCCCCGCGCACGGACCGCACCGTCCGGCTCTCCCGCCCGCCGCTGGGTGGGCCGGATGCGGTGGAGACGGTGCGTCTGGACAAGGAGGAGCGCGGGCGTCCGACGGGGGAGTCCGGGACGGTCCCGCTGCCGCGCCCGCCCCTCGGCGTGCCCGACCCGCGTGCGGACCGCACGGTCCGGCTCTCCCCGGCGGGGCCCGGCACACCGGACGCCGAGGCCACCGTGCGCCTCGACTCCGCCGAGGCCGAGAGCGCCACGTTCCTCGATCCCCGGGTCTGGGGCGGCGCGCCGCGGCCGGGGGAGAGCGCCACGCTGCCCGAGCCGCTCCCGGCATCGGAGGTCGAGGAGGAAGCGGAGCCCGCGCCCACTCCCGAGGCCTCCACCTCTGCCGCCGCACCGGACGAACGCCCCCTCGCCCCCGGCGAGTTGCGCCGCTTCGGCCCCGGCGTCCCGCCGCAGGCCGCCGCCGCGTGGCACGGCGGGACGACGGCGGACCGGCAGCCCGAGCGGCCCCGCCGCGTGCGCAGGTGGCTGGTGCCGGTGGCCGTGCTCCTCGCCGTCCTGGCACTGCTGTTCTGGCGCTTCCACACGACCGCCCTGGCCGTCACCTCCGTCGGCGTGACCACCGACCCGGCGGGACCCGGCTGCGGGGGCACCGCCGTCGTCACGGCCTCGGTGGAGACCAACGGCGGCGCCGGCAGCATCCGTTACCGCTGGCAGCGCAGCGACGGCACGACCTCGGACGAGCTCGTGCAGGACGTCCGCTCCGGCACGCGCCACACCGACCTGGTGCTGCGCTGGACCTTCGACGGCCAGGGCTCCCTCCAGGCCACTGCCACCCTGGAGATCCTCTCGCCCACCGCCCGCACCGCGACCGCCACCTTCCCCTACCACTGCTCCTAGTACTCCAGTGTGACTTCGTGATCTATCCGGTTGAGGGCTCGGCGAGGCGTCGCCGGTAGTGGCTGCGGCGGGCGGTTGCTTGATGGTGTCTGCGCCAGTTTGACCAGGTCAGCAGGCTGTGTGGGGATGTGGCCGGTGGGACCAGAAAGGCGCCGAGCAGGTGGCGGATCTCGGGGACGGTCAGGTCGATCGGGTCAGTGCTGCGGGCGGGCCGGTTCGGTTGTGCGGTCCTTGCCGGCGTCGCGTCGGCGGCGAGGACGGCCAGGAAGGCCAGAGCGAGCATGGCCAGGGTGATGTGCCGGTGCCAGGCAGTCCAGTGGCGGACCTGGTAGTGGTCCAGGCCGACCTGGCCTTTCGCGGCCTGGAAGCACTCCTCGATGCACCACCTGGTCCCGGCCACCCGGACCAGTTCGGACAGCGGCACCCGTGTCGGGGACCAGCACAGGTAGAAGGCGAGTACGCCGCTGTGCGGGTTTCGGCGGGTCAGCAGGTGCCGGTGGCCGTCGGTACCGATCTCGATCCAGGCCCAGTCGTAGTAGCGCGGCCCCTTCGCGCCGGCTCCGGCGCTCTGCCGGTGCCAGGCCGAGGCGGGCAGGCGGTCGACCACGGCGTCGGCGCGGACGGCGGTCCGTCCCTGGTTGATCCGCACCCGTGTGCTGCAGGCGACGGCCAGGACGTAGCCGATCCGACGGGACTCCAACAGGGCACGCAGAGCCGGGTCTTGACCGTAGGCCTCGTCGCCGGTCGCCCAGGAGGCGCCGATCCCGGCGTCCAGTGCCGCCGTGATCATTTGCCCGGCCAGCGTCGGCTTGGTCGCGAACTTCGTCTGGTCGGGCACCCCGGCGCGGGTTCGGCGCTCGGCGTCCTGGCACCACGAGGCGTCGGGCAGGTAGAGACGACGATCGATCAACGCCCGTCCTCTGCTGGAGGCGTAGGCGAGGAAGACGCCGACCTGAGTGTTCTCGATTCGGCCTGCCGTCCCGGTGTACTGCCGCTGCACGCCGGCCGAGGCGGCGCCTTTCTTCAGGAAGCCGGTCTCGTCGACGATCAGCACGCCGTTGTCGGCGCCGAGGTGTTCGAAGACGTAGGCGCGGATGTCGTCGCGGACAGTGTCGGCGTCCCAGCGGGTGGTTCGCAGCAGCCTCTGCATCGGCCCGGGTCGGGTATGGCCGGCCTGTTCGGCCAGCTGCCAGCAGTTCTTCCGCTCGACGCCGGACAGCAGGGCGAGTACGAAGGCGCGGGCTGTCGCTCGCGGCTCCACCCGCTTGAACCGGCCTGCGATCCGGGCCATGGCCTGGTCAAACATCGCCCGCCAACGGGCGGCGTCTATGCTGTGATCCGCGGCCACCGCGTGATCGTCATGAGTCCACACAACCCTTGATGATCACGCGGTGGCCGTTCCAGTTCTCAC
>NZ_JBEZGX010000102.1:0-18521 GCF_040650235.1 Kitasatospora sp. NPDC048722
ACGGCCAGCCCCGACACACCCGACAAACTCGACGACGACGACTACCCCGCCTACACCATGGGCCGCGCCGCCGAGATGACCGGCACCACCCCCGGCTTCCTGCGAGCCCTCGGCGAACACCGCCTCATCACCCCCCTGCGCTCCGACGGCGGCCACCGCCGCTACTCGCGCTACCAACTGCGCATCGCCATGCGCGCCCGCGACCTCGTCAACCAGGGCACCCCCATCGAAGCCGCCTGCCGCATCATCATCCTCGAAGACCAACTCGAAGAAGCCCTTCGCATCAACGAACAACTCCGCCGCACCCACCACCGCCAGGAACCCGCCACGGACACCTGACCGGACCGGCAACCCGGCCACAGCCGCGGGCGGAGCCTATGGACAGGTTCTGCAGGCTCCGTCGCGCGCTCGGTGTCCGTTTCGTCGACGCGGTGCTCTGGACGAAACCGCCCGGCCAGAGCAGGCTCACCACCAGAAGACTCCCCCGCCGGAAGGGGGCCGCCCCATGTCCGCCGGACACGGCTTGCGAGCCGGGAACACCGTTGCCACCGGATTGCCACTGCGGATCACGACCATGAGAACCGGCAGGGTTGCCCAGGCCGGCCACCTCGGAGGCGAGGTCGACCAGGACCAGCGCCGGGCGCTGGAGCACGCAGGCGTCGACGAGGTCTTCACCCTGTTCGGCAGCGTCGGTGCCGCCGTGGCCGGCGCGGGCGGGTGAACGGTCATGGACAGGCCCTCACGCTACGCGGTGACCATGCCCGGCCCGCCCGGTCGGCACGGCCCGCCCGAGGTCGTCATCGTCCGCTCCACCGGCGAGGTGACCGCCGACGGTGCACCGGTCTACCAGGACGAGGCCGGCACCTTCCGGGTCGCGATCACCGGCGAGGTGGCCCGCCCGCTGTTCACCGCGACGGGCCCCGGTCGGCACACCTGCCTGCACGCCGTACCACTCCGATGATCCGGCCGGGCACCGCCTGCATCCCACGGTCGGCCTGTACGCAATCCCGGCCGGGTGTGATGCAGGCTTCGGCGCCGAGCATTGCTTCCCCCGTGCTCAGCCGGGTGGTTCCTGCTTGCCGGGAACAGCCTGGCTCCGGGGGCAGGGGCGGTTTCATCCGGCCTCCGCGGTCCGGGAGTTCGGTGGCGCAGGGGGCATCGGGGAGTCCGGGTGGTCTGCGCCGCGAAGGGGGCCGCGCGGAGCACTCCGCGCGGCCCCCTTCCCTGCGGTTGCGCCAGGTCGGTCCTTCCGCCGGTTCCCGGCGAGCTGCCACGGCCCGACCGAAGGCGTTGTCCGTACCCGCGGTCGCCTGGCGGCTGACGTGCAGGGCGGCATCGCGTCCGAGGGCCGGCACGACCTCGCAGCCCGCGCCGTCGACGGTGACGGCCGGGGCACCGGTGATCACGTTGCCGAGGTCCGTCCAGGTCCCGTTGCCGGGCGGCCTCGGGCCGCGTGCGGGGGCCGGTGGAGCCGGGTGGGGAAGGGCGGTGTCGCCGGGGCACCGCCCTCCGGCAGCCGTCGTTCTCTGCCCCTCGGCCGGAGGCGTATCCGTGCCCGCCTGCGCCATCGCCCGCCCGATCAGGTCAGTGCGCCCGGCCGCCCGCGGCCTCCGCGGCCAGCAGGGCCCGGAGTGCGCCCGGGGTCAGCCCGACCGACCGGCGCATGGCGTTGGTCATGTGGGCCTGGTCCGCGAAGCCCGACTCCGCCGCCAGGGCAGCGAGTCCCGTGTCGCCCTGGCTGATCCGGTCGAGCGCCCGGGCGACCTTCAGCCGGGTGCGGTAGCGGGCCAGGCCCTCGCCGGTGGTCTCCCGGAAGATCCGGCTGAGGTGGTGCGGGGAGCACCCCACCTTGCGGGCCAGATCGTCCAGGCTCGATGCGAGGTCCACGGCCAGCGCGGCACGGGCGGCGTCCACCAGCCGGCGGCGCGCCGACACCCGGGCGGGGAGGCCGGCGGCGACCCGCTCCGGCACCAGGGAGGAGAGGATCTCCGAGGCGAGTTCCAGGGTCAGCTCGGTGAGTTCGAAGGCGTCCGCGCGCTCACGCGCCCGCGCCGCCAGCATCCGCTGCCGCACCGTCATCCGTGGCGTGGTGAACACCAGCCCCTGCGGTACGGTCGGGTCCCCGGCCAGCAGTTCGACGAGCCGCGGCTCCGAGAGCACGATCTCGGTGTAGGAGTCCCCGCCGCACGGGTGTGCGAACTGGTGTTCACCGCCGGGGCGTTCGACGTAGACGCTGAGAGGGTCCAACACCTGTTCCACGCCGTCCGCCCGTGCCAGGAAGAGGCCCCGGCGGACCATCACCAAGCCGAACACCTGCATCGGGCGGGCCTGCGTCCATCCGCGAGGCGGATGACGGCAGTCGACCTCCGCGGTGTAGACGTCGTCATCGCGCAGCATGCAGAGGCGTTCGACCGGCATGCCCTCCAGCGTAGGTCCGCCCCCGTGCGGGCGGACAGGCCCGGACACCACCGGGTCGCTCTCCGTGCGTCGCCGGCGTCCGGCCACCCCGCACGCCCTGCCGACAATGCGGCGTGGCCCCGTACGGCGATCACTGGTCCCGGCTGCTTGCACGCTGGCGGCCGAACGCGCAAGAACGTACAAGCCGACACGTCGTCCTCCCCGCCAGCATGGAACCCGCCGACGCCCCGCACGGGGGTCGAGGCGTCGGCCGCCACCACGTCCCCTGGAGGAACACCGATGACCCGCGATCCGGGAACCGCCTCACGCCGCACCCTGCTGCGCGTGGCCACGGCCACCGTCGGCGCGGCCGCCCTGGGGCCGCTCACCGGGACGTCCGCGCGGGCCGACGCGCCCGCCGAGCCGCCCGCCGTCCAGGCCAGTCGGGCCGCGGTACGGCGGTTCGGCCGGTACCGGGTCCTCGCTCTGCTGGATGCCCACGGCACCTTTCCGGCCACCGCCGCGGCCGCCTTCCCGGGCGCCACGCCGGAAGCCTGGGAGCGCGCGCGGGAGCTCGACCCGTCCGCCTTCGGACCGCACGGCACGTGGGAACTGGACTTCCGCTGCTATGCCGTCCGCGGACCCGGCGGGCGGATCACCCTGGTCGACACCGGCATCGGTCCGGTGGGCAGTCCGGCCTCGAAGTGGGCGCCCGTCCCCGGCCGGCTCCCGCAGGCCCTGACGGCGGCCGGCATCCGGCCGCAGGACGTCGACACCGTCGTCCTCAGCCACCTGCACGAGGACCACTACGGATGGTCGGTCACCCCGGACGGCGTCCCGGTCTTCCCCGACGCGCAGTACGTCGTCCAGCAGACGGAGGTCGCGGGGCTCGCCGCGGGCGACTCGGCGCTGCGGTACGTCGTGAACCCGCTGCGCCGGGCCGGCCTGCTGCGCCAGGTCGACGGCCGGTGCCGACTTCCCGGGCCCAGGGGAGCCGGCGCAGGACTCACCCTGTTCGGCACGCCGGGCCACACACCGGGCCACCAGTCCCTCCTGGTCGAAGGGGGCGGACAACGGCTCCTGATCACCGGCGACGTGCTGGTCCACGCCGTCCAACTCGCCGACCCCGCGACCCGCTACGCCTTCGAGGCCGATCCCGCCCTGGCCCGCCGCACCCGCGAAGCCCTCCTCGCCGAAGCCGGGCGCACCGGCACCGTCCTGGCCACCCCCCACCTCAACCGCCCCTTCCTCCCGCTCCCGGCACCGGATGCCCCGCGGCACTGACGCCTCCTCCGGGACTGCCGAGATCGTTCGCGGCACCGCCCATCCGGACCGCGGGGCTGATGCCGCCGTTCGCACCAGGGCGAGCCACGTGTTCGTCAGGGCGTCGAATTCGAGGACCTGCTGATGATGATGTTGTGCAGCGCGTCGTGAGAGAAGTAGACGTGGATGGTGTACTGCCCCTCCACGCCGGTCCAGTCCGCTTCGCTGCCGCCGGGCGCCAGACCCGTCGCGGCGGGAGCGCCGAGCTTCTGACCCGCCTCGGCCGCCGTGTCGGACCACAGCAACCCCCCGGGAAGGCGCCCGGTGTACGCGCTGTAACTGGTGCTGGACTGGCCAAGACCGATCGACGCCTCGTCGTTGTAGATGTTCACCGCGACCACTGTGCCGTCCGAGTGGACCGTGGCCTCCCATCCCCGGGAGAACTCATGGATCCCGGAACCCGTCAAGTCGTCGAGGTAGGGCCGGAAGAGGGGGTCGGTGAAGACGTTCCTGCCGAGGGCCCACTCCCAGACCTCTCCGGCAGGAGAAGCGATCACGGTCGACGGCGTGCCGGAGCCCGAGGACTCCGCCGTCGGCGAGAGCCCGCCCGAGGTCTGCGGCTCGGTGCTCGGTGCGGGAGAAGCCTGCGTGCCTGTTGCGGAGGAAGCGTCACTGCCACCGCCGCTCGAGCAGCCGGCGACCACGACGGCCGTCGCCGTCAGCGCGAGCGCTGCGCGCAATGCTGACGCGGACCGGGAACGGAGATCCACCTGCACCGCCGTTCGTCGTGCGGGACCAGCCGTGCGTGCGCGAGCCGGTTGCCGAGGCCGGCGCCGTGGACCGGCGCCTACGAACCGACCGTAAGCGGAGCCGCCGTTGATCGTACTCGAACGATCATCCGGCGGCGCTGCACGCCGCCCCGCGCCCGTGACTGCCGGCAAGGCGCTGGGGGCGGGGACCCGGTCGACCGGGGCGGAGTGCACCGCTGCCGATGTGATGGACCGGCAAGCCCACACTGTCCGGTGTCGCGCATTCCCCGGACGTGGTTGGTCGCTTCCCGTGGGGCCGGGATGCGGGCTCTGGAATCGGCGGTCACAGGCGCAGGACGATGAGGGCGGTGTCGTCGGTGAGGCCCGCGGGTGGGATGAGGTCGGTCAGGAGGGCGTCGGCGAGGGTGTCGGGGTCGGCGTGGCGGTGGCGGGCGAGGGAGCGGGCGAGCCGGTCGAGGCCGGTGTCGATGTCCTCGCGGCGGCGTTCGATGAGGCCGTCGGTGTACAGGGCGAGGACGGAGCCTTCGGTGAAGGCGGTTCGGGCCTGGGGGCGGGGGACGTGTTCGGGGCGGGCGCCGAGTGGGGGATCGGTGGCCTGGTCGAGGAAGGCGACGGTGCCGTCGGGTCGACACAGGGCGGGGGGCGGATGGCCGGCACTGCTGTAGGTGAGCGTGCGGTCGGTCCAGTCCACGAAGACCGATGCTGCGGTGGTGTTCTCCGCTCCGTCCACGGAGCGGGCGTACAGGCCGAGGACCTCCAGGGCCTGGGCGGGGCCGGTGGCGACGCGGGAGGCGGCGGACAGGGCGCTGCGCAGTTGGCCCATGACGCCGGCGGCGATGAGACCGTGGCCGACGACGTCGCCGACCGCGACGGCGACCGCGGTGTGGCCGGTGCCGGTCAGGTCGGCGAGGTCGTACCAGTCGCCGCAGACGTTGAGGGCTCCGGTTGCCGGCCGGTAGCGCACGGCGGCCCGGTGGTGGCCGAGCGGCCGGGGCGCGGGGAGCATGGCCTCCTGCAGGTGGAGGGCGACCTCGCGTTCGCGGGCGTGGGCCTGGCGCAGGCGCTCGTTGACGTCCTGGAGTTCCCGGGCGCGGGTGTAGAGCTCGGCCTCCAGGACCCGGGTGCTGTCGCCGCCGCGGGTACCGCGGGCCTTGATGAGGTCGGTGACCTCCTCGACGCGGTGCAGCAGCAGCGCCACGGTGCCGTCCGGGGCGAGGACGGGCGTGTTGACCGGGCTCCAGTAGCGTTCCTGCCATCTGCCGGTGCGTGCGGGGTCTTCGACGTCGTAGCGCTGCAGGGCCATGGTGTCGCGCTCGCCAGTGGTGGCGACGCGCCGGAGAGAGGCGTGCAGGTTGCGCACGCCGGTGGCCGCCGGGTCGTTGGGGTTGTCGGGAAAGACGTCGAACAGGTAGCGGCCGACGAGCTGCTCGCGGGCACGTCCGGACAGCAGCAGGTACGCCTCGTTGACGTCCGCGTACACCAGGTCGGTGGTCAGCAGGGCGACGGCGCCCGGCAGGGCCTGGAAGACCGCCTGGTAGTCGATGACGGGTCCGTCCACAATGCACCTGCCGTCCCTCGCCGACTCCGATCAAGGAGTGCTTCCACGATAGGCACGGAAACCCGGGACGGGGCCGCTGCCGCCCGTGGCTGTTCGGCCCCCGTGCCCGGCTCCCCTCCCGGACCACCGGAGGTCCCGCCTCCTGGGCCTGCCATGAGCGAGGCACAACGCCTTCCCCGGCCCGCCGTGCACGCCTCCACGACGACGGGCCCGACGGCCACCGCCTGCTCAGCCGAGGGTCTGGAGCGCCTTGCCGAAGGTGGCCAGGAACTGCTCCGCAGCCTCGCCCGTGCGGTAGAGGTTCGCGGTGAAGTCCCGCAACAGCAGCACGCCCTTCATCGTCAGCAGCTGCACCTCCTCGGTCTCGATCAACTCCGCCAGGACGTCGTGGTCACCCTTGATCATCCACAGGCCCACGCCAGTCTCCCCGAAGAACATCTCCGGCTCGCTGCACTTGCCCTCCCGTGCCTTCTGGGTCCAGAACGCGCCCGCCTCCGCCGCGTACTCCAGCGACTTCTGCTCGCGCCCGGGCACCGGCTGGGTCCACGTGATGACGAATGCGGCCTCCATCGCGCCGCCTCCCTCTCGTCGTTCCGATTCCGGTCACCGCCGGTGGTGATGGAGACGCGCAACGCCTCCATCACCACCATGGGCACCGAAACGGCTGACACACAGGGGCCATAGGGCCCTGTACCCGTGCTCCGACCGGCCCGGGACCGGTTCGCCCGCCCCGCGGCGCAAGACGAGGTACGGACGCGCACCCCGGTCCCGGGCCGGTCACTGTGTGCTTGTTCGGCCGGATCTTCTCGGGAACCGGCAAGCAGTGCTCCGGGGCGGCGGGCGGTCCGTGCCGTCGGGGACGGGGCCGCCCGCCTTCGGGCCCTCAGGTGGTCTGGACGGAGAAGTCCACCGCGTGCGGTCCGTCGACGTTGTCGGGGCTGGTGACGGTGGCGGATCCGCCGGTCAGTTGGGTGGCGGGTGGGGTGGCGGCGGGGATCCTGACCGACACCAGGGTGACGGCCGTGCGCAGGACGCCCAGTCCCGCGGGGAAGGTGCAGGTGACTTTCGTCAGCGTGGAGTCGACCGTGCAGGCGTCCGGGAAGGGCACGGCGTCCACGGCGGTGGTCGGGGGCAGGACCACGGTCACCGTGAAGGGTGATGCCGCCGGCTCGGGTCCGTGGTTGGCGAGCAGGATGTGGACCGTCGTGCTGGCGCCGGCGCTCGCGGGTTCGGAGTCGATGTGGTCGATCACGATGTCGGAGTGCGAAGGGGCGGTGCGTGTGGTGCCGGCGTGCGGGGGTCGCGGGGAGGCCGCCGCCGGTGTGGCCACGGCGGCGACAAGAGTGGCTGCCACGGCGAGCGTGGCACGCGCGGGCAGGGTGGTGCGGAACATGGTGTCCTCCTCGCCTTCTCGGACGGGCTGGAGCGGTTTCGTGGCCGGCGCGCACAGCGCGCCGGCCGGTGGGGGAGAGGCCGGCATCGGGATCTGCCGGCGCATCAGGGCCTACCGGTAGACCCGCACGTAGTCGACGGAGAAGGTGATCGGGTTGCCGCTGGTCGGCGCAGGGTGCCACTTCCCGGCGACGACGGAGAGGTTGAGGATGAGGTAGGCGTTGAAGGTGGGCGGGGAGGGCGTGTGGTCGGGGTAGACCTTGACGCCGTTGACGTACCAGTCGTGGCCGGCCGAGCCGTAGTACACACCGATGGTGACCCACTGGCCGGGGACGACGGCCTGGGCGTTGTTCCAGTACAGCTGGTTCTGGTTGATGTGGTCGGACAGTTCCAGCAGGTTCGGGTTGTCGACGTGGTGCTCGAAGGTGTCGATCTCGTTGTCGCCCGCCCGCCAGGTCCACAGGGCGGGCCAGGCGCCGGTCTGGGTGGGGAGCTTGACGCGGGTCTCGACGTAGTCGCCCGTCCTGATCCGGAAGCCCTCGCTGGTGCCCTCGGTGGTCAGCAGGCCGGTGTCCCATGCCCGCAAGCCGTTCTCCAGGGTGTGGGTGCTCGGCTTGGCGGTGAACGTCGCGATGCCGCCCGAGAAGCTCACCTGGGCGGGGTTCAGCCAGTCGAGCTTGTCGTCGTCGGGGTTGTGGTTGCCGTAGCGGAAGGCACTGGTGGTGTCCGCCCTCCAACGACTGCCGTAGACGATGGGATTCGTGAACTCCTCCGACCACACGGGTGTCTGCCCGGTCCCCGGCGTGGTGCCTGACCCCTGGCCGACGGTCAGGGTCTGGGCCGGGAAGTTGTGGTAGCCGCCGGCATCCTGGTAGAAGCCGAACATGCTGTACGTACCGGCGGCGAAGGAACGCGCCCCGGTGGTCAGCGTGTACCCGGACGGACAGATCGTCACCGGGCCGACCGATCCCGGGAAGTCGAGATTGGTTCCCTTGGCGTCCCGTACGGCCACACCGAGCGACCTGACGGTCGCGCACGCCGAGGAGTGGACATTCAGCGTCGCCGTGACGGGCAGACCGGCGGGCGCGCTGGTCGGGCTCAGGGCGTCCTGGGTCATGGTCACCGCGGCGAACGCCGGAGTCGGGGCGACTGCCGCCAAGAACAGGGCCATGACGGCAACACCGATACTTCGTCTCACCGCAAACACGGGCGCCCTCCAGATCACTTGGCCCCAAACCTGGGGCTCGTCCCCCGAAGACCTCCCCGGGTCCACGGGCGAGTTAGTCCGCCGACGAACTTTGTCATCCGGGCGGCTCACCACCGGATGCGAACACCCCGATCCCGTGAGTCGCCGAACTGCCCCGGCGCAATCCGCTCCATCTCACCTGGCATGCCCGGCGGGGCGTCCAACGCCGCGTGCCGGTCCGACGGGATCAGGCGGGCAGGACCCGAGCCCGGCCCGCGCAACGGCACGGGGCCCCGTCATGGAACGCACCGCCCCCTGATCCGAACCGGGGGACGGGGAGCGGTGCGGCGCGTGGTGCGCACGGAGGAACGTCAGTTGGTGCATCCGGCGACGGCGCCGGCGGGGTCGCAGTTGTCGGGGGTGTTGTTCCGGACCGGGCCGTTGGTCGTCACCTGGCCGCCGAAGACGTAGATGCCGCCGCCCGCGGCCCCCGGACCGCTCGCGGTGTTGTCGTTGACGGGGCTCCGGGTGAAGGTCGCGGTGCCGTAGTTGCTCAGACCGCCACCGAAGCCGCCGCTGGACGCGCCCGCGGCGGTGTTGTTGTTCAGGGGGCTGTTCCTGACCTCGAGGGTCTGGAGGTTGCTCACACCACCACCATGGGCGGAGTCGCCGTCGGCGGTGTTGTACTGAACGGAGCTGCGGTCCAGCCTCACGGTGCCGTAGATGTTCTCGATCCCGCCGCCGAAGGTCAGGCTGTGGAGCACGTGGTTGGCGGTGACCGGGGTGGCGAGGAGGGTCGCGGTGCCGCTTCCGATCATCCGGATGCCGCCGCCGCCGGCGGCGAAGTAGCCGAAGAGCGAGGAGTCGGCGGTGTTGTGCGTGATCTGGCTACGCTCGAAGGTCGCGCTTCCCTCGCCCTGCTCCAGGCCGGCCCCTCCGTTGCTGACGGTGTTCTCACGGAGCGAGCTGTCGAAGGCTTTGAGCGTGCCGCCGTAGTTCCCGATGCCGCCGCCGCCGGTGTAGGCGACGTTGCCGGTGACCCTGGTGCCCTCGAGGGTCAGAGCGGCACCCGAACCATTGACCTCGAGGCCTCCGCCGTCGCCGTCGGTGGTGGGGAAGGTCGCGCGGCCGCCGCGCACGGTCGCGTTCCTCAGCGTCAGGTTCCCGGGGTCGTCGATCCGGAAGACGCGGAAGTCGCTGTTCGCGGAGGGGGACCGCTCGATGGTGGCGCCGTTGCCGAGGATGGTGAGGGTCTTGTCGACGTACAGCGCGCTGTCGGGGGAAGCCGGGTCGGGGGTGGCGATGCCGTACACGCACCCCTGGGCGAGGCGCAGCGTGTCGCCGGAAGCCGCGGCGGTGACCGCGGCCTGCAGGTTCGCGCCGGCGTTCGGGCCGCACGGCACGAACGTCGGGTCGCCGTCATGGTTCCGGGCGGCTGCCGGGTCATGGCGGTGCGCCGGAACGAACCCGGCGTGGCTACTGGCGGTAGGGGTGAGGCCTGAGCCGCTCAGCGAGTCGATCGGCTGATCGGAGTCGGCGGCACTCGCCGGGGTCGCGGCACAGACCAGCACGGTCAGACACGCCGTGGCCGCACCCGCCGCAAGTCTTCCTCGCATTCGATTCTCCTGTCGAAGGTCAATGGCTTGTGGCCTTGCACGAACCTCTCTCGACACCGCCCGGAACGAACTTGAGGGGCCTCCAGCACGCTCCCACTCGAATGCGTGCACACATGCCACCAACGGCCGACATCCGCAGCGGACTTGGCCGACGCACGCCCGGCCTTCCCAGGGGACCGGCGATGCCTCACTCGACCGGGGGCCGCCGAGACACCGCGACCGGGGCGGTCGGTCCGATCGACGCCGAGGGGTCGAACTCCCTTCTGGCACAAGCCCTGTGCCGTCCCGCGCCCCGGTCCCGCGCAACGTCCCAGCACCTGACCAGGCCTCGGGAGAGGCTATCCGGGTGGAGAGTTCACGGACGGCGCGGAGCGCGCCACCGTTCTCGGGAATGCGTTCGCAGGAGGCCGGCCGGCCGCCGAGGCACTCGCAACGGTCGGCACCTCCATCACGCCGGCCCACATCGGAGACACCGACCACCGGTACCTCGTCGTCCTGCCGTCCGACGGCCGCGCCCGCATCGCACACGGGGCGGCGCATGCGTCTCCCGGGACGTAGTGGGCGACCCGCCGGAGCGCCGGTCAGTGCGCCGCGACACGTTGCCCGTGCCGGCGGATCCTGCGAGCACCCGATCACCGCCGCAGGCCGAGCAGTCCGGCCGTCTCGGCGCGCCGGCTCCAGGCGATGACGGACAGCGGCACCATGAAGAGGAACGGGGTCCCGGCGTTCTCCCCGTGCATCGCGGTGAGCTGGGTGAGGAACGCGAACACCAGGAGGACGATGAGCGCCGTCGCGGCCGGTCCGGTCAGCCGCCCGACCAGCAGGCCGATGGCCCCGGCGAGTTCCACCAGTCCGGTCAGGTGCATGAACCAGTGGCCCCAGTCGATGGCGTCGAAGACGGTGGTGGCGGCGGGGAGCGCGAGCAGCTTGGGCAGTGCGCTGGCCAGGGCGGAAGAGGAGCGCAAGCAGGATCCGCAGCGTCCAGACGCAGGGCCGCCTCCAAGTTCCCCCTTGCGCCTCGCGAGTTCGCCGAGCGCATAGCGGGTGGTCGGCGTCCAGCTCCCCGGCCTCGCTTCAGCGCCGCGAGCGCCTCGTCGGCCGCGCCGGGGACGAACAACAGCGCGGTCAGCGTCACCAACGCCATGGTCGGCCCCACCGTCACCCAGGACGCGGAAGCCGTCCACGGCGGTCCGCAGACAGCGCTCGGCGCGCCCGATCCCGCCCGCGCCCAAGTCGATCCGGCCGAGCACCAGATGGGCAGCGGCCCGCATCCACCGATCGGGGTGCTCGGCGTACCGCCGAGCCGTCGCGCCCACCGCTTCCGGCGGCCCCGCCACGGCGACCGGGTGGTTGGCCTGCCGGCCGGCGGAAATGCCGGTCAGTTTGATCCGGCGTCCCTCCACCCCAATGGATTCTGCACGAACCGACATGTCCGGCTGGTGCTTGTGGTAGCCGTGATCGGGAGCAAATTGATACCCCGGAAGCAAAGGGTGGCCGGCGGCCGGCGACTCCCGATCCGGGTGCGCTGAAGCATTCAGGTGGCGCCCCGGGCGGAGGGTTGCCGGGGGTCGCTGGCCAGGGTCAAGATGGTGGCGAAGAACTTACGGCCCGCTCCTGGCCAGCATGGTTCGCCCACGTTGATGAGGTGAATGCGTAGCCGGTGTACCCGGGAATTCCCGGCGGGCCGCATCCTTGCGGAAGGAACCGCGATGCCTGCAGTCCCGAGTAAACAACCCATCGAGCTCAAGAGTTCGATGAATCCTACGAGCGTCACGCCGCAGAGCATGCGCAAAGACATGCACAATGTGGGCCTCACCTGCGAGGACACCAGCCCCGAGAACCTCGAGAAGGGCATCGAAAGCGTGCGGTCCGTGCTTTCGCCGTCACCTCTCCAGTCCTTCATGATCGCCGGGAGGATCGGCCGTTTCTCCGAGGAGGCGGCCCAGTTGGGCGTCGACGTGCGGCAGGTCCTGTCTGCCGGCCTGACCGACGGTGCTCACGAGGTGGTGGACGCCGTGGCGGATGCGGACCCGAAGGTGCAGAACCTGTTGTGGATCCTCGGGAGCAAGCGGGCCGGCACGCGCGCCTTCGTCGAGGAACTGATCGTCGACGATCGGGCGGGTCAGGAGCTGTTCAGCGCGCTCAACGCACCCGACAAGTCGGCCCGCTCGTTCATCGAACAACTGGTCGCCGGCAGTGGCCGGGGCGGACGGATCGCCGACTGGGTCGCCAGCTTCGAGTCGCCCGCGGTGTCGCTGCTGGCCCGGCTGGCGCAGCTGGACCAGGAGCCCCTGGCCGTCACCACGTGGACGCCGGACCCATTGGGCGCGATCACCGGCCCGTACATGACGATGCTGGGGAACATCCAGTACCCAGCGAATTTCGAAAAGATCAAGCAGAGGTACAAGGACAAGCAGCTGCCGTTCCCGGGGATCACCACCAAGTTCGACCCGGGCAAGAAACAGATGAAGACTTCGAACCTGATCATCGAATTCTTCAAGAACACCTGCCAGGGCGTGGTGACCACGGTCGCCAAGGCCGTGGACAAGAAGGACCTGGAAGCGCTCATCACCACATACATCGAGCCCCAGACCAGCGGGGACGATTACGTCATGGAGAAGGACCGCTTCATCTACCTGGCGCAGAACTACAACGCCCAGGACCAGACGGCGGACGGTGTGGGAATCGTCAGCCTCCACTACAACCTCACCGTGAAGGCCTACAGGCAGAAGGACAAGTACGGCGGGGACACTCACGACGTGACCCTCCCCATGACCGCCCGGGGAATCCAGTACCCGGGCGCCATCGGGTTCAGCAACCTCTGCCTGGACAACAGGTACGTCACCGGGAGTTGTGAGTCCTGCTGCCAGGACGCCAAGACCTGGTACGAGCAGAACCCCCTGAAGGGGAAATGGCCGGCGGACAACAAGGAGTGCCCGCCCGTCAGCTGAACCGCCCACCGGCCCCATCCGCCCCCTGCAGAGAGGAGACGAAGCCATGCCCCCGGTTTCCAAGAAGATCAAGGTCTTCGACAGCTTCCCGCCGGCCAGCAAGGACACCTTCGACCAGGGAGCACTGCTGCTCTCGGAGAAGCCCGACGAGCAGCTGTCGCTGATCCTCTACGGCCAGGACCTCCAGAACATTGCGTACATCGACAACCGCACCTCGGACGCGACGGCGAAGTACGACAAGTCCGTCACGGTCGGTTTCTCCTTCACCACCACCCAGAGCATCTCCACCGAGGTCGCGGCGGAGTTCTCCATCGAATTCGTCAAGGCCTCGTTCAAGCTCACGCTGACACTGACCTTCAGTCAGCAGTGGTCGAGAGCGGTGACGGACACCCACAGCGTCGAGGTGCCGGCGGGCAAGGAGGCCTATCTCTACCAGGGGTACGTCCGCTCCCGGATCCTGCGCCACAGCACCGCCGACGACACCTACAGCTGGATCGGCACGACGGGCACCCTCTACACGCCCGCCTACGTCACCAGGAACAAGCCGATCACCTGACCCCTGTCGGCCGGGATCCGTCGGCCGGCGTTGCGCTGCGCCGCGGCGCAGGGCCGACCTGTGAACACCGGCCCATCGTGCCCGACCGCATGTCGCAGCCAACTGACAGGAGTCGCCCATGAGTACCACCACCGACCACATCCGGCAGATCGTCCTGAGGCTGCTGGAGGCCGATGAGCGGGACCTCACCGAGACCAGCCTCTTCGCCGAGGACCACGGCGCCGACTCGATGATGATCATCCAGATCCAGTCGGAACTGGAATGCGAACTCGATATCGTCATCGCCCGGGAGGAGGTGCCCCGCATGATCCATCTGAAGGCCCTGCGGGAGGTCGTGGCCCGCGCCGTCGCCGCCAAGGAAGCCGCACGAGCCGCGATCTCCAGCGAGGAGCCTTCGGCGAGCCCGGCATGAGCGACCGGAACCGGATCGTGGTCACCGGACTGGGCGTGGTGTGCAGCATCGCTCTGGACGCAGCCGACTTCGCCACCGCGCTGCGGGCCGGCCACTGCGGGGCCCGCCCCGTCACCCTGTTCGACACCAGTGGCTTCGCCTATGCCACCGCCTACGAAGTACCGCCGTTCGACGCCGCTGCCCGGCTGCACCGCATCGCCCCGGAGACGGTCGGCCGAGCCGCCCGGTTCGCGGCCGTCGCCGCCCGGATGGCCGTCGAGGACGCCGGGCTGACCGATCGGGAACTGAACCAACGGCGCGGGCTGGTGGCCATCGGCACCACCGACGGCGGTTCCCACGAACTCGACCTGCTCGTTGCCGAGGAGATCGTCGGCGGACCGGACGGCGTCGACCCGGGCCTGGTGGCACGTGTTCCCGCCTCGGCCCTGTCGGTGGCCGTCTGCCGGGAACTGGGCCTCACCAGAGCGGAAGCCACCACGTTCGGCACCGCCTGCGCGGCCGGCAACTACGCCATCGGCGCCGGCTTCGACGCACTGTGCCGCGGCGAGGCCGACTTTGCCCTGTGCGGGGGCGCCGACGCCCTGTGCCGGAGGAACTTCACCGGCTTCTACCGTCTCGGGCTGCTGGACCCCGAGGTCTGCCGGCCCTTCGACGCCGACAGGCTCGGCCTGGTCACCGGGGAGGGGGCGGGGGTGCTCGTACTGGAGAGCGAGGCCGCCGCCCAGGCACGCGGCGCCCGGGTGTACGGCGAGGTCCTCGGTTACGGCCTGAGCTGCGACGCCTACCACCAACTCACGCCTCAGCAGTCCGGCATCGTTCGCTGCATGCGGCAGGCCCTGGACGACGCCGGTTGCAAAACCGGGGACGTCGACCTCGTCTGCGCGCACGCCACCGGCACCCGGACGAACGACAGCGTGGAGAGCAGCGCGCTCAACGAGGTGTACGGCGGCGCCCCGCCCCCAGCCGTCGGCATCAAGTCCATGATCGGCCACACCATGGGCGCCGCCAGCGCGCTGGGCGCCATCGCCTCCCTCCTGGCCATCACCCACGGTTTCGTGCCGCCCACCGTCAACCACGTCCACACCGACCCGGACTGCGCGGTGGACTGCGTCCCCAACACCGCGGTCGAGGCCGACCTACGCATCGTGCAGAACAACGGCTTCGCCTTCGGCGGGAACAACGCCGTGGTCGTCCTCGGCCGCTACCCCTCCTGACCCCATCCCGCACGAAGGCGAGTCCATGAGCCCCGTGTCCGCGCCACCCCCGGTCATCACCGCCTGGAGCGCCCTGTCACCGCTGGGGACAGGCACTGCGGCCCACACTGTCGCGCCGCCGCCGGACGGGCCCGCCCATCGCGAGACCCGGCCCGACCACACGGTCCACCTGGTGCCGGACTTCGAACCGCGCGCCGTCCTCGGCAAAGCGGGCACCCGCTCGATGGACCGGGTCAGCGCGCTCGCCGTCGCCACGGTCGGCGACCTCCTGCGGCAGTTGCCGCCCGACCGACCCGGCCCCCACACCGACCCGGCCGGGACCGCCGTCGTCCTGGCCACCACCGGCAGCCCGCAGGCCATGCGGGACTTCACCCGCAGCTCCCTGCTGGCCGCCAAGCCGTACCACGTCAACCCCGCCGTCATCCCCAGCGGCGTCCCCAACTGCGCCGCCGGCCTGGTCGCGATCTGGCACCGGCTCACCGGCCCCAACACCACCATCTGCGCAGGCCGCACCGGCGCCCTGGCCGCCCTCGGCCACGCCCAGCGTCTCCTGGCCAACGGGCGCGCCGGCCGGGTGATCGTCGGCGCCACCGAGGAGTACACGCCCACCCGGGCCATACTGGACCTCCGGCGGCAACCGCCCGGCGACACCCGCCCCGTCCTCGGCGAGGGCTGCGCGGTGTTCCTCCTCGAACCCCCGGCCCCGCAGCCCGCCGGCGGGCCGGTCACCGAGGTACTGGGCGTCGTCCACAACACCGGTCCGGCATCCGACCCGGCCGCCCGGCTCCCGGACTGCATCCGCGAGGCCCTCGACCAGTGCTGGATCCGCCCCGGGCAGGTGTGGGCCGCGCTGGGCGCCCGCACGGTCGGTGCACACGGCCGGCGCGAACAACAGGTCCTGGACGAGCTGTTCGGCACCGAAGTCGGCCACCGGGTGGCACCGCTGCCGATCGGGGACACCTCCTGCGCGACCTCTGCCTTCCAACTCGCCGCAGCCCTCGCCGCCCCCGCACCTACGACGACGGACACCATCCTTGTCGTCACCAGCGTCGACGTCATCGGGACCGTGGCCTGTGCGGTGCTGCGCCGCCGTCCGGTCGCCGCACGGCAACGGTGATGATCTCCCCGCTGCGGTCCGTCAGCGGACCTTCCCCCCAGTCGCCGAACTCCTCCGCGACGGCCAGTCCCGCCTCCCGCAGGAACACCGATAGCCGCCCGGGGGCGAGGTAGCGCACGGAAGCGGGGGCCGCCCGCACCCCGTCCCCGTCGATCCCGGCGAACACCGTCCGGTAGCGCACCACTTCACCCGTCACCGGCAGCTCTGCCTCCCGCCAGAACCGCACGACGTGCCCAGCCGGGTCGGTCAACAGTGCGACGTTGCGCGGCGTCCAGTCCTCCCACTCGCGAACGCCCGGGTGCCGGACGTCGAAGACGAACCGGCCTTCGTCGCTGAGGGCCCGACGGATGGCGGCCAGTGCCGCCCGCAACTCGTCGTCGCCGACCAGTACTTGGAAGGCGTGACCGGTCATCACCACCAGGTCGAACTCGCGTTCCCAGGCAGCCTGCGGTGAGGACAGGTCACCCAGCACCCAGTGGACGTCGGTCTGTTCACGGGCGCGCTCCAGCATCGCGCCGGCCGGGTCCAGCCCGCACAACCGCCCGGTATGGCCGTCGCGACGGGCCGAACGCAGGAGCGCACCGGTGCCGCAGCCCACGTCGAGCACGGACGCGGCGGACATCACCAGCGGCAGGTAGAAGTCAAAGTCCTGCCGCCCGACGCAGAACGAATCGTAGAACCCCGCCAGGAACCGGTCCGAATACCATTGATCGACCATCAGGCGGTCCGGCCGAGGGGAGACTGCTCGCCGAAGTGCGCGACCTTCTCCTCGTCCATGGTGGCCGGGATCAGCGGAGTCCACACCGGACCGGGCACGACGGCGTTGACCCGGATGCCGTCCGGGGCGAGCCGGAGGGCAAGGCCCTGGGTCAAGGCGACGATCGCGGCCTTGGTCATCGCGTAGTCGAGCAAGTGCGGGCTGGGTTTGCAGGTCTGCACGGACGCAGTGTTGATGTCGGTGCAGAAGCCCTCCTCGCGCAGGTTCCCGGCCACGGCCCGGGTGCGGCGGCCGGCGTCGGTGACCAGGCGAGTGGTCTCCTCGGCGTCGGCCTGCTCTTCTGGCAGGTGGCTGAAGGCGATGTCCGCGTCCTCTCGTGCGAAGGCGAGAGTGATGGCCCGGCCGATCCCGGAGTCCGCGCCCGTGATGAGGGCGACCCGGTCCGCCGGCCTGCCGCTGCCGGTAGCTGCTCTCCCCGTGGTCCGGTACCGGACGCATCTGCGCCCCGCTGCCGGGTGCGGCTGGGACTGTTCGGGAAACGACGGGCTCGGGTGCTGGGCGGTGGGGTCCTGCGGGGTGTGCTGGTCACTCACGGCGGACAGGCTCCTCGGGTCAGCCGCGTCGGACAGCACGGGGCGCGGCGGCGGGTGGTCCACCAGGCGAGTCTGGCGCGCCGGTCCGGGGCGTGCCCGGCCGCCGGCGCATGCGAGTGGTTGCCGGGCAGAGGTGGCGTGCGGTGCGCCGAGCGGGGTACCAGGGGCTGCGGACCCGAACGTGTACGAAACAGGAGGAACCCGGCGTGGACGCGATCGTGCTGCTGAAGGACGACCACAAGACCGTTGAGAAGCTGTTCAAGCAATTCGAGAAGGCCAGCGACACAAGGCCTTCGCCGAGAAGCGCAGGATCGCCGACCAGGTGATCGAGGAGCTGACCGTGCACGCCGTCATCGAGGAGCAGGTCTTCTACCCGGCCGCGCGCGAAGCCGCCCCCGACACGGGCGATCACGTACTGGAGAGCGTCGAGGAGCACCACGTGGTGGTGTGGATGCTGTCCGAGCTGGCCGGCCTGGACCCAGAGGACGAGCGGTTCGACGCGAAGATGACCGTGCTGATGGAGAACGTGCGCCATCACGTCGAGGAGGAGGAGAAGGAATGGTTCCCCCAGGTCCGCAAGGCCACGGGCCGCAACCGCCTGGTCGAACTCGGCGAACAGCTGGAAGAGGCGAAGAGGGCCGCCACCCGCGACCCGCTCAAGGTCCCCAGCGCCACCGCCTAGCTGTACTGACCACGGAGGTTGGTGACGCGGTTCACGGTCGGGTGATCTTGAAATGAGTGAGGGCCTTCTGGCTCGGTGTGGATTGCGACATCTGCA
>NZ_JBEZGX010000103.1:0-16755 GCF_040650235.1 Kitasatospora sp. NPDC048722
GCCGGCTTCCCGCAGGAACCTGCGGGAAGCCGGCCCGATGATGCAGGAAGTGCCCTGAGAGGGTGGGGCCGCGCGAGTCGAAAGGCGGATAGGTTCCTGTGGTGGCGGGCCCGTTGCCGCGGGAGGACTTCGGGCGGAGCCCGGCCGATGCGCTCCGGGGCTGGCCCTGGGTTCCTGATCCCGGGGGCTTGGCGGGGTCGTGGCAGGACGGAGCCCGCGGGGCTCTGCTGACGGGGCGTCCATTCGATGACCGGCACCAGGCGGTGCCGGACCGCCAGACAGATCGTATAAGAACGAAGATGTTGGGGTGTTTGTTGTGGTGACATGGGTGCGAGTGGCTGTGGTGGGAGCGGCGGCAGCGGCGGTGGCGGCCGTCATACCTCCGGTGTCCGCCGCAGCGGCGCCCGCCGACGAGGGCGGCCCGTACGCGGGAATGACCCAGGATCAGGCCAGGGCACGTCTGGAAGCGGACATCGCGCAGGCCCTGGCCCGGACACCGGGGGGAACGCGGACGGGCGTGAACGAGGTCGAGTGGCAGGACGGCCGGGGCGGCAAGGCGGTCGAGACGTTCCCCGTGCCGGCCTCGCTGAAGGCCGAAGCATCGGGCAAGCAGCCCCGGGGGGTGGACTACTGGTTCGGCTGCCCGCGCGGATGGACGCCCGGCAGCGACTGGTACTGCTTCTACGAGAACGGCAACTTCAACGGCGTCCGGGAACACGGCCAGTCGGGCCCGGGCAACGGGCGGATGCTCAAGTGGAGCAACTGGCACGGCGTCACCGAATTCGGAGCCTGGAACTTCCGCGACAAGATCTCCTCCTGGGTCAACAACACCGGCTACACGATCGAGGTCGGCGACTACACCGTCGCCCCGAAGTACTACCGGCTGTGGGTCGAGAAGCCCGGGCAGGCCATGGGCTACGTCGGCGACCGGGCCAACGACCGCGCCGACTTCTTCCGGATGATCTGACGATGCCCCACCGTGCCCCCGCGGCCCCCGTCACCCCGCGGTCACACCCACCGGGCGCGAGGCTGTGGCACTTCGCCCTGCTCGGGGCCTGCTCCCTGGCGCTGACCTGCCTGGGACCGTTCCTCCGCCCGGTCGCGCCCTGGTACGCGTTGTGGGCACTGCTCGCGGCCTCGGCCTGCCGCGGCCGCGGTGTCGTGACCGCGCCGGGCCGGGGCGCGGTGTGCCTGACGACCGCCTCGGCCGGCTTCCTCGTTCCGGGCGTTCTGTCGGGCCGGATCGTCCAGAGCTTCACGGCCCTGGCCTGGCTCACCGCGCTGGCCGCGGCCGGCGGGGCCGTCGCGGGGGTGATCGGCGCACTCGCGAACACACCCGTGCGCACGGCGGCCGCCGTGGCCGCGGCAAGTGCCGTCTTCCTGGCCACACCCGTCCTGTGGCGGAACCAGCAGCCCTTCCCCCTCGCACTGGTACTGGCCTGCATCACGGTTACCGTGCTCCAGGCCCGGCTGCCACGACACACACGCCTCCTGGCCGCCGTCCTCACCGTGCCGTGCACCGCCCTCGCCCTTTCACTCCTCCTCACCGCCCCGCAGCTGCTCACCAGCCTGCCGGTCATCTGAGCAACACGCCCGTCCCGCCGGTCGCGGCCTCGAGGACCGGGTCCCCGGCCGGGCCGATACACCACGGACTTGTCCGATCCGTCGGACACACCCGACCCGCAGGACTTCCCGTGGTGCTTGGAGATCACCCGGAAGACCGGATCCACCTCCGTGCGGTCCAGGGGTGGGAAGCCCATGTGATCCCTGCGCACACCAGCGGCATGCAGTACGGACAGGAGGTGAGAGCGCTGCCGCTTTGCGACACCAGCCCCGGCGATCAGGCGTCGGTGGAGCCGTCCAGGTCGATGCAGGCGTGGAACACGCCGATCCGTAGCCGGCCTTCTGGGTGTCGAAGATGCCGGAGATGCCGGTCGTCGGGCCGGGCGAGCGGGACGCGGACCCGGAGGCGCGCATCCTGGCGCCGATGGCTGCGGCGGGGCCGCGTCCGGCGGTTCAACGACGGCGCCTACCGGAAGTCCTCCGCATGGTCCCGCACCCACGAGCGGAAGCTGCGCGCCGGGCGGCCGAGCACCTGGTGCACGGTGTCCGTCACGCGCTCCGGCTCGCGGGTGAACGACTCCCAGGCCCGCAGCCGGGAATCGACGAACGCCGCGTTCCCCCATGCCGCGGTGAGCCGGGTGCGGGCCGTCTCCGGCGCGAGCTCCTCCCAGCGCACCCCGGTGCCGGTCTCCTCGCCGATGATCCGTGCCAGCTCGGCGTGCGGGATCGATTCGGGCCCGGTGACCACGTACTTCGCGCCGTCGTGCCCCTCCTCGGTGAGGGCCGCGACCACCACGTCCGCGATGTCCCGCTCGTGGACCAGGGAGCGCCGCGCCCCGCCGTACGGCCAGCGGACGACGCCCTGGCGCACCTGGTCGGCCCAGCCGAGCACGTTGCCCGCGAAGTCGATGGCCCGGACGAAGGTCCAGTGCAGGCCGGAGGCGCGGATGAGCCGCTCGATCTCCTGGTGGAAGATCACCGGTGGTTCGTCGTCCGCGAGGTCGGCCACGTCCGCCGACAGGTAGACGACCCGCTCGGCGTGCTTCGCGATCAGCTCCACGACCCGGGGCTGCACCGGGATCCCCGGCCACATCAGGTAGACGGCCTCCACTCCGCCGCCCAGCGCATGCTCAAGGCTCTCCGGAACGGCCAGATCGCCCTGCACGGCCTCGACTCCCGCGGGCACCACGGCCGCCGCGACGTCCCGCACCAACGCCCGCACGTCGTGCCCGCGTTCGGCCAGTGAGGCCACGACGTGCCGACCCACGCTGCCGGTCGCGCCGATCACCAGAATCTTGGTCATGACCGACCGAACACCGGACGGCCCCGCCCTATGCCCCGCCCCGCGTATATCCCGCACGGAATGTCGGCCTGTCGGACTATCGTGTCGGCTCACGCGGTGGCCGCCTCGCGCGGCGCGAAGGAGCGGCCGCCGGCGAGGGGGAGTGCACATGCCGAAGGGGCTGGCCCAGTTGGGCTCATGGCTCTACGTGAGGAGGGCCCGGGACCAGCGCCTCGGCCCGGCTCCGGCGGGCAGCGCCGACAGGGGCCTGCTGCGCAGCGGTTTCGTCCCCTGCCTGCTGACGGTCCTGCGGCTGGCGGCGCACCAGGAGGCCGACGGGGGCGCCGGCATGGGCCTGGCGGCGGCGCTCGTACGGGCCGGCCATCTCGCCCGGGCGGTCGAGCTGGTGCGCTCGGGCGCGGGCCGCTCAGGGCGGGAGGAGGACCTCGTCCGGCTGGTGCGCACGGCGGGCGAGGCCGGAGACCTGGACGGCGCGCGGGCGCTCGCCGAGTCGCTGACCGAACGCCCGCAGCACGACCGCGCCCTGGTCGCCCGCATCCCGGCGGTGGCACGGGCCGGTGACCACGAGGGTGCCGCCGCTCTGGTGGAGACGGTCCGTTACCCGCACAACCGGCCGCAGGCCTGGGCCGCCCTGGCGAAGGCGGTGGCGGACGGCGGAGACTTCCCCGCCGCGCTCGGCTACGCCGCCAGGGCCACCGAGCGCGGCGGCGGCGCGGATTCGGGGCGCGTGCTCCTGACGGCCATGGAGATCGCGCACGCCGCCGGCGACCACGTCCTGGCCGGCACGTTCGCCGACCGGGTGGAGGACCTCGTCCGGTGCGAGGGGAGCAAGGGCACCGGACAGCGCGCGCTGCTCGTCGCGCTGCTGGCCTTCGAGGCCCGCAACGGCGACCTGGACCGGCTCGACGCCGTGCTGCGCAGCCTGGTCCGTGCCGCCTCCGCGGAGGCGGAGCCGCAGGAGACCGACGTCGACTCCGACGCCGACGCCCTGTACCTCACGATCCTTGCCCGGCGCCGCCCGTGTCCGCCCTTCGACGTGAGGCTCGTGCCCGAGCTGCTGGAGGAGGTCGCCGAGACCGCCGACCGGGAGGTGGCGCTCGCCGTGGCCGACCGGATCGAGGAACTGCTCCTCCACGACGCCGGCTTCGACCTGCGGGAGGCCGTGACCTTGCTGCTGGCCCGGCACGGGCAGGCCGAGCGGGCCATGGCACTCGCCGACCGGATCGTCGAGCCCGACCTGCGCGCGGCGCGGAAGGCCGACGCCCTGGAGGCGCTGGCCCGGTCCGGGGAAACGGCCCGGGCCGAGGCCCTCGCCCGCGCCCTCTCCGACCGCTGGGCGCGCAGCCGGGTGCTGATGACCGTCGTCGGCGAGCTGGCCCGGCGCGGCGAGACGGCCCGGGCCGAGGCCCTCGTCCCCGCGATCCCCGACCGCTGGGGGCGGGGCGAGGCGCTCGTCGACGTCGTCGGCGCATTGGCCCGGCAGGGCGAGCCGGAGCGGGCCGAGGAACTCGCCCACACGATCGTCCTCGGCGAGACGCGGGCCCGCGCACTGGCCGCCCTGGTGGAGGTGTCGGACCCCGTCCGGGCCCGCAGGCTGGCAGCCCGGGCCGTGTTCCTCGGTGGCTGGGGGACGGTCCTTCTCGACCTGGAGGAGATCGCCCCCGGCGGTGCACTGGCCATCGCCGAGGAGGTGATGGCCTGGTGGGAGGCACACCCTCCCACCACGGAGGAGGCGCAACGGCGAGGACGGCGCGGGAGAGGGGGGAGACCGTGAACGGCGGGGGAGGCCGGGCCCGGTCCTCGGGCCGGGCGCTGGCGTGGGCCGGCCTGGTGGTGCTGGCGGTCGGGCTCGCGTGCGCGGTCGGCTTCCAGCTGTGGCCGTGGGGAGGACCCGGTGTCGGCTGGGGGGACGCGTTGGCTTACCTCGCCGTCGCCGGCGCGGGCGGGGCCCTGGCCTTCGTGCTGGACCGCGGACCCTTTCGGGGCAGGGACGGCACCGAGGGCCGCGAGGCGGCCGGCTACGCGGCAGTGTTCCTCGTGGCCCTGGCGAGCGGCCTGCTGGCGGCCCGGGACGCGACGCACGAGTGGCAGGCCGCCCACATCCCGACCGTGCCGGTCGCGGCAACCCTCGACGGATGCCGCGAGATCTCCGGCGACGCTACGTCGAGCTACCTCTGCTTCTACCACTGGTCGTTCCAGGGGCATCCCCGGGAAGAGGAACGCGAGGCCCACAAGGTCTACCCCGACGGCCAGGTCGTGACGGCCGCGCTGGACCCGGCCACCGGCGACCTCGTCGACACCGGCGTGGCGAGGTTCGTCCTCAAGACCGTGGCGGCAGGCACCCTGGTGTGCACGGACCTGTTCCTGCTCGCCGCGGTACCCGTGGCCGTCCCGAACTGGCTGCGCCGCGTACGGTCCGGGCCGGTGACCGGCCGAGCGGCTGCCGGCGACGCCCGGGGATGAGACGTTCCGTCACGACGCTGCTCCCGGGAGCCCTTCCTTCGCCCCCGGGGGAAGCGCGCGGCAGGGCCTCGGTCAGCTCGTGGTGTGGCGCAGGACGTCCAGCACCTCGCCGGTGATGGCCGCCTCGGCGTGCTCGAAGTCAGGGGCGGTCAGCTGCGCGGGGTCGGCCGGCAGGCCGGTGAGCACGGGTGTGTGCAGGTGGCCGCCGGGGGTCCGAGGGGACAGGGCGAGCCGGATCAGGTTGGAGCGGTAGGCGACTTCGTTGGAGAGGTATCCACCGCCGCCGCCCTCGACGGAGCGTGAGCCCGGAGTCGGGCCGTCCTCGCGGTGGACGGGCTGGGTGCCGCCGACGGGGATCTCGGTGACGTCGGTGTTGAGCTGGACCGGGTAGGGCTGCTGGACGGCGGTCATGGCGGCGGTCGGCAGGCTGGTGGCGATGAACTCGGGGCCGGGGGCGAGGCCGGGCGGGTCGGCGGGGCGGTCTTGGCTGCCACCGCCGAGGGCGTCGAGGTTGTCGGGGTAGGGATCGGCCGAGCGGGCCCGGCCGGCCCAGGCCTCCAGGGTGAACAGGCCGGGGTAGCCCTGGCTGACCGTGGTGATCAGGTCGGCCGCGCGCGGGCCGGCGCCCAGGCGCGGGGCGAAGGCGCGGTCCACGACCCCCTGGTCGAAGTCCGCGTAGCGGACCGGGAGGACGACCGTGCGGATCTCGGCCCGGCTGCCGTCGGCCAGGGTGACCTGGCGGCCGTCGAGTTGCAGGGCGGCCGAGCCGGAGGGGTTGGCCCCGCGGAGTTCGGAGTCCAGGCCGAAGGGGTCGAAGCCGCTGACGAAGTACCGGCGCACGCCCTGGGTGCCGCGGAAGTCGTTGTCGGCCAGGCCCCGGGAGGCGTCCTCGAGGCCGCGGCGCAGGGCGGCGCGGTCGACCGGGAACCCGGGCTGCCACTGCGCGAGTCGGAGGGTCATCGCCACCCGGGTCCAGTACAGCGGCCGGTCGTCCTGGGCCGGCAGCGTGCCTGAGGGGCGCCGGTCCTGGGCGCGGTCGACGGCCGACGTCCACAGGGCCCTGCCCCAGTCCCGGATCAGCTGCTGCGCGTCGGCGGCGGTGCGGGCGGTGCACAGGGCGGCGGGGAAGCGGCGCACGAAGTCGCCGAACCCGCCACCGTCCACGAGCGCTGCGGTACGGGGGTCCGACAGCCTGGCCTGTTCCTGGTCCGGTGTCACCGTGACGTCGGGGCGGCATCCGCTGTCGGCGCCGGCCGGGCCGGCGCCGGGCCCGAGCAGGGCGGCGAGGGCGGTGACGGTGCCGAGGAGGGCGAGTGCGCCCTTGGGCGCCCGGCTGGTTGTACGAGAAGTCCGCATCATGGTGTGTGACATTACACATGGCACTGAAGGGGCACCAGCACGCATGCGGCGGACCGGCGTCCGTGCAGACGCCTCCCGGCAACGTCACCGACCCCTTCGGCACCTCCCTGCACGGCGGCGGCGGGGAGCCGGCCGCGTGCCCTCACCGTCACCGTCGAGTCCACCGCCGCCGGCACGGGCCCGGTCGGCAGGGCGGTCGGCGGTTCACGCACCCGAAGAAGAAGGCCGAAGGCCCCTCCTACCTGCAGCGGGTCAAGGCCGGCCCCGGGCTGGAGGACCAGGGACACACCCGGTGGCGGAACAGCCCTCAGCCGTCGACGTCGGACCAGAAGATCCCCACGCCCGCACCGTGCGCGTTCCGGCCGACCGGGATGCTGGGCCAGGGCAACGGAGTCGGTGGTCCGAAGACCCCTCCAGGTGCCGCGCGAACCACGCGCGGGATCCGGCTGCGAGGGCGACGATGGATGTGTGAACGAGCCTCCTCGCCCTCCACCTGAAGCGATGCTCAAGACCATGGCGAACCTGACCAGGTTCCACCGTGAACACGAGGAGTTCTACGCCGTGGCCCCGCGTGAGCAGGCCGTCGCGATTCAGCGTGATGTCCGCTCGCTCCTGGCGCTCGCCGACAAGTGGTCCGGCACGTCACCGGCAGTTCCCACGCCGTTGAACCCGTACGAGGGCGCGGAGGACCTGACGTCCGGGGTGGCCTTGCAGTTGAGAGGCGTGCTCTTCATGGAAGGTGAGGGAGAGCCCGCCGAGATCCGCGAGATCAAGCGCGATCTCCTGCGCAGGTCGGAGGATCTCCACTCCATCTCGGACTGGCTCGCGACGGCGATGCAAGGGGCCTGGGACGCAGCCGCAGCCCTTCTCGACTACACCGAGTTCGCCTCCCTTCTCGGCGAGCGCCACCGGATCATCAGCAACGACTGGCAAGCGGCCCACCTGAGCGCCGGCGCGGGCCGGCTGCTGCAGCGCGCGGTGGAGATCCTTGAACGGGTCGACTTCGGCCCGAAGGCACTGCGGGCAGACCTGAACGGTGCGAGGGTCAGCCCGCAACTCTTGTACTCTGCCGCCGAACTGGCTTCCCGCGCTGCGGACATGCTGAGTGACTCGGCGGGCCTTGTGAACGACAACGAGCGGCACTGGCGCACGTTCCACGCCCGAGTGGAACAGGTCTTGGAGCCACCGGAGACGACACACCGGAATGGGACGTAACACGCTCGACCGCCTTGTCGCCGTCCCGTCGCACCGTCGTCCTGCTCGTCGTCCTCGTGGCCTGTGTTCCCGGGGCGTGCGCCGCCCCGCTGACCTTTGACAAGCACTCCTGACTGTCTGCCGTTCGATCTTGACCCGTGGCCGGGGGGAAGCGGTAGGGGCTGCCACGTGACGCATGGCCGGGGGCGGTGCCGGTGTCGGAACCAGGTACGAGGCAGTGGTGGTGATGTCCAACGTGGATGGGTGTCGCACCCGCGGGACAGCCCTGGCCGAGGCCGCCTGGCGGGCCGCCACGGCGGCGGTGGCGGCCAAACGGCAACTACCCATATCCGGGCGTCGCACACAGACCTCACGCGAGGAGGTGCGGCAGCGCCGGGTCTACCCCCCGGAGGCAGAGTTCCGGGGGCGGTGCCGAGGACGGCCGTCGGCTCGCTGCCGGAGGCTCTGGTGGCCGGCGTGCCGGCGCCGGGTGCGGGACGACCGCGGGGCGACGGCTGGTGCCGGCAGGCCGGGGCACGAGCTCAGGTGCGACGGGAAGTGGACGCAGCGGGCACGTCGCCGGAGCTCTTCACGGGCGGTACGCAGGGGCCCGGCAGGTCTTCCGTCGGCCCCCTGCCCTGAGCACGGCTGTGTCCCTGGCGCTGGTGTTCTCTGATGGCTGCGGAGACGTCGAAGGGCACGATGGTGGCGGCGACGTGCGGGAGCCGGCTGACGGCGTGTGCGATCGCGTCGCCGCTTCGGGCGTGCAGCAGGCGTCCCACGATCGGGCCGTAGGCGCGGCGCGGGATCAGCAGGGTGACCTCCGTGCGGCCGTCGGCGCTCACCCGCGAGGCGAGGTCGGCGATGGCGCGGTGCAGCCGCCGGTCCGGGCAGTCGACGAGGTCGAGCGGTACGTCCGCGGCGCGATGGGCGGCCCACGTGCGTCGAAGGTGCTCGGCGTGGGTGGTGTCGAGGGCGACGTGGACGGCCCGCAGGTGGGCGGGCCGCAGGGTGTGGGCGTAGCGCAGGGTGGTGATGACGGCGAGGTCGAGGCGGTCGACGAGGATCAGGACGACGTTGCGCGATCGGGTGGCGGTGGTCGCCGTGGCGGGCGCGGCGTTCAGGGCGGCGCTTTCCGCGCGGTAGCGCTCGTTGGTGCGGATGAGGGCCCACACGCCGATCGGGAAGACGACGACCACGGCCCAGGCGCCCTCGGTGAACTTGGTGACGGCGAAGATGACGACCACGGCGGCAGAGGCGGCCGCGGCGGCGGCGTTGACGGCGGTCTTGAGCGTGCGGTGCTTGTCCTGGCGTCGCCAGTGGTACCTCGCGAGGCCGGCGGTGGCCATGACGAAGCCGGTGAAGACGCCGATGGCGTAGAGGGAGACGAGGCGGGTGACGTTGCCGCGGGTGACGATCAGCAGGCCCAGTGACACGGCGGTGAGCACCAGGATGCCGTTGGAGAAGGCGAGGCGGTGGCCTCGCAGGGTGAGCCGGCGGGGCAGGAACGCGTCGTCGGCTACGAAGCTGGCCAGGAACGGGAAGCCGTTGAACGAGGTGTTCGCCCCGGTGTAGAGGATCAGCGCGGTGGCCACTTGGACCAGGGTGAACATGGCCTGGCCGAAGCCGCTCTGACCGAACACCAGGTGCGCCTCCTGGGCCAGCACGGTGGGGCTGCCGGAGGTGTAGGGGATCGCGTGGGTCTGCCAGGCGAGCGTGGAGATGCCGAGGACCAGTGTGCCGAGGGTGGCGCTCATGACCACCAGGGTGCGGCGGGCGTTGACGCCCTGCGGTTTCCGGAAGGCGCCGACACCGTTGGAGATGGCCTCCAGGCCGGTGAGTGAGGAGCCGCCGTTGGCGAAGGCCCGCATCAGGACGAACAGCGAGGCGCCCATCAGCAGACCCTCGCCCGGGGCACCGACGGGCACCGCCCCGGCGGCGTGCAGGTCCGCATCGGTCAGGCGCGGCAGGGTGCCTGCGGCCAGCCGGACCAGGCCCACGACCACGGTCAGGCCCGCGGCGAGGACGAACAGGTAGGTCGGCACCGAGAACGCCCGGCCGGCCTCCCGGATGCCCCGCAGGTTGCCGTAGCACAGCAGGCACACCACGCTCAGGGTCAGCCACAGTTTGTCCGCCCCGAGGTCGGTGTGGAACAGCAGTTGCAGCATGGAGGCGACCGCGTCCGTCCCCGCCGCAGCCTGCACCGCCACCGTCACGACGTAGTCGATCAGCAGCGCCACCGCCGCGACCTGCGCGACGCGCGGACCGAAGTTCTCCCTCGCCACGACGTACGAACCGCCCGCACGGGTGTACGTCATCACCACGTCGCGGTAGGACAGCGTGAGCAGGACCAGCAGCGCCAGGATGACCCCGGTCACCGGCATCACCAGGGCGAAACCCGCCACACCCGCCACCGGGATCAGCTGGGCCAGCATCTGCTCGGTGCCGTACGCACTGGAACTGATGCAGTCCGGCGAGAGGACACCCAGAGCCGCCGGATTGGACAGCTTCTCGTCCCGCAGCTGCGCGGTCACCAGCGGCGGCCCCAGCAGCAGCCGCTTCACGCGGTAGCCGAAGCGCTCCGGCACCCGGCCCGGCACCCTCTCGCCTTCCACCGGCGCTCTCCCCGCCGTAGCCGTCACCAGGCACCACCCTTCGGTTGGCATGTCCGCGCGTCCCGGCGGACGCCCGGTGGACGACTGCCCCGGCGGGCGCGGAACAAGCACACCGGGGAGGGCAATCGGCCCCACTGCCCGCCCGGCCCGAGCCGGGGTCGGCGCCCGGATGCGGACTCGCACACCCGGTCATCTCTGCGAATGACGCACCGTCACGGACGTCACGCTCGGCGACGCGAAGCGGCGATCAGTGTCCCGTCCCGTCCCTCGCTGCCGCTGTCTCAGGTTCCGTCGCCTGATCTGCCGGTGAGCGACGACGTCCGTGTGACTGCCGCGCTGACTACTGTCCAGTCGCTCAGCGCAAGGGCGCCGATTCCGCGCCGGTGGAGCCATCCGCAGCCGGCCACCACAGATTCGCCGTGATCGACGATTCCGGAGGAAGAGCCCGGCGTGTCCGGTTTCTCAGAGCGACCCACCCGAGTCGACGCTCGCGGCTCCGAGCACGTTCAGGAAGGCCAGAGCCTCGGCATCAGGAGATTCCGGCGGCGCGCTGTAGAGCACGAGGTACTGGTCGCGGTCCGTGAGCGTGAGCGAGTCGCAGTCGACGGTGATCTCCCCGACGACCGGATGACGGAAGGTCTTCGTGAGCATCGGCGCGGCCTGGACATCGCGCTGCTCCCAGAGCCGGGCGAACTCCGGGCTGGCGCTGCGCAGTTCGTCGACCAGTCCGGTCACCGCCGGATCGGACGGGTAGTGGGCGAGGGTGGATCGCAGCCCCATCGCGACGTGGTGGCGGAACTCGGCGGCGTCGGAGACTCCGTACGGCCTCGTGTCGGGTCGCGTCGGGCCGAGGAATGCCCGGCGCGCGAGATTGCGGTCCGGTGGGGCGAGTTCGGCGAAGTCCTCCATGAGCGCGCCCGCCAGGTCGTTCCACGCGAGCACCTCGAACGCGGCGGACATCACGAACGCGGCCGTGTGCGGCAGCCGTTCGAGGAGCGCGAGGATGCTCGGGCGCACGTCGCGCCGGTGCAGTCCGTGACGGCTCGGCGCGGTGCCGGCGAGGACGTGGAGGTGATCGGACTCGCCGTCCGTGAGCCGCAGCGCCCCCGCGATCCCAGCGAGGACCTCGCTCGACGGGCGCGGTGCCCTGCCCTGTTCGAGCCTGACGTAGTACTCCGTGGAGATGTGCGCGAGGACCGCGACCTCCTCGCGGCGAAGACCCGGTG
Organism: Kitasatospora sp. NPDC048722; assembly: GCF_040650235.1. Classification (NCBI taxonomy): domain Bacteria; kingdom Bacillati; phylum Actinomycetota; class Actinomycetes; order Kitasatosporales; family Streptomycetaceae; genus Kitasatospora; species Kitasatospora sp. NPDC048722. The sequence goes on from NZ_JBEZGX010000103.1 coordinate 11,724, forward strand.
TCCGGCGTCGCGGTCCGCAAGGGAGGCCGAGGTCCTGCGGGCGGAGCCGCTCGCGACGGCTACGAAGGAACGCTCCGAGCTCCTGTTTGTCCATACCCCGAGTCTGCACGCTGTGCGTCGGCGGATCCTGGTACCGCCTGTGCCTGTATCCGGTGGGGAGGCCGATCCGACACTGCGGTCATGACGAATACCACTGACACCACACCCAGCGGCCTGCTCGCCGGCAAGGTCGTGTTCATCACCGGCGCCAGCCGCGGCATCGGGGCGGCTGCGGCCCGGCTCTTCGCCCGCGAGGGCGCCGCCGTCGTGCTCGCCGCCCGCAGCGCCGACGCCCTCCAACGGATCGTCACCGAGATCCGCGCCGACGACGGCATCGCGGATGCCGTGACCGTGGACCTCGCCGACCGCGCGAGCATCCGTGCCGCGCTCGACCGCGTCGAGGATCTGCACGGCCGGCTCGACGGCGCGTTCAACAACGGCGCAGCGCCCCAGCGGCCCGGCCCGCTGGAGACGACCGGCGACGAGGACATCGAGGAGCAGTTCGCAGTCAACTTCCGGGCGCACTGGACCGCCATGACGGCCGAAGCCGCGCTCATGCGACGGAACGGTGGCGGGGCGATCGTGAACACCTCCAGCATCGGCAGCCGCCGTGCGAACCCGGCTCTGCCCGCCTATGGCGCGATGAAGCGCGCGCTCAACAGCATCACCGAGACCGCCGCCGTGACCTGGGGGCGACAGGGGATCAGGGTCAATGGCATCACCCCCGGCGGCACCGCCACGGACATGATCGAGGCATGGGAGGCGGCATCCCCCGGCATCGTCGAGGCGATCAACGCGGCCACCCCGCTCGGCCGGATGGCCGAGCCCCGAGAGGTCGCCGAGGCGGCCGCTTGGCTGCTCAGCGACCGGGCCTCCATGGTGACCGGAGCGATCGTGCCGGTGGATGGCGGCGCCGGCGCCTGAGAAACACAGCGTGGGCAGCAGTTGGGGTGGGGACCGCGCCGAGCGGTCCCCACCCCGTTGTCTCGTTCGTTCGGGCCGTGTCGCCTGGTCGCCTACCAGCGGTACCAGCGGCCGCGGCTACCGGACGCGCCGGTACCGCGAGCCACGAATCCGAGCAGCCACACCACCAGGACCACGACGGCCACCCACCACAGGGCCTTCAGTGCGAAGCCCGCGCCGAAGAGGAGCAGGGCCAGCAGCAGAACAAGAAGAAGGGGAACCATCTCTACCTCCACGGTCGGTGTCGGCGGTCCGCCTGCCCCGGCCCGCGGTACATATTCGGGGGAATCTTCCGGGCGGGCCGGGGCAGGCGGTGTGCCGACAGCTTCGACCAACCGGAGGTCCGGATGAGTGCCAGCGACAAGATCAAGAACACTGCCGAGAAGGCCAAGGGCGCGGTCAAGGAGGGCGCCGGGAAGGTGACCGACAACGAGCGTCTGGAGGCCGAAGGCAAGGCCGACCAGGCCAAGGCTGATGTGAAGCAGGCGGGAGAGAAGGTCAAGGACGCCTTCAAGGACTGATCTTCGGCGCCGTGGCGGTGGTCCCCGCCTTTCTCCGCGGGGACCACCGCCACGGCGTGCCGCGGTCCGGGCCGCACGACGACACTGCGCGGCTGTGCCCGACATTCCGCGTCCGAGAGCACCGCACTGCGGGGACCGGCGACACAAGGGGGAGCGGACCACCGTCGGCGCCGTACCGCCAGCTCGGCGTGGTGGCTCCCCGTCCTGTCACGCCGGGGCCCGGACGGCGGTGTCGTGTCGGCCGGCCGAGCCGTGCCGCGGTTCCGGGGCGGCCGCTGTGTGCCAGTGGCCGGCCGTTGCGGGCGGGCTCCCGGTGGCGGGGGCTTGCTCCGGCGGCGGTGGGAAGCCTGGAGGGGCCACGGGTGCGGGGAAGGCCTGCGGGGGCCAGGGCCGGTGGGCGAGGTCGTGGCGCAGGGCGTCGAGTCTGCCCAGGCACGCGTCGATGGTGGCGAGGGCGGCGGTGCCGTGTTCGCGGATGCGCCGTTCGATGTCGGCGAGCCGGTCTTCGATGTGCTGCCAGCGCTCCTCGGCCGTGGCCGTGGTGTGGGGGTCAGGTGCGTCGTTGGTCGCTGTCATGGCGGAGTCGGGCGGTGCGGTCGGTGAGGTCGTCGAGGCGGGCGGCGAGGTCCGGATGGGCGGCGACGTGGGGTCGCATCGCCGCCAGGGGCGCTATCAGGCCGGCCGGGTCGGGCGCGCCGAGGGCGGCGGTGAGGTCGGACAGCGCGGGACGGGCCCGGGCGGTGAGGCCGGGCGCGGCGGTGACCCGGGCGGCCAGCACGCGCAGGTCGGCCGCGTGATCGCGGGCCCAGGAAGTGACCGCGCGCTCGGCGGCCCGCCGGTCGCGCACCGCTTTGACCCGCTCCGCTCCGGTCTCCGCGTCGGCCGAGGTGCTGTCGGTCGGGCGCAGGCGCAGGTAGCGGTTCTCGGCGGCCTGGCGGCTGGCGACGCCCATGGGGTGGGCGAGGTCGGCCCAGGTGGCGCCGGCTTCACGGGCGGTTTCCACCAGGCCGGCTTCCCAGCCGGCGAGCTGGGTGCGCAACTCGCGCAGCAGCACCAGGGCGGCCAGGGCCTGCTCGGGGCCCTGCGCATCAGGGGCGTCCGGGGGCCGGGGTGCGGAGTTCTGGGCGGTTTGGACGGCGTCGTCGATGGCGGCGAGCGCGGCGGCGGCGGCGAGGAAGGACGCCGGTCTCGTCGGCGGGCCGCTGTCGGTGGCGGGCGGGTCGGACCGCTTTCCCACAGGTGTCACTCCTTTGGCGACTCGGGTGTTTGTCATCGGATGGACGACATGTTAGAACGGATTCAGGTGAAGCGCACTGGCTCCCATAGCCCAACCACCTGGAGGTGTTTCGCGATGCTGCTGCGCACCGACCCGTTCCGCGAGCTGGACCGGCTGACCCAGCAGTTCCTCACCACGACCGGCACCTGGTCGCGGCCGACCCCGATGCCGCTGGACGCCTACCGCGCCGGTGACGAGTACGTGATCTGCTTCGACCTCCCGGGGGTGGACCCGGAGGCGATCGACATCGACGTCGAGCGGAACATGGTGACCGTCAAGGCCGAACGCCGTCCGCGCCAGGAGGGCGAGGGCGTGAAGTGGGAGCTGACCGAGCGCCCGCTCGGCGTGTTCTCCCGCCAGGTCATGCTGTCCGACACCCTCGACACGCAGGGGATCAGCGCCGACTACGACGCCGGCGTGCTGACCCTGAAGATCCCGGTCGCCGAGAAGGCCAAACCCCGCAAGATCGCCATCAGCCACAGCGGCGACCGCAAGCAGATCCAGGCCTGACCCCTCTTCTCCCCATCCCTCTTCTCGCCATGAACCGTTCCGCGCCGCCCCTGATCTCTCCCCCCTCGAAGGGGCGGCCGGAACACCCCCACCCGCCGGCCGCCCTCCCCGGGCCGCCCCGACCGCGGACACGGGGCAATGCCATGAACGCCCAGGTCGACGAACCCTTCGTGGTGCGGGCGCGCGGCGAGATCGATTTCGACACCGCGCCCTCGCTGCGCCGTGCCCTGGCCGCCGCGCTCGAGTCGCACCGGGAGGTGGTACTGGATCTGTCGGAAGTGACGTTCATGGACTGCGCCGGCCTGGGCGCCCTGGTCCGGGCCCGCAACCAGGCCGACCGCAGCGGCAGGCGTCTGGTCCTGCGCGGGGCCGGGCGCTGCGTGGTCCGGCTGCTCAAGCTCACCGGTCTGCACCGGCGCCTGGCCGTCGAGCCCTGATCCGTCACCCGGGCGGCGTACCTGGCAGGCCGGGACGGAAGGAGAACCGCGATGACTCTTCGATGGGAGGCGTTCCTGGAGGAGGTCCGGGAGCGCGGTGAGTACGCCACCCCGCAGGAGGCCGAGCGGGCCGCCAGGGTCGTCCTGGCCCTGCTGGGTGCCCACCTGGTCGGCGACGTGCGCGCCGAACTGGCCGCCCGCCTGCCGGAAACCATGGCCCTGATCCTCCTCAACCCGCTGCAGGCCGCCGAACCGCTCAGCCCCGAGCGCTTCGTGCGCGCCACCGCGGCCTGGATCGAAGACGCCACCGAAGCCACGGCCCTGTGGGACATCGGCGCCGTCCTGTCCACCGCGGCCGACGCGGCCGGCGACGATCTGACCGAGCGTGTCCTGCTCCAGCTGCCGCCCGGCTACGACCTCCTGTTCGGCCGGCCCCAGTCCGGCCACCGCCCGTGAACCCGTCCGCGCCGCCACAGCCGCCCGGCCGGCCCCGCCCCGGAAGGCCACCGCCATGCCCCGGTGCTGCCTCCTTCTCCACCAGGTCCGCACCCTCGGCCGCTGCAAGCACCCACGAGGAGGCCGTGCGTGTCCTGCGCGCTGTTCCGGCCGTCCTCGGCAGCATGCTCACCGGCACGGTGCCGGAGTTCACCCACCGGGCGGGCATCGGCCCCGTTGCCGGGGCCGGCCGCCGGGGGCGGGCGCGCATGCAGCGGCCACGGCGCCGGGCGCAGGATCGACCTGAAAGCCAGCCTGGCCGGGCAGGTCCGCGAGAAGCCGGTAGGCCAGGGGTCAGCTCTGCCTGCGGTTGCCGGATGGGCGGGCGGTGTCGAGGGCGTCGCGCAGGGCGTACAGGTCGGCGATGGTGGCCAGTTCGGCGAAGCGGGCCAGCAGCCGGCGGACGGTGCGGTCGTCGCCGTCGTGCACGGCCTCGGTGATCGCCTCGATCAGGTCCGCCTGTCCGTTCCGGGCCGCCTCCGGCGCTGCGGGCACCAGCTCCTCCATTCCCGCCTCCCTGCGCGGTGTGGCTTCGTCCGTCGGGGCGCGCGGCGGCGGCTCGGGGGGTTGCCGCCGCCGCGCAGCGGGAGAGTACCTCATTCGCGGGCGCCGCAAAATCTATGCGCGCCGGAGTAGACATTGCCCGCGGGTGGGCCTAACGTTTCTCTCGTAGACAGCAGTCGGCGATACCGGCCAGACACGAACTGGCCGGGGTTGTTGGACAGAGGTTCGCAGTTCGGTCCGGCAGTGGAGTTCCGAAGCCAGGCAGGTGCAGGACGGCGACGGGACTG
>NZ_JBEZGX010000104.1:0-4022 GCF_040650235.1 Kitasatospora sp. NPDC048722
GCCGATCACGGGCCGCGGGCGCACCGGGCCGCCCGCGCACGCGCGGCGCCGGGGCCGTCATCCCGGAGAGAGCGGACCGGGCCGCCGGCCGGAAGTGGTGGGAGCGCAGGGGGGGTGACGGCCCGCCGGTCACGGCACCGGGCGCCGCGGGGAGCGCAACACGCCGAGCGCCCGCCCGGCAAGCCCGGGGGCGTGGCGGGGCATCGCGCCCCACCACGCCCCGTGCCGGGAAGGCCTGCCCGCCGGGCCCGCCCCGCGCGCCCCGGTGCCCGGGCCGGGGGCCCCGCCCGGACCGGGGCCGGGAGCCCCGCGCCGCCGCCGCTCAGAGCGCCGCTCGGACGAGGGCGGCGGCCAGCAGGGCGAAGGCGGCGATGATCACGGCGACGCGGACGTAGTGGAAGCGGTCCCAGCGCTTCATCTGCTCCTTCCAGTCCTCGGGCCGGTTCCCGGGGGTCCACGTCTTGCCCCGGTTGTTGATCGGGACGAGCAGCAGGACGGACATGAGCACGCTGACGACCAGCAGGACGCCGGCGGTGACGACGAGAGCGGCGCCCTGCCGGTGCCATCCGGCGACGGTCCACAGCACGACCAGGACGAGCGAGCCGATGTACCAGAACGGCATCACCGCGCCGAGCATCCGTCCCCCGTGGGCGCGGCCGAGCTGGCCGCTGTCCTCGGGGAGCGCGTCGAGGATCCGGTTGACGACGAAGGCGACGCAGAACTCCACCCCCACCATCACCCCGACGACCACGGTGGTGAAGACCTCGAGTGCGCTGAGCATGATGACCCCTCCAGGCATCTAGTGCTGCTAGCCGATGAGGCAACGCTAGACCTGCTGCCGCTCTATTGTCTAGCGATGCTAGGGTCGAGTCATGTCGGTCATGCCGGTCCAGGAACGCAAGCGGCGCAAACGGGCGCAGCGCGAGCGCCTCATCGTGGCGGCGGCCCGTGAACTCGCCGAGCGGCAGGGCTGGGAGGCGGTGACCACCCGGCGGCTGGCCGAGCGCATCGGCTACAGCCAGCCCGTCCTCTACGGGCACTTCCGCGGCAAGCGGGAGATCATCGGCGCGGTCGCCCTCGAAGGCGCCGCCGAGCTGGCCGGGGTGCTGCGGGCCGCGGCCGCCGGCGCCGCGGGCGGGCCGCGGGAGCGGGTCGGTGCCGTGGCCCGGGCCTACCTCGGTTTCGCCGCGGGCAGCCCGGCGCTCTACGACGCCCTGTTCCACCTCGACGGCGGCCTGGCGTTCGCGCGCGAGGACACCCCCGGGCCGCTGAAGGACGCCTTCGCCGCCCTGCTGGAGAGCCTCGGCGCGGCGGCCGGCGACGGCCCCCACCCGGCGCTGTTCACCGAGGTGTTCTGGGCGGCCCTGCACGGACTGGCCACCCTGACCCGGGCCGGGCGCCTGCCGCCCGAGGACGCCGGGCGCAGGACGCGGCTGCTGGTGGAGCGCTTCACCGCGCTCTGACACCCCGTCCCGATCCGACACGCCGTCGCGGCGGCGGCCGTACGCCCCCCGGACCCCGCCGCCCGCCTGTGCCCGCGCCCGCGCTCACCCGCGCCCGCGCCCGCACCACCGGCACCACCACACCCCGCCGCGGCCCCATCACCCGCACCCCCGCCACCCGCACCCCCGCCACCCGTCGCGGCATCCGGGCCGGCCCCCGCCCCGCCCGGTCCCCGGCGCCGCCCCGCGTCCCGGCCGGGGACGGCCGGGGACGGTGGCGGCCCGTTCAGTTCGGGGGCGGCCAGGGCACCAGCCCCGGGCGGGCGGGACCGGGGTTCCCGTCCGGGCTGCGCAGCGTCAGCTGGCGCCGGCGGTGGCGGGGTGTCCAGCCGTGGCGCTCCAGCGCCTCCCGGACCAGGCCGGCCACCAGCCCCGGCGCGATCACCACGCCGTGCCCCACCCACACCACCAGGCGCTGCCCGTCACCGTCCGCATGCGCCACCACGAGCGCCAGGCCCGGCTCGTCGTCGGGTGCCACCGTCCAGCGGTAACGGTCCCCGCCGACGACGATCACCCGCGAGCCCTTCCCCGCCAGCGCCACCCACACCACCCCCCTGTTTCCGGATACCCCACCCCGTCATCCCGGGCCCCGGCCCGGTGGGGCCGGCCCGCCATGCCGCACACCAAGCCCGGCTCCCGTCACCACAACCAGCGCAACCGCGCAGCCGGCACAGCCGGCGCAGCCGCGGGATACGGCAGGCCGTCAGGTCTCCGACTCCCCCGGCCCCGCACCGGGAACCGCCGCACGCCACACCCGGCGCCCCGCCCGGCGCGGCCGGGCGCAGCGCGCCGGCAGGCACGGTGCGCCCGGCCGCGGCGCGGGGCCACGTCACCCCGACGCCCCGCCCGCCCTGGCCGCGCGCACCCCGGCCGGCCCCGGCCCCGTCATGGCGAACACCGCCGTCTGCGAATACCCCGACCGCCAGGCCGCCGCACTCCTCACCACCCCCGCCCACCCGGCCTGGAGCCGGGCGAGGGCCGCCACCGACGCCTTCACCGCCCGGCGCCCGCGCGAATGGGCCCTGCTGCGCGCCATCACCCTCGACGGGCCCTGGAGCCCGGAGGAACTGCTCGCCGCCACCGACCGCCTCCAGCTCCACACCGCCCGCACCACCACCCGCATCCCCGCCCTGACCGCACTCGCCGCCCACGGATGCACCCACCGCATCCGCACCACCACCCGCACCCACCTGACCGCCTGACCGCCTGACCGCCCGACACCACCCGCGCCACCGGCCCGTGCCCCGGCCCCGGGCCGAAAGCCCGTTGCCCCCCGCCGCGCCCGGGAACACGTCCTCCACGCGGCATGAGAGCGCTGAGTGCGGGGGTCACATCGGGGCTGGACGGCGACGGCGCCGAGCACGACGGCCCAGGGCGGGGGCTCGGGTCAGTACTGACCGAGGCCTCGGCTGTCGAGGTGGTCGACCAGTACGGCCTCCTTCCGCAACAACTGATCGCGGTCATCGGCAGGTAGCGAGGCGAGGGCGTCGACCAGAACACGTTGGCGAGGAACGTAGACCATGCTGCCCGAGTAGATCCGGCACCCCGAGCACCAGGCAAACCCGACGCAACGCTCGGAGAAGGAGGACTCGGGCGGATGGAAACGGTACTGGTAGGAGCGGACAGGCTCGTGGCACACGAGGCAGATCCAGCGGTCACCGTCGCGGACTGACCAGCCATACCCCCTCTTGCGCCAAGACTTCCGTCCGGCCGGTGCTCTTCAGGTTGCCACGCGCTCATTCTGCCCTGGGACGGCGCTCAAGGGACAACCGATTGCTCTGGCGGTCCATGAGACGTCACGGTGTCGGCGTACAGGGACGTATGCCCAACCACGTACAGGTGAATGTGCCCGACTGCGTTCGTTAGCTGCAGCGTGGCTGACTGGCCGGTGCGGGCCGACTCACGCCGTAATCAACGGGGACGGATCGCTCTGGAATTGCAGATGACAGACGCGGCGTAGTCCTGGCGGCATCAGCCGGTTGCCCTGACCGGACTGATCATCGGAGGATCACCACGTCCAGTAGCCCGTATCTGATACCCCGTCTGCTGGCGTGGCTGGAGGTCGACCCCGACCGGCATGCCTTCGCCTGGAGCGGTGAGGAGGAGGCCGAGGTCACGGCGAAGGTCCTGGCGCTGGTTCCCTCGGGCTACGCCTGCTCGTTGAGCTTCGACGACTTCTTGAACCCGGTCACGGAGCTCCGGGTGCTCCCGCAGAGGTGTCCGCCGGTGCGCGGCGGGCAGCTGTGGCGGTGGCCGGGCGGTGCGGCAGAGGGTGAGGCCCCGTCTGCCGACGGCGCCGGTGAGCGCAGCCACCGCGGCTCGGCCCGTTCGCCTCCGGGCGGCCTCTGCCCCGGGGGGGCGGGCGGAGGCGTCGCGGTGACGGGGTTGCGGCTGTTGCGGCTGTTGTGGCGGTGGCCGGGCGGTGCGGCAGAGGGTGAGGCCCCGTCTGCCGACGGCGCCGGTGAGCGCAGCCACCGCGGCTCGGCCCGTTCGCCTCCGGGCGGCCTCTGCCCCGGGGGG
>NZ_JBEZGX010000104.1:4122-6359 GCF_040650235.1 Kitasatospora sp. NPDC048722
CGGCAGAGGGTGAGGCCCCGTCTGCCGACGGCGCCGGTGAGCGCAGCCACCGCGGCTCGGCCCGTTCGCCTCCGGGCGGCCTCTGCCCCGGGGGGCGGGCGGAGGCGTCGCGGTGACGGGGTTGCGGCTGTTGCGGCTGTTGTGGCGGTGGCCGGGCGGTGCGGGCGTGCTCGCCACGACGCTCTTGCGGGCAGAGCCGGTGCGCTGCGAAGGCGCGGGCCGGGCCGCCCGCCCTTCCTCCTCCACCGCCCGCGCGGCGGCACTGCACGCGAGCCGCCGGTGTCCGGCGGCGACGGCCTGCGCTCCCGCCACCGGACACCGGTCGCCGGTTCACCCGCAGGCGCGCGGGTGGTGGCGCACCCGGCACGGGAGAGGCCCCACCCGCGTGCATCGCCCGGCCGGCGGCCCCGCCCCCGCGCGCGGGGCCTGTCGGACCGGGGCGGTCACACACGCGGCCGCCAGGAACCCCGGCGCCTCTTCGGCCGTCCCCGGAACCCGGTGACGGGCGGCGGTCCCGGACACGAACCCGCCCCCACGGCCCCCGCCCCGGCCTTGGCCCCGCCCCGAGATCCCGCCCGGAAAAGCCCGCCGGCCCCCTGCCGGGCGGCCCCTCGCCCTCCCCGCCTCCCGAACACCCCCGGCTTGTAGGCTTGCCCGGAACATCCCCGGTTCGTGGAGGGAGGGCCCGGTGCGCGTCCGCCGGTGGATATGTGTGCTCGCGGGAGCCGTCGCGCTGAGCAGCCCGACGGTCGCGCACGCCCGCGGCGGAGGCGGCGGTCACGGATTCGGCGGCCACGGAAGCAGCGGGGGCAGCGGGGGCGGGGGCGGCCACGGCGGCGGCTTCCACGGGTCGGGCGGCGGTTTCGGGACCGGCTTCGGGACCGGTTTCGGGGCCGGCGGCGGCGGACTCGTCGCCCTGCTCGTGATCGTGGCCGTGGTCCTGCTGATCCTGTGGCTGTGGTCGCGGCGCCGCAAGGCGAAACTGGCAGAGGGCCTGAACACCGTCTCCGACCGCACGGCGCACCGCGCGGACGCGCAGGCGCGCGAGCGCGCCGCCCGTGTCTCGGCCCGCGTCGACGCCATCGCCGACACGGACGCGACCTTCGAACGCGCGGCGCTCGAACAACGCGCCGTGTGGCTGTACGAGACGGCCCAGCGCGCCTGGAGCGGGCACGATCACGCCACGCTGCAGCGGATCCTGTCCCCGGTGCTGTACGGCAAGTGGGCCGAGGAGCTGCGCGACTACGCCTCACGCGGCGAGGTCAACGTCGTGGAGATCGTCTCCGGCCCGCTCGTCGAACTGGTCGACGTCGCCAACCGCGCGGGCGAGGTGAACGACACCGTCACCTTCCGGATCACCGCGACGCTCAACGACTACGTACGCCGCGCCGACGGCGGACAGGCCGTACGCAAGGACGGCTCGACGCGCCCGGTCGAGTACTGGACACTGCGCAAGAACAGCGCCGGGGAATGGATCGTGTCGTCGCTGGAACAGGCCGCCGAAGGCGCGCACCACCTCAGCGGCGCCATCGAGACGGACGGCTGGGACCAGAAAGAGGTCGCCCGCGAGGCCGTGCTCGAGGTCGCCGGCAAGAACACGCTCACCGGGGCCGGCGACATCCTGTCGCTCACCACCATCTCGTGGAGCACCGACGCCGACACCGCCGCCGGCGATCTGAGCGTCCTCGACGGCCGCTTCGACAAGTCGGTCCTCGAGGTCGCCGTCGAACGGTTCCTCGAGGAATGGGTCATGAACGACGGCAGCCTCGACTTCACGCCCCTACGCACCGCCCGCCGCACCGTCCTGCGCCAGGCCGCCGTCACCCGCGTCACGGTACGCTCCCTGGTCTCCCGCGACCCCGTCGTCTTCCGCGTCGCGGTCGACGCCGAGGGCGTCTACTACGAAGTCGACCGCCGCAGCGAACAAGTACTGCGCGGTGACCCGCACAAGCGCAGACCCATCACCTTCACCTTCGACCTGCGCCTGGACGACACCCCCGCCCACGCCTGGACCGTCATCGCCACCACCGACGTGCAGTAGACACACCCCACACCCGGACCACACACCCGCCACACCCCGCCCCACCGGCCACACACCCGCCACCCCGCACAGCCCACCACCCCCGGCCACACACCCGCCACCCCGGCCGGCCCGGCCCGGCCGAAGGCAGCGGACCACCGGCGCGCCGGCCCGGCCGAAAGCCAGTCCGGCACAACGTGGAACCGGCCGCCAGAAC
>NZ_JBEZGX010000104.1:6456-16055 GCF_040650235.1 Kitasatospora sp. NPDC048722
ACCCCCGACACCGGCAAAGCGACCCCAGCCCGTCGAAGCCGGGACCGATCACGGCCCCACCCCGCCGGAACACAGCACCACACACGCGAAAACCCGGCCGCCAAAACCCCGACACCGGCAAAGCGACCCCAGCCCGTCGAAGCCGGGACCGATCACGGCCCCACCCCGCCGGAACACAGCACCACACACGCGAAAACCCGGTCCGGGCCCGCGGACCGGCCAGGCACTCACCACACCGCGTCCGCGCTCGCGCCGCCGGTGACCCGACGTCCGCCACAGCCCCCATGCCCCCTCGGTACGGCCGGTGACGGCACGACAACGATCCCCGACCACGAGAACCCCGCCCGAACCAGCCGAAGCCGTACACCTGTCTTTACCGACTTCTATTGGCCCCACCGTTCCGGGTTCGGGTGGCCCCAGTTCTACTCCGGGCGGGTGAGTGGGATGGATCGGTATGCAGAGTTCCGGGTTCGGGTGGCCCCACCCCTCGATCGGGTGAGGTTCGGCGGGCCGATGGCGCTTTCGCGTGGCGACGGGACCGGTGGCGCCATGAGTGCCGGTAGCGTGTGACGCATGGTGCCCGCCCGGACGCGCCCCCGACAGGATGCGACTGGGCGGGCGCCGTTGTTTCGGCGCCCGCCCAGTGCGGTCTCTCGTCAGCCATTCCTCTCCGGGGCCGGGCGGCTGCCTCCGCCCGTGCCGAATCGGATGCCTGCCCTGGTCATCGGCCCGGTCCCTCGCCGACCTGGGGCGGCGCGTCGGGCAGGGCGAAGTGGGGGTTCTCGATCAGTCCGATGACCGAGCCGGAGGGCTCGACGACCGAAGCGGCGCGGATCGAGCCGCCGACGTCCTGGACGGCCTCGCGCACCGTCGCGCCGGCCGCGAGGAGCTTATCCAGGGCGTCGTCGACGTTCGGGACGCCCCAGTAGGTCACCGGCCCGTCGCAGGGGCTGGCGTGCGGGTCGAGCGCCAGCTCGTATCCGCCGACGTCGAACCCGACGTAGAACGGCTCGTCGAAGTACGGCTCGATGCCGAGCACCGAGGTCCACCACGCCTTGTCGGCGGCGAGGTTCGGAGCGGGATACATCACTGTCCGAAGACCGAGGAACATGTGACAGCCTTTCAATTGAACTGTTGTTCTAATAGTGAGAGTAGAGGGCCGTGCCCGGCCGGCTGTCGCCGGGTCACTGAGTCGCTTGGATCCTGCGCTTGGCGGTGGTGCTGGCCAGCCGGAAGGACTCGGTGCCGGTCTCGATGATGTGGGCCTCGAAGGTGAGCCGGTCCACGATGGCCTGGCAGAGCCGCTTGTTGGTGAAGGTCTGGTCCCACTCGATGAACGGCTGGTTCGAGGCGATCGCGATCGCGTGCCGTTCCTCGCGCTCGGTGAAGATCTGGAACAGCAGTTCGGCGCCGTGCTGGTCCAGCTTGACGTAGCCAAGTTCGTCCAGCTATGCCGATATCCGCATAGATCGACCTATGCCGAGACCGCGACTATGCCGAAGTCGTGTGTGTTGTTCCGCTCCTTCGTGGGGTTTCGGCTGTTCGTGGCTCTGCATGGTTTCCGGGCCGGGCAGCCTCGTGAGCATGGGGGCAGGTTGCTCCCGCGAGGGGGTGGCGATGCCGTTCGGAAGTACGCGCCGGAAGGCGGGGGCTCTGGCTCCGCAGGTTGAGGGCTACCGGGCCTGGCTAGCGGAGCGCGGGTACACGACCCTGACCGCCAGGAACATGCTCAAGGATCTGGGGCAGGTCGGTCTGTGGCTATCGAGGCAGGGCCTCGATGTTGCCGATCTGGACGAGGAGCGGCTCAAGCAGCACCTTGCCGACCTGCAGAAATCGGGTCGCCGCCGGGTGGCCGGGCCGCGCGGCATGGTCCCGCTGCTGACCTTCCTGCGCGAGGCTGGCGTGGTGCCGACTCCGCAGGTGCCACCGTCGCCCGCGGCGGTTCTGCTGGAGCAGTACCAGCGCTGGATGGAGTCCGAGCGTGGCCTGTCGGCGTCGACGATGCTGCGCTACGGGAACACTGCCCGGCGCTTCCTGGCCGAACAAGCCGTGATCGACGGCCAGTTCGCGCCGGATGCTCTGACCGGGGTGGACCTGAACGAGTTCCTGCTGCGCGAATGCACCAGGGTCTCGGCGGGCTCGGCGAAGGGCCGGGGGGCCGAACTGCGGTCGCTGATGCGGTTCCTTCACCTGCAAGGCGTCATCCCGATGAAGCTCGGCGGCGCGGTACCCCCGGTCGGCGGCTGACGCTTCGCCTGCGTCCCGCCAACGATGGCGGTCGGCGACGTTCAGCGGCTACACCAGGGACCAGCCCGCGGGGCGACCGCGAGGCGAGGCACGAGAGGGGGCCGCGACCAGGACCAGAACCGCCCGGGCCGTGGACTGACACCCCGGACGCAGGAGAACCGGGACCCGCACGACCCCGGAAACGGCCCCGGCCCCGCCCCAACACCCCCGGGAGAACAGGAAGAACAGGCGGGACGCGGCCGGACAGGACAGGACAGGACAGGACAGGGCAGGGCCGGACAGGACGGGACGGGACGGAGCGGAACGGGACGGGACAGGGCGGGACGGGACAGGGCGGGGCGGGGCAGGGCGGGAAACACCGGCCGCCGGCCGCCGGCCCCGCGGGGCGGGACCCCGGCACGGACAGTGCGAGCCGGAGACCGGGACCGTCCCCTGGCCGCAAAGGCCCCGGGACCGTCGAAACCGGCCCGCCCCCGCCCGGCCCCCTCGGGGGGCCGGGCGGGGGCAGGGGTCAGGTGATCGAGGCACCCGAGTCGATGCTGATGACCTGACCGGTCATGCAGTCCTGGTCCAGGAACAGGTGGATCGCCCGCGCGACCTCCTGCGGAGTCACGAACCGCGGGATCGGCGCCTTGTCCCGCATCGCCTCGATCACCCGCTCGGGCAGCGTGTCCGTCATCCCCGTGATCATGAACCCGGGTGACAGCGCGTTGACCGTCACCCCCCTGCGGCCGCACTCCGCCGCCAGCGTGCGCGTCATCCCGATCAGCCCCGCCTTCGACGCCGAGTACGCCGTCTGCCCCGCGGTCGCGATCAGCGCCGACGGCGACACGATGTTCACCACCCGCCCCCACCGCGCCCGCAGCATCCCCGGCACACACACCCGCGCCGTGTGGAACGAACCCACCAGGTTCGTGTCCACCACCCGCCGCCAGTCCGCCGGCGACTGCATCGCCATCAGCGCGTCCCTACGGATCCCGCCGTTGTTGACCAGAACGTCCACCGGACCCAGCGCCGCCTCGATCCGTTCGACCATCGCCAGGACCGCGCCGTGATCGGCCACGTCCCCGCCCACCACCACGCAATCGTTCACAAGCTTGCCCGCCACCTCCTCCGCCGCATCCCGCGAGGAGTTGAAATGCACCGCGACCCGGCAGCCCGCCGCGTCCAGCTCCAACGCCAGCTCCCGCCCCAACCCGCCCGAAGCACCCGTCACCAGCGCCACCGGCGACACCGGCCGCCGGCCCAACCCACCCCGACCACCCGCACCCCGACCACCCGCATCCCGACCGCCCGCATCCCGGGCGCCCATGTCCCGGCCACCCGCATCCCGGGCGCCCATGTCCCGACCGCCCGCATCCCGGGCGCCCATGTCCCGACCACCCGCATCCCGGGCGCCCGTGTCCTGGCCGCTCACACCGCACCTCCCCACGTCAGCAGCATCGAACCCCACGTCATCCCCGCACCGAACCCGGCCAGCAGCACCGTGTCACCGTCCTTGATCCGCCCCGCGTCCAGCGCCTCCGCCAGCGCGATCGGCACCGAACCCGAGGCGGTGTTGCCATACCGGTCCAGATTCGCCACCAGCCGCTCCGCGGGAATCCCCGTATGGTTCAGCACCGAATTGATGATCCGGATGTTCGCCTGATGCGGCACCACGTGATCCACCTCCTGCGGACGCACCTTCGCCTGCTCCAACGTCTCGCGGATCGTGCGCACCGTGTACCGCACCGCGTTCAGGTAGATCTCGTTGCCGTTGATCTGCGCGTAATGCAGACCCGCCCGCACCGTCTCCTCGGTGACCGGCATCCGCGAACCACCCGCCAGGACCTTCAACGAGTCCTTGCACGAACCGTCCGCGCCCAGATTCCACGCCCGCACCCGGTCCACCGGCCCCGGCACCAGCACCACCGCACCCGCACCGTCACCCACCAGGATCGACAGATCCCTGTCCCGCGGATTCGCCGTCAACGTGTGCGTGTCCGAACCCACCACCAGCACCGGCCGCGGATCCATCCGCATCAGACCCGCCGCCGTCACCAGCGCATACACGAACCCCGCACACTCCGCATTCACGTCGTGCGCACTGCCCGCGATCCCCAGCGCCTCGTGCACGAACGCCGACGTCGCCGGCGACGGCTGCTCCGGCGTCGCCGTCGCCACGATCAGATGCGCCACATCCGACCCCGACAACCCCGCCCGCCCGAGCGCACGGCGCCCCGCCTCGACAGCCATCGACGCCGTCGTCTCACCCGCCGACACCGCCCGCCGCTCACGGATCCCGCACCTGGAGACGATCCAGTGCTCATCCACACCGAACCGCTCCGCCAGCTGCGCACTGGTCACCACCCGGTCGGGAACCCACATCCCCCACCCGGCGACATCGAAACCGCTCACCACCCGACCCCCTTCCCCTTCGACCGGCCCCGGCCCTCAGGAACCCGACCCCGCGGCCAGCGCCACGATCCGCCCGTGCACCACCCGCAACGTCGTCGTGTCATCGATGTCCGCGAACAGCGACTCGTCCGCCCCGATGTGCGGATACGCGTTCTGGAACCCGTACAGCCACTCCATCAGATCCAGCGAATCCACATCCGCGATGTGCTGCAACGCCGCGTCCGCATCGATCTCCCGCGCACCCGACACCGCCTGCAACTGCGCCGCCAGATCCTCAACCGAAGGAATCCCCGACATCACACAACCATCCCTTCCACACACACGCCCCCCAGCACACCACGCGCCGGAACAAAGGACGCCGAACCACAGCCCCTACCGGGCCGATCACACCGACACGGCCCGAACCGGACCACCGGCCACGCCCGAAACACGCGGACCACCGGCCGGCCCCACCCACCCGAACCAGCCCCCCCGGGAAAAACACCCCCAGAAGGCAGTACCGGACAGGCACCGCAACCATGTCGCTTTCGACAACCGCATAGAACCCGCCCCCACGCAAAAACCCCGCAACCACCCCCCCACACCCAGCCCCTTGCGCACCACTTGCGAAGACACGCTTTCCTGACCCACGACCCCACCACCCAAACCCGCCACCCCCCACACCCACCACCAGACACCCAGACACCCAGACACCAGGCACCAGACACCAGGCACCCAGCAACGGACACCAGGCACCAGGCACCCCGCAACGGGCAACGGGCAACGGGCAACGGGCAACGGGCAACGGACACCAGGCAACGAGCAACCGCACTGAACGGCCAGACGCCACCCGGCTCCAAGCCCACCGCACCACCGGAAACCGGCACCAGCCACCACCGGCACCGAACCCTGAGCCGAACCCGGGGCCGGCCCGCCGGCACCAGGCACAACCACCAGGCACCAGGCACCAGGCACCGAACAACCCAGCCCGACAAGTACCGAAACACCACCGGCCACCGGCACCAGCCACCAAGCACCACCGCTCGCCACCAGGCCACCACCGCACCACCGCACCACCGCCGAACAACGAACACACCGAACGCCCAACGCCCCACAGGCGACAGGCGACAGGCGACCGGCGACCGGCGAAGGCCGAACGTGCCGGACGCCCACCGCACCACCAAGCCACCAGGCACCAGGCACCACCGCTCGCCACCAGGCCACCAACGCCGCAGGCCCAACACCCGCACCTGGAACAACCCGCCAGCCACCCGCACCACCGCCCCACAACCAGCGCACCACCGGACAACAGGCAACGGGCAACCAGACTGAACAGCCAGTCCACCCCGGCCTCCAGGCCCCACCGCACCACCGGGAAGCGGCACCGGCCACCACCGGCACCAAGCCCCAAGCACCAAGCAGCCGAGCGTCACAAGTGCCGGAGCACCACCGGACATCGGCACCGAACCGACAGGCACCAGAGCCCCACCGTCCGCCACCCCGGTGGCCACCAGGCGGCCGCCGGCCACCAACGGCCGGACACCCGGAGCCTCACCGGGCCGCGGACACCGGCCACGGACGGACCGTCACCGCACACCCCGCACACCACCCGGACCGCACCGGCCCGGGCACCCGCACCACCACACCACCGGGAAAGCGGCACCAGCCACCACCGGCGCCGAACCCGGGGGCCCCGGCCCCGAACCACACCCCGACCCACCCCCGACAGAACAGGACACGACGATGACCACCGTCGACGCCCGCTCCATCAACCCCGACGTCGAAGCCATCCGCCACCACTACGAAGTCGGCAACGACCTCTACCGCCTCATCCTCGGCCCCACCATGATGTACTCCGGCGGCTACTGGGAAGACGGCGAAGACCTCGTCGCCACCCTCGACGAAGCCCAGGAACGCAAGCTCGACGTCTTCACCGACCTCGCCCACGCCGCCCACACCGCCAAGGTCCTCGACATCGGCTGCGGCTGGGGCACCATGCTCAACCGCCTCACCACCGTCCACGGCGTCACCCGCGCCGTCGGCGTCACCCTCTCCCGCACCCAGGCCGACTTCATCACCGCCCTCGACAACCCCGCCATCGAAGCCCGCGTCGAATCCTGGGAAGACCACCACCACGACGGCCAGCCCTACGACGCCGCGTTCTGCATCAACGCCCTCGAACACTTCGTCCTGTCCTCCCTCACCCCCAAAGAGCGCACCCAGCGCTACCGCGTCTTCTTCAAGCAGGTCCACTCCCTCCTCAAGCCCGGCGCCCGCTTCGTCCTGCACACCATGACCGTCGAAAACCCGCCCCTGCGCCGCCAACTCCTCGACGACCTCAAATTCCTCCAGCGCGAAGAATTCGAAGGCTGCCACATCCCCCGCCTACCCGAACTCGCCACCGGCCTCGACGGACTCTTCGAAGTCACCGAAATCCGCAACGAACCCGAATCCTTCGCCCGCGCCTGCCGCGCCTGGCTCCACCACCTCGCCACCCGCCGCACCGAAGCCCTCACCCTCGCCGACGAAACCACCGTCGCCCGCTTCGAACGCTACCTCGACATCTTCGCCTACACCCTCGAAGACCACATCTTCAACAACTTCCGCGTCACCCTCACCCGCCGCCCCTAACCCCCACCCCCAAACCCCCACACGGGAAACCCCGAACCCACCCCCACAACACCCCAAAAAACACAAGCCAAAGCACGACCCGCAAAGCCAGCGAACAACCCCCAAAAGAACACCCGAACACCCACACCCGAACACCAAAGCCCAGGAACAGCACACAACCCGGAGACAGCACAAAACCCGGGAACAGCACACAGCCCGGGAACAGCACACAACC
The DNA here is from genome assembly GCF_040650235.1 of Kitasatospora sp. NPDC048722. Lineage (NCBI taxonomy): Bacteria > Bacillati > Actinomycetota > Actinomycetes > Kitasatosporales > Streptomycetaceae > Kitasatospora > Kitasatospora sp. NPDC048722. The sequence continues at coordinate 13,925 of NZ_JBEZGX010000104.1, forward strand.
CGGGAACAGCACACGGCCCGGGACAGCACACAACCCGCCCACGGGAAACCGCACCCCCCGGCCGACCCAGAACCCGGCCGGCAACAACGACACCGGCCCACTCACCCAAAAACAACAACCCCGGAAACGGCCCCACAACACCCCGGACAACCACCCCCGAAAAACAACCCGGGCAAAACCCCAGAGAACAACCCGACGGCCAACCCCCGGACAGCCCGTCAAACCACCAACAGCACGCCAACGACCCAGACAAACACCCCCCGGGGGGCGGCCCAACAACCCACCCCCACACCACCCCGAAACCCGCCGGCCCACCACCCCGAAACCCGGCCGGCCCGGCCCCCACCGCCCACAACAGGCCTCAACAGGCCTCAACCGGCCACAGCCACACACCCCGCAACCGGAACACCGGCCCACCACCCCACACCCGCACACCCGCACACCCGCACCCGCACCCGCACCCGCACCCGCACCCGCCGAAGAAACGAGAGAAGGGGACACGCCAGCGCCATGACCACCACCACCCCCCGACCCGCCACCACCGCCACCACCGCCACCACCGACGACGCCCCCCACACCACCCCGCCCACCACCACCCCAGCCACCACCCCCGACCCCGACCCCGCGCCCGCGCCCGACCCCGCGCCCGCCGGCGGCCCCGTCCTACGCCACCTCAAAGTCGCCATCATCGGCACCGGCTTCTCCGGCCTCGGCACCGCCATCCGCCTCCTGCAGACCGGCACCGACGACTTCCTCGTCTTCGAACGCGCCGACGACCTCGGCGGCACCTGGCGCGACAACACCTACCCCGGCTGCGCCTGCGACGTCCAGGCCCACCTCTACTCCTTCTCCTTCGCCCGCAACCCCAACTGGAAATCCACCTTCGCCACCCAGAGCGAAGTCCACGCCTACCTCCGCGACTGCGCCCACCGACACGGCGTCCTGCCCTACCTGCGCTACAACCACGAACTCCTCACCGCCCACTGGAACGAAACCCACCACCACTGGGACCTCACCACCACCGGCGGCCGCTACACCGCCCGCTTCCTCATCACCGGCACCGGCTACCTCTCCACCCCCGCCATCCCCGACATCCCCGGCCTCGACACCTTCACCGGCACCCTCTTCCACTCCGCCCAGTGGAACCACCACCACGACCTCACCGGACGCACCATCGCCGTCATCGGCACCGGCGCCTCCGCCATCCAGTTCGTCCCCCACATCCAACCCAAAGCCGCCCGCCTCGACCTCTACCAACGCACCCCACCCTGGATCGCCCCCAAACCCGACAAACCCAACACCCCCCGCCACACCTGGATGCTCCGCCACCTCCCCGGCTACCAGAAATTCCGCCGCAACTTCAACAAACACGGCCGCGAAATCATCGCCTTCTTCCTCTCCCGCCCCACCCGCACCACCGCCATCAAGAACATGGCCACCACCCACCTCAAAAAATCCGTCCCCAACCCCCACCTCCGCGCCCTCCTCACCCCCGACTACACCATCGGCTGCAAACGCCTCCTCTTCTCCAACACCTGGTACCCCGCCATCCAACAACCCAACGTCAACATCATCACCACCACCATCAAAAACATCGGCCCCACCCACATCACCACCACCGACGGCACCACCCGCCACATCGACACCATCATCCTCGCCACCGGCTTCACCCCCACCAACCAACCCATCGCCCACCGCATCCACGGCAAAAACGGCACCACCCTCGCCCACACCTGGACCCAACACGGCATGCAAGCCCACCGCGGCACCACCATCCACGGCTACCCCAACCTCTTCATGCTCCTCGGCCCCAACACCACCCTCGGCCACTCCTCCCAAACCGTCATCATCGAAGCCCAGATCACCTACATCATCAACGCCCTCAAAACCACCACCACCCACAACATCACCAGCCTCCACCCCCGCCACCAAGCCCAAACCCACTACAACACCAAACTCCAGAACAAACTCAAAAACACCGTCTGGACCACCGGCAACTGCCACAGCTGGTACCAAGACCACCACCACAACAACCCCACCATCTGGCCCACCTACACCCACACCTACCAACACCAAACCAACCACTTCGACCACACCAACTACCAAACCACCACCACCCAAAACACCTGAC
>NZ_JBEZGX010000105.1:0-15639 GCF_040650235.1 Kitasatospora sp. NPDC048722
CGCGGAGCTGGACGCGCAGCTGCGCGCCGTCCGCGACGAGAAGGAGGAGCTGGAGCTGCGGCCCGCCGTGGGACGGCGGGCCCCCGTCGTTTCCGTGAACGGTCAGACCCGGTCGCAGGCCTGGGCGCGCAGGGCGCGGGCGAGGTCGTCCCGGCGCTCGGTCACCAGGCGGCGCAGCGCGGGCGCCGCGTCCGGGTGGCCGTCCAGCCAGGCGTCGGCCTCGGCGAGGGTCGGCTCGCCGATCTGGGCGCTCGGGAAGAAGCCGCCGACGAAGCGCATCGCGATCTCGATGGTGCGCTCGGCCCAGATCTTCTCCAGCAGCTTGAAGTAGGGCGCCGCGTAGAGGGCGGTGAGGTCGCGGTGGGCGGGCAGCGCGAAGCCGGCGATGTTGGCCTCGACCAGGGCGTTGGGCAGTTCGTCGGAGTCGACGACGGCCGACCAGGCGGCGGCCTTGGCCTCGGGGGTGGGGCGGGCGGCCAGGCACTGGGTGTACTGGCGCTTGCCGCTGGCGGTGTTGTCGGCGGCGAGCTCCTCGGCGAGGTCCTCGTCGGAGGCCTGTCCGGCGGCGGCCAGGGCGAGCCACAGCGCCCAGCGCAGCTCCTGGTCGACGTCGAGGCCGTCGATCCGGGCGCTGCCGGCGAGCAGGCCGCGGACCAGGCCGAGGTGCTCGGCGCCGCCCGCGGTCTGGGCGAGGAAGCGGGCCCAGGCGAGCTGGTGGTCGCTGCCGGGGACGGCCCCGCGCAGTTCGCGCAGGGCGCCGTCGGCGAGCAGCCGGCCGCCCTCGGCGCGCCAGGCGGGGTCGGCGTAGAGGTCGACGGCGGTCTTGGCCTGGGTGTGCAGGGACTGCAGGACGCCGATGTTGCCCTCCTGGCCGGCGAAGCGCAGTACCAGGGCGACGTAGTCGCGGGCGGGCATGAGTCCGTCGCGGGTGAGGTTCCAGACGGCCGACCAGGCGAGGGCGCGGGCGAGCTCGTCGCCGATCTCGCCGAGGCCGGTGCGCAGGGTCTCCAGCGAGGCGTCGTCGAAGCGGATCTTGCAGTAGGTGAGGTCGTCGTCGTTGAGCAGCACGAGCGCCGGGCGGGGGCGGCCGGCGGCCTCGGCCACGACGGTGCGGGCACCGGTGACGTCGAGCTCGATCCGGGCGGTGCGCACCAGCGAGCCGTCGGAGTCGCGGTCGTAGAGGCCGACGGCGATCCGGTGCGGGCGAAGGACCGCCCCGTCCTGGAGGACGGCGAGTTCGGTGATCCGGCCCTCGGCGTCGGCGGTGACCTGCGGGGTGAGCGAGTTGACGCCGGCGGTCTGCAGCCAGGCGGCGGCCCAGGCCTTGAGGTCGCGGCCGCTGGTCTCCTCCAGGATGTCCAGCAGGTCGGCGAGTTCGGTGTTGCCGAAGGCGTGGCGCTTGAAGTAGCGGCGGGCGCCCTCGAAGAAGGCGTCCGAACCGGCGTACGCGACCAGCTGCTTGAGGACGGAGGCGCCCTTGGCGTAGGTGATGCCGTCGAAGTTGAGCTTGGCGGCTTCGAGGTCGCGGATGTCGGCGGTGATGGGGTGGGTGGTGGGGAACTGGTCCTGCCGGTAGGCCCAGGCCTTGCGCTGGTTGGCGAAGGTGACCCACGCGGAGCTGTAGCGGGTGTGGGCGCCGATCAGCCCGTAGGAGCCCATGAAGTCGGCGAAGGACTCCTTGAGCCACAGGTCGTCCCACCAGCGCATGGTGACGAGGTCGCCGAACCACATGTGCGCCATCTCGTGCAGGATGACGTTGGCGCGGCCTTCGTAGGCGGCGTCGGTGACCTTCGAGCGGAAGACGAAGTCCTCCTTGAAGGTGACGCAGCCGGGGTTCTCCATGGCGCCGATGTTGTACTCGGGCACGAAGGCCTGGTCGTACTTGCCGAACGGGTACGGGTAGTCGAACCGCTCGTGGAAGAAGTCGAGTCCGAGCTTGGTGACGCCGAGGATCTCGTCCGCGTCGAAGTGGCGCGCGAGGGACTTGCGGCACATCGCGGAGAGCGGGATCTCCAGGACGGTGCCGTCGGGCAGTTCGCGGCTGTAGTGGTCGCGGGCGACGTGGTAGGGGCCGGCGACGACGGCGGTGAGGTAGGTGGAGATCGGCTTGGTCGGCGCGAACTCCCAGGTGCGGGCGGCGTCTTCGCCGGGGGTGTGCTCGGTCACGAGCTCGTGGACGGCGTTGGACCACACGTCCCACGCGGCCGGGGCGGTCACGGTGAAGGTGAACGGGGCCTTCAGGTCGGGCTGTTCGAAGGTGGCGAAGACGCGCCGGGCGTCGGCCGGCTCGTAGTGGGTGTAGAGGTAGGTCTCGCCGTCGGCCGGGTCGACGAAGCGGTGCAGGCCCTCGCCGGTGCGGCTGTAGGCGCAGTCGGCGTCGATGGTCAGGACGTTGTCGGCGGCGAGGCCGTCGACGTGGACGCGGGCGCCGTCGAAGGCGGTGGCCGGGTCGATCGCGCGGCCGTTCAGGGTGATCGAGCGGACGGCGGGGGCGAGCAGGTCGAGGAAGGTGGCGGAGCCGGGCCGGGCGCAGCGGAAGGCGACCGTGGTGGTGGAGCGGAAGGTCGCGGCGGCGGGGTCGGGCGCGGAGGTCACGTCCAGCCGGACCCGGTAGCCGTCCACGGTCAGGATGCTGGCCCGCTGCTGGGCTTCGTCGCGGCTCAGGTTCTTGCCCGGCACGGCGTACTCCTTTGTCCGGCTCGCACGGTGGTGCGTTCTGGTCGGTGCTCTCCTGCGCGGCGTCGGCGCATCAGGGCTATCTTTTCACGCCGTCGCGCGCCAGTACCATTGCACAGGCCGGTGGGCCGGGGGCGGAATCAGCGGGGCCGGGCGGGTGTTGGCGCCTGGACGGGGGGAACGCCTTTCCGCCCGTGATTTCCCGGACACCTCACGAAGGACGACCGCAGTGACGACTGCCGCCGAGCGCAAGACCGCCGACTTCTGGTTCGACCCGCTGTGCCCGTGGGCGTGGATGACGTCCCGCTGGCTGATCGAGGTGCAGCAGCTGCGTCCGGTGGACGTGAACTGGCACGTGATGAGCCTGTCGGTGCTCAACGAGGGCCGCGACCTGCCGCAGCAGTACCGCGACCTGATGGACAAGGGCTGGGGTCCGGTCCGGGTGTGCGTCGCGGCCGCGCAGCAGCACGGCGAGGAGGTGCTCGGCCGCCTCTACACCGAGCTCGGCCTGCGCCTGCACAACCGGGCGATGCCGCTGGAGCGGGCGACGGTGGAGGAGGCGCTGGTGGCGGCGGGCCTGCCGGTCGAGCTGGCCGACGCGGCCGACACCGACGCGTACGACGAGGCCCTGCGCGCCTCCCACAAGGAGGGCATCTCGCTGGTTGGGGAGGACGTCGGCACCCCGGTGATCGCCGTCGAGGGCGCGGACGGCGACCGGGTCGCGTTCTTCGGCCCGGTGGTCACCCCGACCCCGCGCGGCGAGGCGGCGGCCCGCCTGTGGGACGGCACCCTGCTGGTGGCCTCCACCCCGGGCTTCTACGAGATCAAGCGCACCCGGACGGCGGGCCCGTCCTTCGAGTGACGCCCGCGGCGGAACGCGGGAGGCCCGGTACCGCCTGGTACCGGGCCTCCTCGCGTGCCTCTTCCCGTGCGTGCGCCGCTACCGCGCGGCCGCGTCCCTGCGCTGCTTGAGCAGCCCGGCGGCGGTCAGCACGGCGACCAGCACCCCGGCCGCGTACAGCTGCTGGCGGTTGCCCTCGGTGGTGGTCATCAGCGCGAGGATGCCGGCCACGGCGGCCATGGCCGCCCAGGTCAGGTACGGGTAGCCCCACATCTTCACGGTGAGCAGCTCGGGCGCCTCGCGCTCCAGCCGGCGGCGCATCCTCAGCTGGACGACGCAGATGAACAGCCAGACCACGAGGATCGCGACGCCGGTGGTGTTCATCAGCCAGGTGAACACCGTCGCGGGCCAGAACTTGGCGGCCAGCACGGCGCCGAAGCCGAACAGGCAGGAGGCCAGCACCGCCCGGCGCGGCACGCCGCCGCTCACCCTGGCCAGCGCCTTGGGGCCCTGTCCGCGGCCGACCAGCGAGTACGCCATCCGGGAGGCGCCGTAGATGTTGGCGTTCATCGCCGACAGCAGCGCGATCAGCACCACCGCCTCCATGATCGTCCCGGCGCCGGGGACCCCGAGGTGGCGCAGCACGGTGACGTACGGGCCGTCCTGGACCACCGCCGGGTCCTTCCAGGAGACGAGGGTGACGACCAGGGCCATCGAGCCGATGTAGAAGATCGCGATCCGCCAGACCGCCGTCCGCACCGCGTTGGCGACGTTCCTCTTCGGGTCGTCGGACTCGGCGGCGGCGATGGTGACGGTCTCCAGACCGCCGTAGGCGAACACCGAGGCGAGCAGACCGACGATCAGTCCGCTGACGCCGGTGGGCAGGAAGCCGCCCTGGCCGGTCAGGTTGGTGGCGCCGGGCGCGCCGGGGCCGAGCACGCCGGCCACGCCGAGGCCGCCGAGGACCAGGAACGCGACGATCGCGGCGACCTTGATCGTGGCGAACCAGAACTCGAACTCGCCGAAGTTCTTCACGGCGGTGAGGTTGCTGGCGCAGAAGAAGACCATGAACAGGCCGACCCAGACCCACGCCGAGACGCCGGGTACCCAGCCGTTGACGATCTTCCCGGCCGCGGTGGCCTCGGCGGCGACGCCGCAGCACAGCATGACCCAGTACATCCAGCCGGCGGTGATCCCGGCCCAGGGGCCGATCTCCTTCTCGGCGTGGACGGAGAACGAGCCGGAGGCCGGGCGGGCGGCGGACATCTCGCCGAGCATCCGCATGATCAGCATGACCAGCAGGCCGGAGAGCGTGAACGCGAGGATGATCGCGGGTCCGGCCGCCGCGATGCCCGCGCCGGAGCCGACGAAGAGGCCGGCGCCGATCACCCCGCCGAGCGCGATCATCGACAGGTGGCGCTGCTTCAGCCCGTGCGAGAGCTGTTGGCCGGCGGCCGGGGGAGCGGTGTCGCTGCTCCCGGGCGCCGGGGGCGCGGAGGTGGGGGCCATGGAAGGGGATCCAGACTGTGCGGAATGCGGCATGAGTTGTCCAATATCCGGGGCAGCCCCAGTCCATGCCAAGGGCGGCCGGGCCGGGCCCACCATGCGGACCCCGCCGTGACGCCGGGTCGGCGAGCGCTCACGTTCCGTCGATCGGGCGGTTCCGACAAGGTCCCGCGGTGGGGGTTTGTCCGAAACCGTGACGGTGGCGGAGTCGATCACCGCGTAGGTTCACAGGTGTTCACTCACCTGGACCCCACGAGGAGATCCCCCATGGCCACTGCCGGCACGTCGATACCGACCCGCGCCGTCCTCGCCGACCTGCTGCCCGCCGCCACCACCCGTCTCGGCGCGCAGGCCCGCGACCTCGCCCTGGTCGCCGGCGGTGCCGCGCTGACCGGCGTCGCCGCCCAGTTCTCGGTCAACGTCCCGGGCTCGCCGGTGCCCGTCACCGGCCAGACCTTCGCCGCCCTGCTGGTCGGCACCGCGCTCGGCGCCCGCCGCGGCGTCGCCTCGCTCGCCCTGTACCTGCTGGCCGGCCTGGCGGGCCTGCCCTGGTTCGCCGAGGGCACCTCGGGCTGGGCGATGCCCTCGCTCGGCTACGTGCTCGGCTTCGTCCTCGCGGCCGGCCTGACCGGCGCCCTGGCCCGCCGCGGCGCCGACCGCAGCCCGGTCAACACCGCCGTGACGATGGTCCTCGGCACCCTCGCGATCTACGCGGTCGGCGTCCCGTACCTGGCCTTCTCGCTGCACGTGCCGCTCGCCCGCGCCGCCGAGCTCGGCCTCTACCCGTACCTGGTCGGCGACGCCCTCAAGGCCGCGTTCGCCGCCGGCGCCCTCCCGCTCGTCTGGCGGCTGGCCGGTAAGCGGTAGCCGGCGGCGGCAGGCCGACGCGGGCGCCCCGGCGCCCCCTGCGGAGCCCGGGTGCCCGCGCATGCCACACTCATGGGCATGCGCGTGTACCTGGGCTCCGACCATGCCGGATACGAACTGAAGAACCACCTCGTGGAGTGGCTGAAGGAGGCCGGCCACGAGCCGGTCGACTGCGGGCCGCACATCTACGACGCCGAGGACGACTACCCGCCGTTCTGCCTGCGCGCCGCCGAGCGCACCGCCGCCGACGCCGACGCCCTCGGCGTCGTGATCGGCGGCTCGGGCAACGGCGAGGCGATCGCCGCCAACAAGGTCAAGGGCGTGCGGGCCGCGCTGGCGTGGAGCGTGCAGACCGCCGAGCTCGGCCGCCAGCACAACAACGCCAACGTGATCTCCGTCGGCGGCCGCATGCACACCGTCGAGGAGGCCACCAAGTTCGTCGAGGTCTTCCTCAACACCCCCTACAGCGGCGAGGCCCGGCACACCCGCCGGATCGAGATGCTGAGCGAGTACGAGACCACCGGCGAGCTCCCGCCCGTCCCGGCCCACCACCCGCAGGGCTGAGACGCTCCTCCAACCGGATTCCCCACCGACCCTCCAGCGGCCGGCCGCGCTCCCCGGCGCGGCCGGCCGCCGTCGTCCGCGCCCCCGCGCCGCCTGTGGCATCGGCCACAGCCCGGCAGCGCGCGAAGACCATCGCACGCGGGGCGCGTACGTCGCCCGCCTGGTTCGTACGCCCAACCGGCGCACGCCTCCTGACGCCACGGGCACCACCGCACCGATCGGCCGAAACCCGCTGACGCGCCCGCACCTCGGCGCGACCGCCCCGGGCCGAGCCGTCGACGCCGGGCGGTGCCCGTGGATAAGGTCGGACCCCATGGCTGGCAGACCGCCGGGCGCACCGCCCCAGACGACTGCGACGAGGCCCGGCGCCGCCCCGGCGTCCGACCCCGTGACGGCCCGGTTGCGCCGGAGGCTCCGCCGGGTCCGCCGAAGGCTGCGCACGGCCGGGGTCGACTACTTCCGCGGCGGCGCCGCCGACTGGCCGGTGCTCTGCGCGCTCGCCCTGCTCGTCCCGCTGCTGATCCTGCTGAACATCTGGATCCCCGCCTGGGCCCCGCCCACCGCCCTCGTCCTGCCGATCCTGGCCGGCGCCCTGCTGCTGCGTCCCGGCAGCCTCGTGGTGCTGTACGCGCTCGCCGCCCTCGGCCTGTCCGCCGAGTCCGTGATCCACACCGGCGAGCGGGTCGCCAGCCTGAACCCGGAGGCGTACGTCTACGGCGTCACCCCCGGTGCGGCCCTCGTGGTCGGCGCCGCCGGGGTCGGCGGCCTGCTGCTGGCCCAGTTCCGGGCCCGGGTCGGCGTGCCCTGGTGGGGCGGCTCGACGATGCTGTTCGACCTGCGCGAGCGGCTGCGGGTGCAGAGCCGCGTCCCGCGGCTGCCGGACGGCTGGCACGCCGACATGGCGCTGCGCCCGGCCGGTGGGCAGTCCTTCTCCGGGGACTTCGTGGTCGCCGCCCGCACCGGCCCGGGCCAGCGCGTGCTGGAGGTGGTCCTCGCGGACGTCTCCGGCAAGGGCATGGACGCGGGCTCGCGGGCGCTGCTGCTGTCCGGCGCCTTCGGCGGCCTGGTGGGCTCGCTGCCCGCGCACGACTTCCTGCCCGCCGCCAACGGCTACCTGCTGCGCCAGTCCTGGGACGAGGGCTTCGCGACCGCCGTCCACCTGGTGCTCGACCTGGACACCGGTGAGTACGAACTGCTCTCCGCCGGGCACCTGCCGGGCATGCAGCGCCTGGCGGGAGCCGGGCGCTGGGAGGTCAAGGAGGCCACCGAGGGCCCGCTGCTCGGCATCTACGACGGCGCCAAGTTCGAGGGCGTGCGCGGGCGCCTGAACCGCGGCGACGTCCTGCTGCTGTGCACCGACGGCATGGTCGAGGCACCCGGCCGGGACCTCACCGAGGGCATGGACCGGCTGATGGGCGAGGCCGACCGGCTGGTGCCCGGCAGCGGCCCGGGTGCCGGGGCCGGCGCCGCCGCCGCGCTGATCGAGACGGTCGCCCGGGACATCAACGACGACCGCGCGGTGCTGCTGCTCTGGCGCGACTGACGCCCCGGCCGGCCGACGGACCGTCCGCGGCGCCCGCGGCCGGATCCGCCGGGGCCCCGCGGTGGCACGTGCCGCGGGCAGGACCTGTCAAGCCTGGGTGCCGATCTTCGGCCAAATCGGGCGCCCCGTCAGCGGAGTGGACCTGAGCCTTCCGTTCCCCGCCGCCGCGCGTTCCCCGGCCGCTCAGCGCGGCCCCGCCGACGATTCGTCAGAACGACTCGGCTATCGTCTCGGACGGCGGAAACTCGTCTCGCATCCCAGGATATCGGCGTCGGGCCGACTGTCAGACCTTTACGCAATCGGCACGGTCGACCACACTGAGTCCGGGCGGGACTGGTCAGGATTCGGGGGATGGGGGGCGTCATGAGCGGCACGGAAGACCTTGTGCGATCGCCGAGTGCTCCCCGCCCGGCCGGGGTGTGCCGGACGGTCCGCGATTCCGCCTCGGGACCGTCGGACAGGCCGGGGTCCGGCTTTCGCAGGTGCTGCCGGCCGGTGGCACCACGCTATGAAACGAGGAAGTGAGTCCGGGTGGCACTCTCCGTCTCCGCGCTGGTCCTGTTCGCGATCCTGTGCATCATCTTCATCCGCAACAAGCAGATGAAGATCCCGCACGCGATCATCGCCGCCCTGTTCGGCTTCATGCTCCACGAGACCACCGTCGCCGGTTCGATCAACTCCCTGCTGGCGAACCTGGCCCACAGCATCTCCGGCATCACCGGCGGCTGACGGGAGGGCCGGCGGCACCCGCGCGAGGGTCACCGGCCGGCCCGTCTGGCCTCCCGCCAGCGAGCGAACAGTCCCCGGGGGCGCACCGCCGCCGGGGCGGGCGTGCGCACCGGTGCGGGCGCCCCGGCACCTGCCGGCACCACTGCCGGCCCGACCGGGCGCACCGCCGTCAGCAGGACGAACAGCCGTGCCCAGCACAGCCGTTCGCCGCGGGGCCAGTCCAGCGCGCGCAGCGCCGCCGAAGCCGCCTCCGACACCTCGCCGTCGACCCGGACCTCGGCGACGTCGTCGCCCGCCTTCCCGCCCAGGAAGAGCTTCACCCCGACCGGGTCCGCCCCGGTCAGCCCCGGCAGCAGCGCCGGCGCCAGCGCGGGCAGCACCCGGTGCTCCGCGAGCCAGGCCGCCAGCCGCTCGTTGCCGAAGCCGAACACCGCCGCCGGCCCCTGCAGCACGTGCCAGCCGGGCAGTTCGGCGTGGTCCGCGCGGTCGGCGTACACGCCCCGGCCGTCCGCCAGCTCGACCAGCACCGAGGCGGTGGTGGTCGCCCACATCTTCACCGCGTTGGCGAGCTTCTCCTCCTCGGTCTTGCCGAGGCCGGCCGCGCAGTCCCAGACCACGGGTGCGTCCGCCCGCCCCAGGTGCAGCACGAAGCCGAGGTCGACGTGACCGCCCCCGTCGCCGCCCGGGTGTTCGCGCACGGCCACCGCCGTCGTGCCCGGGCCGCGCACCACCTCGCCGTCGACCCTGAACACCTGCCCGAGCCCCGCCATCTCCCGCACCACGCAGCGCTGTATGACGGCAAGCCGCTCCTCGGGACGCACCGGAACTCCTCCACCTCGGGACCGCAGTCGTCTGCGTAGTGATCTGCGTGACGCGCGGTTTCGCGTGACGCTCCGGACACGCGATCGAACCGTGCTCGAACGCGCCGAGGCTATCGGCCCGACAGCCTGCCGGGAAACCGCCCGGACCGCCCGGACCTCCGGTCGCGGAAATGTCCGCGATGCCCCACTTTGGGGAGCGGAACCTGAAGGCCGCCCGCCCGGAGAAACCGCATGCCCCGCACCGCCCCGACACCCCCGCCGTCGCTGTCCCTCCCGCCGTCGATCCTCAAGGGCGCGGACGGCTCCGGCCTGGTCGCCGAGGTCGAGGCCTACCTCGCCTCCCTGCCCGCCCCCGCCCGCACGCCCGTCCCGTACGTCTGCCCGTACGGCACCGCCCCGCTCGCGTGGCACGCCGGCCACCCCGAGCCCCGGGCGACCCTGGTCGACCGGGTGCTGCGCCGCCCCGCCCGTCCGGTGCCGGTCAGCGCCGCCGACCACCTGCGGCTCGCCTCGCGCTACATCGGCGCGTTCGGCTGGCTCCAGGGCGCGCTGTGGGACGCGGGCGGCCGGGTCTGCCTCCTCGGCGCGCAGGCCGCCGTCCTCGCGCACGGCTACGGCACCCCGCGCACCGTCCGCACCGCGCGCGTCCAGCTGATGGAGGTCCTGCACGCGACCGGCCGCCCGGCGCGCTCCCCGGACGAGTACAACGACCGCCCGACCACCCGGGAGGCCGACGTCCACCTGCTGCTCGACCGCGCCGCGGCCCGCGCCGCCCGCCTGGGGCTCTGACCTGCGGACGGCCCCGGGAACGCCGACGGCCCCGGTGCGAGGACGCACCGGGGCCGGGTCGTGGAGCGGGCGACGAGAATCGAACTCGCGTGACTAGTTTGGAAGACTAGGGCTCTACCATTGAGCTACGCCCGCGCGATCCCCCGGCACCGAGCCGGAAGTTCGGGGAACAGCGTACCTGGTCCGGTCGCTTCCGTGCACACCGCATTTCCCCGTCGCCCCCGGGCATGCTCCCGAAACCCCCTCCGGCGGCCCCGAAATAAGTCGGCGAACCGCCGGGGCCCGGCGTGTACGCTTCCTCTCGGCACCACGGGGTGTGGCGCAGTTTGGTAGCGCGTCCGCTTTGGGAGCGGAAGGCCGTCGGTTCGAATCCGGTCACCCCGACGTGCGGCAGGGTCTCGCCCACCGGGCGGGGCCCTGTTCTGTTACCGGGGTACGGTGACGTCTGGCGTCCGCCTTTCGTGGTACCGGTAGGATGGGGCGCTGGCGGTAGTCCCTGCGGCGTCCACCCAGGTCAACCGCACGAGGGCGAGGAGTCACGCTCACCGTCCACCCCCCACGGGAGATGCAGCTCCAACCGCCCATCGCCCGTCTCGCCAGACCCACCCGTACCGGCCCCGGCCGGCGCGACCGGGGCTGGGGAGGCAACCTGACCGCAAGCCCATAGGAGACCAAACCGTGAAGAGCGCCGTCGAGACTCTGAACCCGACCCGGGTTCGACTCACCGTCGAGGTGCCCTTCGAGGAGCTCAAGCCCAGCCTCGACGCGGCGTACAAGAAGATCAACCAGCAGGTCACGGTTCCGGGCTTCCGCAAGGGCAAGATCCCGGCTCGCGTCATCGACCAGCGTTTCGGCCGTGGCGCCGTGCTGGAGGAGGCCGTCAACGACGCCCTGCCGCGCTTCTACACGCAGGCCGTCGACGAGGGCAAGATCGAGGTCCTCGGCCAGCCCGACATCACCAACATCGAGGGTGTCGAGACGATCGCCGATGGCGGTGACCTGAAGTTCACCGCCGAGGTGGACGTCCGCCCGGAGATCACCCTGCCGGAGTTCTCCTCCATCGAGGTGACGGTCGACCCGATCGTCGTCGCCGACGAGGACGTCGACAAGTCCCTGGAGCAGCTGCGCGAGCGCTTCTCCTCGGTCAAGGACGTCGAGCGCGCCGCCGCCGCCGGTGACATCGTGGTCGTCGACCTCGTCGCCAAGGTCGACGGCGAGGTGCCGGAGGACGGCACCGCCAACGGCGTGAGCTACGAGATCGGCTCCGGTCGCCTGATCGACGGCATCGACGACGCCGTCACGGGCCTGGAGGCCGGTGGCACCGCGACCTTCGAGACCGAGCTCAAGGGCGGCACCCAGGCGGGCAAGACCTCCGAGGTCACCGTCACCGTCACCGCCGTCCAGGAGAAGGAGCTGCCCGAGCTGGACGACGAGTTCGCCCAGCTGGCCAGCGAGTTCGACACCCTGGAGGACCTGCGCGCCGACTCCCGCAAGCGCCTGGAGCGCATGAAGGAGTACGACCAGGCCACCCAGGCCCAGGAGAAGGTCCTCGACGCCCTGCTCGCGCTGGTCGACATCGAGTACCCGGAGAAGCTCCTCAAGGACGAGATCGAGACCCGCAAGCACAACCTGGAGCACCACCAGCTGGAGCCGATGGGCCTGACCATCGACGCCTACCTGGAGACCCAGGGCAAGACCCGCGAGGAGTGGGAGGCGGAGATCGAGGAGCAGGCGAAGAAGGGCATCAAGACCCAGTTCGTCCTGGACCAGATCGTCGCCAACGAGGAGCTGGGGGTCAACCAGGAGGAGCTCACCGAGCACCTCATCCGCCGCGCCGCCGGCTCCGGCCTCACCCCGGACCAGTTCGCCCAGCAGGTCGTCCAGGGCGGCCAGGTGCCGCTGCTGGTCGGCGAGGTCGCCCGCGGCAAGGCGCTGGCCACCGTGGTCGAGGCCGCCAAGGTCGTCGACACCGAGGGCAACGAGGTCAACTTCGACGACGAGGACGAGTCGGGCGAGACCGCCGAGGCCACCGAGGCCGCCGCCGAGGAGACCACCGAGGCCTGATCGGCCCCGGTAGCCCCCTGAGGCACGCAACGGGCCCGGACGCCGTCATGGCGTCCGGGCCCGTCGCCGTTCCCGGCACGGGCGCCCCAACCGGAGCAGTCCCGTCCGGCGCGCGCGACCCTGCGCTCACAGCGAACAGTTCTGCGTGGGGGATTCTGCGGCCCGGCCTGCGCGTTAGGGTCCTTGGACAGCAACAATCACGACGTGATACCCGGAAGCTGTGCGACACCGTGACGGCCGCTCGGCGACCGTCCAAATCGACTGAGCAGGTGGCTAAGTGACGTTCCCGCAGATGCAGATGGGCCCGATGGCGCCGCACGCCGCCTCTGGTGACGTGCTCGGCGGCCTGGGCGACCAGGTCTACAACCGGCTGCTCAACGAGCGGATCATCTTCCTCGGCCAGCAGGTCGACGACGACATCGCCAACAAGATCACCGCGCAGCTGCTCCTGCTGGCCGCGGACCCGGAAAAGGACATCTTCCTCTACATCAACTCCCCGGGCGGCTCGATCTCGGCCGGCATGGCGATCTACGACACCATGCAGTACATCAAGAACGACGTCGTCACCATCGCGATGGGCATGGCGGCCTCGATGGGCCAGTTCCTGCTGACCGCCGGCGCCAAGGGCAAGCGCTTCTCGCTGCCGAACGCCAACATCCTGATGCACCAGCCGTCCGCCGGCCTCGGCGGCTCCGCCACCGACATCCGCATCCAGGCCGAGCAGCTGCTGCGCACCAAGAAGCGGATGTCCGAGCTGATCGCCTTCCACAGCGGCCAGTCCTTCGAGCAGATCACCCGGGACTCCGACCGCGACCGCTGGTTCACTCCGGAGGAGGCCCTGGAGTACGGCCTGATCGACGCGATCATGCACAGCGCCGCGGACGTTCCCGGCGGCGGCGGCACGGGCGCCTGAGCCTCGGCCCGGCCCACGAGACCACAGCCCCAACGCCCCGGAGGACAAGAACCCCCATGAACATCCCCAGCCTGTCGGCCGCCCAGGCCCGCGTCGAGGACATGCGCGCCGAGGGCCGCTACATCGTCCCGCGCTTCGTCGAGCGCACCACGCAGGGCATCCGCGAGTACGACCCGTACGCCAAGCTGTTCGAGGAGCGCATCATCTTCCTCGGCTCGCAGGTCGACGACGTCTCGGCGAACGACATCATGGCGCAGCTGCTGTGCCTGGAGTCGATGGACCCGGACCGCGAGATCCAGATGTACATCAACTCGCCCGGCGGCTCGTTCACGGCCCTGACGGCCATCTACGACACCATGCAGTACGTGAAGCCGGACATCACCACGGTCTGCATGGGCCAGGCGGCCTCCGCCGCGGCCGTGCTGCTCGCGGCCGGCACCCCCGGCAAGCGCATGGCCCTGCCGAACGCCCGGATCCTGATCCACCAGCCGTACACCGAGACCGGCCGCGGCCAGGTGTCGGACCTGGAGATCCAGGCCAAGGAGATCTTCCGGATGCGCGAGCAGCTGGAGGAGATGCTGTCCAAGCACTCCAGCAAGTCGGTGGAGCAGGTGCGCGAGGACATCGAGCGCGACAAGATCCTCACCGCCGAGGAGGCCGTCGAGTACGGCCTGATCGACCAGATCATCTCCACCCGCAAGACCTCGCTGACCTCCTGAGGCCGGCAGGGCGCCGGGGCGGGGCGCGCGCGGGTCGCGTGCCCCGCCCCGGACCCTTGGGCGGCCGCCGCAACGGCATCTGTTCGGTATCAATTCGCCCAGGGCGTAGGGCAGACCCGGCGAAGAGGACGGAATCAGGGGCCCGGCAGAGTACCGTCGGATAGCGAGACCGATCGCCGTCGGCGTTGACGGTCCACAGCACCAGGCCCCGGAACCCCCGCGGGGCCCCTGGCGAAGGGGAAGCACCTCGTGGCACGCATCGGAGACGGTGGCGACCTGCTCAAGTGCTCGTTCTGCGGCAAGTCGCAGAAGCAGGTGAAGAAGCTGATCGCCGGCCCAGGCGTGTACATCTGCGACGAGTGCATCGACCTGTGCAACGAGATCATCGAGGAGGAACTCGCCGAGACCTCCGAGGTGCGCTTCGAGGAACTCCCGAAGCCGCGCGAGATCTACGAGTTCCTGGACCAGTACGTGGTCGGCCAGGACCTCGCCAAGAAGGCGCTGTCGGTGGCCGTCTACAACCACTACAAGCGGGTCCAGGCGGGCGAGGCGGGCCGCAGCGGCGGCAACGGCCGCGACGACGCGATCGAGCTGGCCAAGTCCAACATCCTGCTGTTGGGCCCCACCGGCTCCGGCAAGACCCTGCTGGCGCAGACCCTGGCCCGGATGCTCAACGTGCCGTTCGCGATCGCGGACGCCACGGCGCTGACCGAGGCCGGGTACGTCGGCGAGGACGTCGAGAACATCCTGCTCAAGCTGATCCAGGCGGCCGACTACGACGTCAAGAAGGCCGAGACCGGGATCATCTACATCGACGAGATCGACAAGGTCGCGCGCAAGAGCGAGAACCCGTCGATCACCCGGGACGTCTCCGGCGAGGGCGTGCAGCAGGCGCTGCTGAAGATCCTGGAGGGCACCACCGCGTCGGTGCCGCCGCAGGGCGGGCGCAAGCACCCGCACCAGGAGTTCATCCAGATCGACACCACCAACGTGCTGTTCATCGTCGGCGGCGCGTTCGCCGGCCTGGAGCGGATCATCGAGGGCCGCGCGGGTGCCAAGGGCATCGGCTTCGGCGCGAACATCCGCTCCAAGCGGGAGTCGGACGCGAGCGACCACTTCCGTCAGGTGATGCCCGAGGACCTGGTGAAGTTCGGCATGATCCCGGAGTTCATCGGCCGTCTGCCGGTGATCACCAGCGTGCACAACCTGGACCGCGAGGCGCTCCTGCAGATCCTCACCGAGCCGAAGAACGCGCTGGTCAAGCAGTACCGCAAGCTCTTCGAACTGGACGGCGTGGAGCTGGAGTTCACGCGCGACGCGCTGGAGGCGATCGCCGACCAGGCGATCCTGCGCGGCACCGGCGCGCGCGGGCTGCGGGCCATCATGGAGGAGGTGCTGATGTCCGTGATGTACGAGGTCCCCTCGCGCCAGGACGTCGCCCGCGTGGTGGTCACCGGGGACGTGGTCTCCAAGCACGCGATCCCGACGCTCGTCCCGCGCGACATGATCAAGCGCGAGCGGCGCGAGAAGAGCGCCTGAGCCCGGGAGTCCCGGACCTCCGAACGAACGAGAGGGCCCCGCACCACGACGGTGCGGGGCCCTCTCGT
>NZ_JBEZGX010000106.1:0-14309 GCF_040650235.1 Kitasatospora sp. NPDC048722
GTCGGCGAACTCCCCAAGACCCGCTCCGGCAAGATCATGCGCCGCCTCCTGCGCGACATCGCCGAAGGCCGCGAAGTCGGCGACACCACCACCCTCGCCGACAGCACCGTCATGAGCCAGATCCAGGCCCAGCTGCCCGGCGGCGACAACGGCTGAGTGCGCCGACACCTGGGTGCCGACAGCCGGCTGACACCTGAGTGAGGCGACGGGCGGGGCCCCGGGCGGTGATGACCGCCCGGGGCCCCGTCGTCCTGCGGACGGTTCCGTCACAGGTCACGGGACTCCCGTCACCTGGACGTCACCGCCTGGCCTCCAACCGTCGCCGTCGCGTCCAGAGCCTCCAGCGCGTCCAGACCCTCCGGGCCGCGCCGCTGCGCGGCCAGGGTCCGCAGGGTCTCGTACGCGCTCTGGACGAAGCCGCGGCTGCGCAGCGACCGTGCCCTGGCCATCACCGCCAGCCCCACCTGCGCCCGCGGGCTGAAGCCGGCGAAGGCGGTGAAGCCCCGGGTGGAGCCGGCGTGGAACACGAGTTCCTCGCCGTCGTCCTCGTCCGGGTCCGCCCCCGTGGCCACCGACCGCTGGTTCCAGCCCAGGCAGATCCGGGTGGCACCACCCCGGCGCCGGCCCGTCCGCGGCCGGCGGACCTCGCCGAGCGCCGTCCGCAGCACCGCCGCGTCGGCCCGTTCGGGGAGCGGGACGGCGTCCAGCGACAGGTGCGCCTGGAGGTAGCGGAGCATGTCGTCGGCTGTCGAGCGCAGCGCGGCCGCGCCCGGCAGGGCCGGCAGCCGGAAGGACGGCACCCGGCGACCGCGCCGGTACCCGGCGACCTCCTCCCGGCCGGGGCCGCTGGAGGTGTCGACCAGACCGAGCGGCCCGCAGACCCGGGCGGCCAGGAGGTCGTCGTAGCGCTGTCCGGCCGCGTTGGCCAGCAGCAGTCCGAGCAGTCCGCAGCCGAGGCTCGAGTAGCGCACCTGCGTGCCGGGGGTCCCCCGAACGGGGGTCCGCGGCAGGGCCCTGAGCAGGTGGGCCGGGCCGAACGTGGCGTACGGGCTGGTGAACCACCGGGGTGCCATCGCGGGCAGCAGGCCGACCGGCAGCCGGGGCAGGCCCGAGGTGTGGGTGGCCAGGTGGAGCAGGGTGATCGGCCGCTCGTGCGGGTAGCCGGGGGCGGCGTCGGCGGGCAGGTAACGGTCGATCGGGTCGTCGTACCGGACCTCGCCCCGGGCGGCCATCTCGGCGAGCAGCAGTCCGGTGAACGTCTTCGTCACGGAACCGAGTTCGAACCGGGTGTCGGCCCGGACCGGGCGCCGGCCGGAACGGTCCGAGCGTCCCCGGCAGGCGACCGTCCGTTCGTCGCCGCGGATCACCGCGACGGCGACTCCCCCGCCGGGACCGGCCGCGCGGAACAGCGGGCGGAGCAGGTGGTCGAGGTCTGCAGGGAGCTCGGGCTCGTCGGAGCCCGAGGGGGCCGAGGGGCCATCAGGGCCGGAGGGGCCAGATGAGCCGGCGGACAGGTCGGCGGACACGGCGGTCTCACCGGGTAAGAGGGGCGGTCTGGGCATGGGGGTGCCTCCGAAGCGGCGCAAGGGGTTTGACGGGGGATGACGCCCGGCCCGGACCGGGCGGCGCCCGCATCCGACGATAGGAACGCGTTCACTCGTCTGCACGCGGCCGGGGCCATTCGGGTGCGGCGCCGGTGCTCCGCGAGGGTGCAGAACACAGCGCCAGGGCTTAAGTCCTTAGGTAGGACAATCCGGATGTCACTCGGACGTTCCCGTTAGACTGCTAAGGACGCATCAAGGTCCTCGAACAGGAGTCCGGGCGTCACAGGGCGCGCCGGGAAGTCTGGTCGGCACTTTGCACCACGTGTGCATCCGTCTGCCGTTCCCAGCCCGCAGGAGGTCCGAGCGTGACCCGAGAGCCGCCCGTCCACGAGCCGACGCCCCGCCGCCGGCAGTTCCTGGGCCGGCTGCCCCTGCCCGAGCGCGCCTACATCACCGACGCGCTGCGCACCGAGACGGTCGGCGGCATCCTGCTGCTGGTCGCCGCCGTGGTCGCGCTGATCTGGGCCAACGCCTGGCCGGGCGCGTACGAGAGCGTCCTCGACCACACCGTCGGCCCGTCCGGCCCGCTGCACCTGGACCTGACGCTCGGGGACTGGGCCAAGGACGGCCTGCTGACGATCTTCTTCTTCGTCGCCGGGATCGAGCTCAAGCGCGAGTTCGTCGCGGGCGAGCTGCGCAGTCCGAGCGCCGCCGTGCTGCCCGTCATGGCCGCGGTCTGCGGTGTCGCGCTGCCCGCGGTCCTGTTCGCCCTGATCAACTCGGGCAGCGGCGGGCACCCGGGCGGCTGGGCGATCCCGACCGCCACCGACATCGCCTTCGCCCTCGGCGTCCTGGCCGTGGTCGGCAGCCACCTGCCCTCGGCGCTGCGCGCCTTCCTGCTCACCCTGGCCGTCGTGGACGACCTGATCGCGATCCTGATCATCGCGGTCTTCTACAGCTCCGGCATCAAGTTCTGGGCGCTCGGCCTGGCCCTCCTCGGCCTTGCGCTGTTCTGGTTCCTGCACCGGCACGGGGTGCACGGCTGGTACCTGTTCGTGCCGCTGGCCTTCGTCATCTGGGCGCTCATGCACGAGAGCGGCGTGCACGCCACGGTCGCGGGCGTCGCCATGGGCCTGATGCTGCGCTGCCACCGCGAGGGCGACGAGGAGCACTCCCCCGGCGAGCACATCGAACACCTGGTCCGGCCGCTGTCGGCCGGGCTGGCCGTCCCGGTGTTCGCGCTGTTCGCCGCCGGGGTGACGATCTCCGGCCCGGCGCTGCGCGAGGTGTTCACCCAGGCCACGCCGCTCGGCATCGTCATCGGGCTGCTGGTCGGCAAGACGGTGGGCATCTTCGGGGGCACCTGGCTGATCGCCCGGTTCACCCGGGCGGAGCTGAACCCGCAGCTCAAGTGGGCCGACATGTTCGCGGTCGCGGTGCTCTCGGGGATCGGTTTCACCGTCTCGCTGCTGATCAGCGAGCTGGCCTTCCCCGGGGACCTGGCGCTCGCCGACCTTTCGAAGACGGCCGTCCTGGTGGGCTCGCTGCTGTGCGCGGTGGTCGCCACCGTGCTGCTCAAGCTCCGCAACCGGCACTACCGCGCGCTGTGCGAGGAGGAGGACCGGGACACGGACGGCGACGGCATCCCGGACGTCTACCAGCCGGACGACCCGGCCTGGCAGGCCCGGATGGCCGAGCTCGCACCGCGCCCCGGCGACGACCGGCCCCGCCCCGGCAGCGACCGACCGGGCCCCGGCGACGACCGGCCCCACCCCGGAAGCGGCCGACCGGGCCCCGACAACGACCGGCCGAGTGCCGGTCCGAGTGCCGGTCCGGGCGCGGCCCGCTAAGGCCGGCCACCGGTTCCACCCATCCCGACCACCGGCACCACCCCGGGGCGCCGGAAGGCCACTGAGGATCGCTCAGGGCCCCGTGGCCCGCTCCGGCGCCCGTCCGGCGCCCCGGACACCCACGGGGGCCCCTGCGACGCCACAGGGGCCCGCCACGGGCTCCACGGGGCCTCGGGCACCGGGGACACGTCCCCCCGGCGGGGCCCCGGAGTGGTGTGCGACTGGCCGGTAGGGGCATGATTCTGAGCTGTCGACAGTCCACTGACGCCCCCGGGCCCCTCCGGTCCCCCGGAACCGCACCGCGCGGCGGCGTCACGCCGCACAGCCGCAGAGGAGAACAGCTGATGCCCGCAGGAGCCGCAGACCCGTCCAGCAACGGCCGGGCGCCCTACGAGGGCGAGCGTTCGGTGGGGCAGCTGTTCGCGGCGGCCACCGCCGACCTGTCCGCGCTCGTCCACGACGAGATCGCGCTCGCCAAGGCCGAGCTGCGGGCGGACGTCAAGCGTGGCGTCTCCGGCGGCGTGTCGCTGACGGTCGCCGGCGTGGTGGCACTGGCCGCCGTCCCGATGCTGAGCGCCGCGGCGGCCTTCGGCATCCACGCGCTGGGCCTTGCGCTCGGCTGGTCGTTCCTGATCGTGGCCGGCGCCTACCTGCTGCTCGCGGTGCTGCTTGGCGTGCTGGCCTGGCGTTCCTTCAAGAAGATCGAGAAGCCGGTCCGCACCATCGAGGGGGCCCAGAAGACCGCCGACGTGCTGAAGAACGCCCGTCCGCGGCCGGCCACCAAGGAGGAGATCGACCGTGCACTGGGCCGCATCCCGTAAGGGCGGGGCCCGGCCGGGCGCACCGACAGCGAGTGCCGGGCGCGTGTCCGGCGCACGGATGTGACACGCTCTCGGTATGCCGCTTGACCAGAAGCCCGTGCCCGCGCAGCCGCCCGCCGACTCCGGCCCCGTCCGGGAGCCCGGCCGGGAGGCCGCCGCGAAGGCCGCAGACGGCGTCGGCGAGACCGCCGGGAAGGCTCCGGGCGACGCCGGGGCCGAGGCGCCCGGCAGCTCCGGGGCCGAGGCCGGGGCCGGGGCCTGGAGCATCCGGCAGGACGGCCCGTGGACGCACCGCGACCTCGCCGCCAACGGTGCCCGCTTCCACATCGCCGAGCTGGGCGAGGGCCCGCTGGTGCTGCTGGTGCACGGCTGGCCGGAGTACTGGTGGGCCTGGCGCCACCAGCTGACCGCGCTCGCCGAGGCCGGCTACCGGGCGGTCGCGCTCGACCTGCGCGGCATCGGCGGCAGCGACCGCACCCCGCGCGGGTACGACCCGGGCAACCTCGCCCTCGACATCACCGGGGTGATCCGTTCGCTCGGCGAGCGCCGGGCCCACCTGGTCGGGCACGCCTCCGGCGGCACGCTGGCCTGGGTGGCGGCGGTGATGCGCCCGTCGGTGATCCAGAGCCTCACCGTGGTGTCCGCCGCGCACCCGCGGGACCTGCGCCGGGCACTGCTCACCGACCGCCGGCAGATCGCCGCCTTCGAGCACGTGCTGGGCTTCCAGCGGCCGTGGATACCGGAGCGCCGCCTGGTCGCCGACGACGCCGCGCTGGTCGCCCGCTACCTGGACGAGTGGACCGGGCCGGACAAGCTGGACGAGGGCGCGGTGCACGCGTACCGGCAGGCGATCCAGATCCCCAGCACCGCGCACTGCTCGATCGAGCCGTACCGCTGGCTGCTGCGGTCGATGGCCCGCCCGGACGGCATCCAGTTCGCCCGCCGGATGAAGAAGCCGATCGCCGCGCCCACGCTGCACGTCCAGGGGGCGGCGGACCCGGTGCTGCTGTCGCACACCGCGCTCGGCGGCGGCGAGTACGTGGCGGCGCCGTACCGGTGGCGGCTGATGCCGGGCGTCGGGCACTTCCCGCACGAGGAGGCGCCCGCGGAGTTCACGGCCGAGCTGCTGGACTGGGTCGGTCGGCACAAGGAGTGAGCGGGCCGGGCAGGACCCTCGCCCCTGCCCACGTCAACTCCCTTGATGTTGCACTCATATGACAAACGCATAGGCCACTTTCGATGGCGTCCGGACGGTTACCCCGACCGGCCCAGGGGCATCCATTCCGGTATGACCTGGATGCCCGATCGCGGCGGCGCATCGCGCGGCCGACGCCAGAACAGCCCGCACCGGTCCGCCCCCCGTACCGACTGGGCGGACGACCTCGGCTACGACGGCACGGACCGCCGTCAGCGAGCGGCGCAGCGACAGCTCGGCATCCCGCACATCCTCGGCCGGCGCGCCCGCTGGGTGGGCGCACGGCTGCGGCGCGAGACCTGAGGTCCCGCGCCGCGGTCGTCAATGACGCGCCGCCCGGTTCACCCGGGCAGTACGAGCCTGCTCACGGCCGTCGCGCCGGTCCCACACGTCCGTTCGCGCGTCGGTTCGCGCGTCGGTTCACGCGTCAGTTCACGATCGTCTGCGACAGCGCCGTGAACCAGAGCAGGACGAAGGTCGCACCCGCCATGATCGGCACCAGCACCTTGGTCTCGACGTTGTTACCGCTGCGCTTGATCAGCACGATCTCGTAGCGCTCCTTGTGCGGCCAGAGCAGCGGCGCGCCCTTCTTCGTCAGGCAGTCGCCCAGCAGGTGCGCCAGCGTTCCCAGGCCGACCGCGTACGGCAGCCAGCCGGGGGCGTTCGGCATCCAGGTGTTCATCCCGAAGGTGCCGAGCGCGGCCAGGCCGACGACGGTGATCCACGCCTCCGGGCCGTCGCCGGGCGGGCAGAGCCGCAGCGCCCGGATCGCGAGCGCCAGCAGGAAGAACGTCATCGCGAGGGTGAAGTTGCGACCCAGGAAGGTGACGCCCGCCCAGGTGCCACCGCCCATCAGCGCGACGAACAGCAGCGAGTGGGTGGCGTGCCGGTGGCCGCCGGAGGCCCAGGCCACGAAGCGGCAGAGCGCCTTGGAGAGCGGGCCGAGGAAGTTGGCGATCGAGCCGTCGTGGTGGTCGAGGTCCGGCAGCAGGGCCGCGCCCGCGCACAGCACCGTGCCCATCAGTATGTCCGCCGGCTGGAGCGTGGTGTGCAGCAGCAGCGGGGGCAGGAACGGCGCCGAGGCCGCGTACAGCATCGCCCCGCTGACCGCGTGCGAGTGACCCATCATCGGACTACCACGACCTCCCGTCGACCTCACTCCGGGACCGGCGCCGGATTGAGCCGAACGGGTGAGCGCGGCCGAGGCTACCAGGGCGGACTGACGGTCCGACGGATATCGGATCCCGCCGCACCGGCGCGCCGACCGGGGGGCGACGGGCCGCCCCGAGGCGGCGCGCCGGCCCACGACGACGAGCCGTCCGGCCCCGCGTCAGAGCGCGCAGCCCTGGGTGTCCACCCGCCCCGAGGCGGACCCGCCCTTCTCGGCGTCGTCCTTCA
This sequence comes from Kitasatospora sp. NPDC048722, assembly GCF_040650235.1. Lineage (NCBI taxonomy): Bacteria > Bacillati > Actinomycetota > Actinomycetes > Kitasatosporales > Streptomycetaceae > Kitasatospora > Kitasatospora sp. NPDC048722. Next base: position 6,809 of record NZ_JBEZGX010000106.1, read on the forward strand.
CCTCGGCCGCCGTGAGCACGTACCCGGTGTCCGCGCTGTCCAGCGACTTGGCGAACACCACGCCGTACACCTGCCCGTCCGGGGTGAGCAGCGGTCCGCCGCTGTTGCCCTGGCGGACCAGCGAGCGGACGGAGTAGACGTCGCGCACGACCTGGCCGCGGTGGTAGATGTCCGGGCCGTTGGCCTGGATGCGGCCGCGGATGCGGGCGGGCTGGACGTTGAAGGCGCCGTTCTCGGGGAAGCCGGCCACGATCGCGCTGTCGTTGGTCCTGGCCTCCCCCGCGAAGGTCAGCGGGGGCGCGTTGAGCTTGGGCACGTCGAGGACCGCGATGTCGCGCTGCCAGTCGTAGCGGACCACCGTCGCGTCGTAGAGCTGGCCGGCGCCGCCGATCTGCACGGTCGGCTCGTCGACGCCGCCGACCACGTGGGCGTTGGTCATCACCCGGTGCGGCGCGAAGACGAAGCCGCTGCCCTCCAGGGTCTTGCCGCAGGAAGTGGCGGTACCGACCACCTTGACGAGGCTCTGCCTGGCCTTCGCGACCGCCGGACTGGCGGCCAGCGCCGGGTCGGGCGTGTCGACCTGGGTGATCGGCTCGTGCTCGAAGGGGTTGAAGACCTGGGGGAAGCCGTTGCGGGCGAGCACCTTGGAGAAGTCCGAGAACCAGTTCGGCGCGTCACCGGGCAGCGCGTCCTGGACGCCGCCGAGGATCGCCGAGGAGCGGACCTGCCTGGAGACCGTCGGCAGGGACGTTCCGGCGAGCGCGGAACCGATCAGCCAGGCCACCAGCAGCATCGAGATCACGTTGACGACGGCCCCGCCGGCCGCGTCCAGCACTCGCGCCGGACGCCGGTCGATGTGGCCGCGCAGCTTCCAGCCGAAGTGCGTGGTGACCGCCTGGCCTATCGCGGCGAACACGATCACGACGACGACGGCCACCACCGAGGCCGTCGTGCCGGGGCTCAGGTGGTCGAGCAGCAGCGGCAGCAACTGCACCGCGACCAGGCCGCCGCCGAGGAAGCCGACGACGGACAGCACGCCCACCACGAAACCCTGCCGGTAACCCGACACGGCGAAACCGACGGCGGCGAGGATCAGCAGCACATCCAGGACGTTCACCCGGACACCCTCCCACGCCCGGCGGCACGGCCGTGCGGACGGCCCCTCACGAGGTCCCGGCCTCGCCGCCCAGCAGCGCGCGCGAGCGTTCGGTGTCGCCCTGGACCAGGGCCAGCGCGTCGTCCGAGAGGTCGACGATCCGGGACGGGTCCCAGGGCCGCTCCAGGCCGCTGTGGTGCAGCACCCGGTCGATCACCCCGGCCGTGAAGCCCCAGACCAGCCGGCCGGCCACCGCGAACGCCGGGCCCAGGTGCCCGGACGGGTGCCGCAGCCGGACCCGGTTCGCCGGGTCCGCGAGCTCGGCGATCGTCACCCGGAACACCGCGCCGGTCTCTCCCGCGTCCACCGGACGCACCGGCGACTCCTCGCGCCACCAGCCGAGGACCGGGGTCACGACGAAGCGGCTCACCGGGATGTAGAGGGCGGGCAGCGCGGCGAACACCTGCACGCCGGCCGGGTCCAGGCCGGTCTCCTCCCAGGCCTCCCGCAGCGCCGCCGCGATCGGTCCGGGACCGTCCGGATCGCCGTCCTCCGGGTCGAGCGCGCCGCCCGGGAAGGACGGCTGCCCGGCGTGCGAGCGCAGCGAGCGGGCCCGCTCGATCAGCAGCAGGTCGGGGCCCTGCTCACCGTCCCCGAAGAGCATCAGCACCGCGGCCGTGCGGGCGTCCTCCACCGGCGGCAGGAAGCGGCTCAGCTGCTCGGGCAGCACGCGCTCGGCGGCGTCCCGGACGGGCTCCAGCCACTGCGGCAGGCCGTCCCGCTCGATCTCCCGCACCGCGGGCCCGGGCGCGCTCACTCGCCCACCGCCAGGTCCGCGACGTGCCCCTGGTGGGAGGCGGCGTCGGCGCGCGCGGCGGCCTCGCCGGGGAAGTCCCCCGGGGGCTTCAGCCGCTGGCCGGGCTGGCCGCCCATCTCGTACTTGAGGAGCTTCGCCGCCTTCTCCGGGTCCGTCTCGCCCTCGCCGTACGAAGGGCAGAGCGGCGCGATCGGGCAGGCCCCGCAGGCGGGCTTCTGGGAGTGGCAGATCCGGCGGCCGTGGAAGACCACGCGGTGCGAGAGCATCGTCCACTCGGACTTGGGGAAGATCTCGGCGACGGCCAGCTCGACCTTCACCGGGTCCTCCTCGGTGGTCCAGCCGAACCTCCTCGCCAGGCGCCCGAAGTGGGTGTCGACGGTGATCCCCGGGACACCGAAGGCGTTGCCGAGGACGACGTTGGCGGTCTTGCGGCCGACGCCGGGCAGGGTCACCAGGTCCTCCAGGCGGCCCGGGACCTCGCCGCCGAAGTCGTCGCGCAGCGCGACCGACAGGCCGATCAGCGACTTCGCCTTGTTCCGGAAGAACCCGGTCGGACGGATGATCTCCTCCAACTCCTCTGGGTTCGCCGCCGCCATGTCCTCCGGGGCGGGATAGCGGGCGAACAGCGCGGGCGTCGTCTGGTTCACCCGCAGGTCCGTCGTCTGCGCCGACAGCACGGTAGCCACCAGCAGCTGGAACGGGTTCTCGAAGTCCAGCTCCGGGTGCGCGTACGGGTACAGCTCCGCGAGCTCCCGGTTGATCCTGCGCGCCCGCCGCACCATCGCCAGCCGGGACTCGGGCTTCCTCGGCCTCGCGGCGGGCTTCGCCTTCGGGGCCGCCACCTTCCGGACCTTGCTCTCTGCCATGCACGAAGGCTACGCCGGACAGCCGATCGGCCGGGCGGGAACCCGTCAGCGGCGGCGGTCCGTTCGGGCGGCCCGCCGGCAGCGGTGGGACACGCGCGCTGGTAGATCGCGGGAGTGATCCCGTACGTTCGCCGGAACAACCTGCCGGAATCGGCCTGGCCGCGAAACCGACGGACGAAGCGGCCTGGGCCGGCGTCAGGCCGCGGGCGAGCAGTTCCCGCGCTCGGCGCAACCGCAGCAGGCGCTGGTCGTCGCTGGTCGTCGCTGGGCGCCGTACCGAACTCCGCGCGGAAGACTCCCCGGTAGAGGGCGCAGCCCGGCCTCGCCCGCCAGCGTCTCCGCGGGCCGGGCGGCGGCGAGCCGTCGATCGATGTCGCCGAGGCGGACGGCCGACCCTCGTGGTGCGCACGGTCCCAGCCGGCCCGAGCTCCGTCCACAGGCTGTGGACGGAGCTCGGGCGGGCCCGGTCGGCGGCACCGTCGGCATCCGGTGGAACCGTCGACGAACCCGAGGGAACTTCCGCCAAAGAGCGATGAGTTCCGGGCCCGCGCCCGGTCTGCCCCGACGAAAGCGACTCACCCGAGCGAGCCCCCGAAGGGACCCACCGTGAACGCCACCGCCTCCCGCACCGTTGCCTCCACCGACGGCACCGGGATCGCCTGCACCGTCACCGGCTCCGGCCCCGCCGTCGTCTTCGTCGACGGCGCCCTCTGCCACCGGGCGTTCGGGCCCGACGCGCCGACCGCCCGCGCACCCGCCGCCGCGCACCCGCCACCCGGTCCACCGCCACGACCTGTCCGATAATGCGCCGAGAGCACCGACCGAACAGTCGAGAACGACGGGGGCACAGATGGACCAGTTCGCGGACATTCCCACCACCACCCTGGCCGACCTGCTCGGCCGCGCCCAGGTGATGGACATCGGCGTCCGCCCGCTGTGGGCCGGCATGCCCCGGGTGGCCGGACCGGCGTTCACCGTGCAGTGCCCGCCCGGCGACAACCTGATGCTGCACGCGGCGATCTACCGGGCCGCGCCCGGTGACGTGATCGTCGTCGAGTCGGGCGACCTCGACCACGCCCTCGCCGGCGGCAACGTCTGCGCGGTCGCGCAGCGCCGGGGCGTGGCCGCGTTCGTGGCCGACGGCCTGATCCGCGACCTCGGCGAGGTGCGCGAGGCGGGCTTCCCGGTGTTCGCCCGCGGGGTGATCCCGATCCCGGGGGCGAAGCGGGCGCTCGGCTCGCACGGCGGCGAGGTCCGGTGCGGCGGCGTGCTGGTGGCGGCCGGCGACGTGGTCGTGGCGGACGAGGAGGGCGTCGTGGTGGTGCCCGCCGCCCGGCGCGAGGAGACGCTGGCGGCAGCCCGGGCGAAGCTGGCCAAGGAGGCCGCCGAGACGCTGGACGAGTGGGAGGCGGCCCACCGCGCCAAGATCGAGAAGGCCCTGGGCGAGGTCGGCTTCACCGCCTGACACGTCTCCGGCACCCCGTGCGCCCCCGAGGAACCGTCCTCGGGGGCGCACCGCTTTTGAGCGGCCAGCTTTCCCCGGGCGTCGGCAGTGCCCGGGCGTCGACTGTGCCCGGGCGTCGGCAGTCCCCGGGCATCGACAGTCCCCAGGCCTCGGCAGTCCACGGGCGTCGACAGTCCCCGGGCGTCAGACCGACTGCTCGCGCTGCCGGTGGTAGTGGCGGGCGGCACGGGCACGGTTGCCGCAGCCGGGCCCGCACCACTCGCGGCGCGGGTGGTCCTTGACGAAGAACTGGACACAGCCCGGCCCGTGACAGGCCCGCAGGTCGGCCGCGAGCGGACCGCCCAGCAGGTCGGCGGTGCCGTGGGCGAGTGCCGCGAGCGCGGCCGGGAACCCGTCGCGGCCGGTCCGCTGGACGACCGCGATCCCGGTTCCGGCGGCCGTCAGGACGGGCCAGCGCGGGGCGGTTGCGGACGCCTCGTTGATCCGCTCGACCTCGGCGACGGGCACCGGCTCCCCCTCGGCGTGCGCGCGCAGAACGGCGCGGACCGCGTCGCGCAGCGCCCGGAACGCGGCCAGGTCCGCCTCGCCGACGGAAAGCCCGGGGGCGTCGGTGTGGGACGCGAGCCAGTCGGCGAGTTCCTCCGGCGTCCCGACGTCGTCCCGGACCTTGCCGCGGACGGCGACCAGCGTGTTCGCGAGGGCGACGGCGAGCGGCAGGCCCGGGGAGGGCGGTGCCGGTTGCTCCTGAGCGGTGACGGAATCCATGGACCTAATGGTAGCCACCCCTTGCAACCGTCAAGTAGGACTGCCATGATTCTCACGGTTGATCAGCCATCAACCATAAGAATCGACTCGGGGGGAGTACCACCGGATGACCGCCACCGCGATCGGACCCGGCCTGCAGACCCGTCCGGCCGAACGGCCGCCGACCGCCCGGCTGCGGCACAACCGGGACTTCCTCAAGTTCTGGTCCGGCGAGGCCCTCTCGCTCCTCGGCAGCCAGGTCACCACGCTCGCCCTGCCGCTCACCGCCGCCATCGCCTTCGACGCCACGCCCGAGCAGATCGGCCTGCTGCGCTTCCTGCAACTGGTCCCCTACCTCGGCCTCGCGCTGGTCTTCGGCGTCCTGGTCGACCGGATGCGGCGCAGGCGCGCCATGCTGCTGGCCAACGGCGCCCGGATGGTGCTCGTCGGACTGGTCCCGCTGCTGGCCGCGACCCACCGCCTGACGCTGCCGGTGCTGCTGGTGCTCGGCTGCGCGATCGGCGTCTTCTCCGTCCTGTTCGACGTCAGCTGGATGTCCTTCGTCCCGACCCTGGTGAAGGACCCGGAGCACTACGTCGAGGCCAACCAGAAGCTCGGCGTCACCTCCTCCACCGCGGACGTGGCCGGGCCCGGCCTGGCCGGACTGCTGATCGGCGCCCTGACCGCGCCGGTCGCCCTGGTCGCGGACGCCTTCTCCTACCTGGTCTCGCTGCTCACGCTGCTGTGGATCCGCACGCCCGAACCGCGCCCCGAGCCGCCCGCGGCGGGCCGGCACCTCGGGCGGGAGCTGGCCGAGGGCCTGCGCTGGGTGTTCGGCGACCGCGTCCTGCGACCGCTGGCGCTGCTGGGTCCGTTCTGCAACTTCTCGATGGTCTCGGTGTGGACGGTGTTCGTCCTGTACGCGGTGCGCGACCAGGGCCTGACGCCCACCTGGATCGGCGTCGTGTTCTCCGCCTCCTCGGTCGGCGGTCTGGTCGGCGCGGCCGTCTCCGGGCGGGTCATCAGGCGGTTCCGGCTCGGACCCGTCTACGCGGTGTCGATGGCGGCGATCTTCGCGAGCCCGCTGTTGGTCGCGTTCGCGGACGGCCCGAAGCCGGTGCGCACGGCCCTGTTCGTCGGCTCGTTCTTCATCGGCTACCTGGGCCTCGGCGTGGCCGGCGTGGTGATGGTCAGCCTGCGCCAGACCCTGACCCCGCAGCCGCTGATGGGCCGGATGAACGCGGCCTTCCGCACCCTGCTGTTCGGCGGCGGCTCACTGGGCGGCCTGCTCGGCGGCGTCATCGGCGGGGCCCTCGGGCTGCGCCAGGGCCTCGTCGCGATCGCCGTCGGCTCGGCGCTGATGCTCGTCCCGCTGGCCCTGTCGCCGGTCAGCAGGCTGCGCGAGCTGCCGCCGCCGGCCGCCTGACCGCCACCGCACCCGGACCACCGGGGTCGTCCGGCCCGCTCGGGGGAGGGGCCGGACGACCCCGGTTCGGCGCGCCGCCGCTCTGGCCGGCGCCCACCGCACGGACCCGGGGACCGAACCGTACGAATGGCCCCGCGAAGGACACCTCGGTGCACCCCCTCCTCATATGATCGGAGCGACATGCGCCATGCTTGGTGATGCAGAACACTGAACGGAACTTGCGCCGGACGGCCCACCCGCCGACCGGCCGAGAAGGAGGAAGCACGTGGACGACGTTCTGCGGCGCGCCGCACTCTTCGCGGCACTCGACGACGAACAGGCCGGCGAGCTGCGCGCTTCCATGACCGAGGTCACCCTCGCCCGTGGTGAGTCGCTGTTCCACGAGGGCGACCCGGGCGACCGGCTGTACGTCGTCGCCGAGGGCAAGGTCAAGCTCCACCGCGCCTCGCCGGACGGACGCGAGAACATGCTCGCCGTCCTCGGCCCCAGCGAGATGATCGGCGAGCTGTCGCTGTTCGACCCGGGCCCGCGCACCGCCACCGCCAGCGCGCTGACCGAGGTCAAGCTGCTCGGTCTCGGGCACGGCGACCTCCAGCCCTGGCTGCACGCCCGCCCCGAGGTGTCCATCGCGCTGCTGCGGGCCATCGCCCGCCGCCTGCGCCGGACCAACGACGTGATGTCCGACCTGGTCTTCTCCGACGTGCCCGGTCGCGTCGCCAAGGCCCTGCTCGACCTCTCCCGCCGCTTCGGCGTGCAGTCCGAGGAGGGCATCCACGTCGCCCACGACCTCACCCAGGAGGAGCTCGCCCAGCTGGTCGGCGCCTCCCGCGAGACGGTCAACAAGGCGCTCGCCGACTTCGCCGGCCGCGGCTGGCTGAAGCTGGAGGCCCGTGCCGTCGTCCTGATGGACGTCGAGCGGCTGTCGCGCCGCTCGCGCTGACCTGCCCGGTTCCCGGGGCGCCCCGGCCTGCCGAAGGGCCCGCCCTCCGCGAGGCGGTTTCTAGCGGTCGTCGCAACACGTGGTCGGTTGGTTAGGCCGCGATGAGTTTATGCAGGCGCTCGGCTGGGGTTTCCCAGCCGAGCGTTT
>NZ_JBEZGX010000107.1:0-12589 GCF_040650235.1 Kitasatospora sp. NPDC048722
CGGACGAGGCCGACAGATCCGGTTGAGGACCCGAGGTCAGTCAGAGGTTGAGTCAGACCTGCCCGGGAACCGCTCATGAACATCCTCACTGTCAGTCGTCATTCCTCGGTCGCCTCGGTCGCCTCGGTCGCCTCGGTCGCCTTGGTCGCCTCGGTTGCCCCGGCCTCCGCCGCCCGGACGGCGAAGTCGCCGAGTGCGCCCTCCAGGCGGTCGAAAGCGCGGGCGGCGGACGGGCGGACGGCGGCCGCGATGGCCTCGTGGTCCTCTCCGGCCAGGGTGCGGCGGAACACCTCGGTGGCGACGGCCCGGGGGACGGCCGCCAGCAGTCCCGCGGCGACCCGGCTCTCGAAGTCGCCGGGCGGCACGTGGGCGGCCTCGGCCAGGGCGGTGGCGAGCGCCGTCTCGCCCTGCTCGTGCAGCTCGCGCAGTCGGGCGGTCAGCGCGGGGCTCTCGGTGATCGTGCGGGCGAACGCCTCGCCGGAGAAGCCGAGCGCGGCGTCGTGCCGGTCGATCTCGGCCAGGCAGGCGCGGCGCAGTGCGGCGAGGGCGGACTCGCCGGGGGCGCGGTCGGCGACCGCCCGGGCGTGCCTGGCGACGATCTCCTCGTGCAGGTCGAGGAAGAGGTCCTCCTTGCGCGGGAAGTGGTTGGTGACGGTCATCTTGGCGACGCCGGCGGCCGTCGCGACCTCGGCGATGGTGGTCCGCTCGAAGCCCCGGTCGATGAAGAGCCTGGTCGCGGCGTGCGAGATCGCCTCGCGGGTGCGGCGCTTGTTGAGCTCGCGCAGGTTCGGGGTGGTGTCGGTCATGGGGGGAGCCTAGCGCAGTTCGCTGGGTCGAGCACAGAAATTAGGCTTGACCCATTCGATGGGTTCGACCTAAGTTCTCCCTCGGCGGCCGGACGGACCGCCGGAGGGGCCCCGGCCGCACGGCCGCGGACACGACATCGAACCTCGGGGAGGGGCCATGACCGCGAAGGTCACCACGGTGAAGAGGCAACCGATGCAGGGGAGGGCCGGGCGCAAGCCGGTCCGCGCCGGGCGGGAGCCGCTGCCGCCGGACCTGATGAAGATGGGCGCGGTGCTCGCGCTCGGTCCGGTGCTCGCCCTGCTGGACACCACGATCGTCAACGTGGGCATCGACTCTGTCGCCCTCGGTCTGCACAGCTCGATGGCGGCGGTCCAGTGGGTGTCCACCGGGTACCTGCTGGCGATAGCGCTGGTCATGCCGTTGTCCGGCTGGGCCGCCGGGCGGTTCGGGGCCCGGCGTGCGTGGCTCGCGTCGGTGGTGCTGTTCGTCCTCGGCTCCGCGTTGTGCGGGCTGTCGTGGTCGACGGGCGGTCTGATCGCCTTCCGGATCCTCCAGGGGATCGGCGGAGGGATGATCCAGCCCCTCGGGCAGACGCTCATGGTGCAGGCGGCCGGTCCGTCCAGGATCGGGCGGGTGATGGGCACGCTGCTGCTCCCGATCGGCCTCGCGCCGGTCCTCGGTCCGATCCTCGGCGGTGTGCTGCTGGATCACCTGAGCTGGCGCTGGATGTTCTTGCTGAACGTCCCGGTCGGGCTGCTCACCGTGCTGCTGGCGCTCCGTCGGCTCCCGTCGGAGGGCGGTCCCGCGCAGGCCCGTCCCCGGCTGGACCGCCTAGGCCTGGCGCTGCTCTCTCCGGGCCTGACGGGCCTGGTCTACGGGCTCTCGGTGATCGCCGACGGCGGTTGGGCCGGCCCGGCGGCGGCCGGCGCGGGGGCGCTGCTCCTCCTCGCGTACGGGGGGCACGCGCTGCGCCCGGCCGTCGGCGGGGGCCGCGCGCCGCTGATCGACCTGCGGCTCTTAGCGCGGCGCGGCTTCGCGGTCGCGACGGCGAACTCCTTCCTCCAGGGCGCGGCGCTCTACAGCTCGATGTTCCTGGTGCCGCTCTACTACCAGCAGGTGGAGCACGCCGGCGCGGTGGAGTCCGGGCTGCTCCTGGCGCCGCAGGCTCTCGGCACGGCGGTCACCTCGCTGCTGGCGGGGCGGATCGCGGACCGGCTCGCGCCGCGCCCGCTGATCCTGCTCGGCATCGCCTGCTCGCTGCTCGGCACGCTCGCCTTCACCCGGCTCGGCGCGGGCGGCGGCCCGGCGGACTGGCTGCTGGCGGTTTCCCTGACGCTGCGTGGCGTCGGCATGGGGATCATCCTCATACCGGGGATGGCGGCGGTCTACTCCAGCGTGGAGAAGGCCCAGGTGCCGGCCGCCGCGAGCGCGGTCAACGTGCTCAACCGGCTCGGCGGCGCCCTCGGCACCGCGGTGCTGACGCTGGTCCTGCAGCAGGCCCGAAGCGGACACCCCGGCCACCCGGCCGCGGCCTTCGGCGACACCTTCTGGTGGGTGCTCGCCCTCTCCGCCCTCGCGATAGCGCCCGCCCTGCTCTACCCGGGTACCCGCCGGCAGGCCTGACGGCACGACAGGGAGACCGTCTCCTCCGGGAACCACGCGCGCGGTCCCGTTCGCTCACCTCATCCATCAACACCCAAGGAGCACTCGTGTTCACCAAGCACCCCGGCGGGCTCCGCCTGCTCACCGTCCACGCGCACCCCGACGACGAGTCCAGCAAGGGCGCGGCCACGCTCGTCCGGTACGCGGCCGAGGGCGTCGACGTCCTGGTGGCCACCTGCACCGGCGGCGAGCGCGGCTCCGTCCTCAACCCGGCGCTGGACCGCCCGGAGGTACGGGCCGACCTCCCGCGGATCCGGCGTCGGGAGATGGCCGCCGCCCGCGAGATCCTGGGTGTGCGCCAGCGGTTCCTCGGCTTCACCGACTCCGGGATGCCCGGGCCGGGGGAGGACCTGCCCGAGGGATGCTTCGCCGCCCAGGAGTTGGAGGTGGCCGCGGCTCCGCTGGTCGCCCTGATCCGGGAGTTCCGTCCGCACGTCGTCATCACGTACGACGAGACCGGCGGGTACCCGCACCCGGACCACGTGATGACGCACCGGGTCTCGGTCGAGGCTTTCGAGGCCGCCGCCGATCCGGACCGCTATCCGGAGGAGGGGGCGCCGTGGCAGGCGGCGAAGCTCTACTACCACCTGGCGCTCTCACGGGCCTGGTTCCAGACCATGCACGACGCGATGGCGGAACGGGGCGTCCCGTCGGCCATGGGTGAGCTGCTCGCCGGCTGGCCCGACACCCCGCCCGCCCTCGCGACCACCACGCGGATAGCGTGCGCCGAGCAGTTCGCGGTCCGGGACGCCGCGATGCTCGCGCACGCCACCCAGGTCGAGCCCGGGGCGGCCTTCATGGCCCACCCCCGGGACATCGAGCGCGAGGTCTGGCCGACGGAGGACTACCACCTCACCCGGTCCTGCGTGCCGGCCGTCGCCGAACTGCCGGAGACCGACCTGTTCGAGGGACTGCGATCGTGAGCGGCGGCGGATGCGCCGTTCAGCACTCACCGTCCGCGAGGACGTAGTAGCCGGGGCCGGTCTGCCGCAGGGTGTGCGTGACGAAGGTGTTCCAGAGGCCCATGCTCTGCCCCGAGCCGAGCGCGTAGGTGAGGCCGCCGCTCTGGGTGGCCCGGCCGGCCTGTACCTGGGCGTAGTTGTTGTCGGTGAAGCACCGCGGCGCGCCGCCGCTCGTACTCGCCGTCACCGCCGCCGACTTGGCGCCGAGGGTCCCCGAGGCGTCCACCGCCGCAACGGTGTAGGTGTACGAGGTGCCGGGGGCGAGGCCGGTGTCGGTGAAGGAGGTGCCGGTCGCGGTGCCGGCCGGCGAGCCGTCGCGGAGCACCTGGTACGACGCCGCGCCGCTGACGGCCTGCCAGGAGAGGGCGATCGAGTCCGGCCCGGCGGCGGAGGCGGTCAGCCCGGCCGGAGCCGGCAGACCGGGGGTGGTGGGCCCGCCGCCACCGGACAGGCCCCAGAACTGCGCGGTGTAGTAGGAGGAACAGATGGTGTCGAGGAAGTAACTGCCGGTCGCGCCGCACTGATCGGCGCCGGAGCCCGGGTCGACGGCGAGGCCGTGGCCCATTCCGGCGACGGAGTACACCGCCACGGCGGGCCGGCCGCTCGGGTCGGCGGGGTCGGCGTACAGGTCCTCGGTGGTGCCGCCCGGCAGGGACCGGCTCGACGTCGGACTCTGGGGGAGGCCCCAGACGTTCGTCCACTGGTCGCGCAGCTCGGTGGCGTTCACCGGCCGGACGACGGTGTCCGAGGTGCCCTGCCAGACCGCGACGCGCGGCCACGGACCGGCGTACCCCGGGTCCGCGGACCGGACCTTGTCGCCCCACTGGGCGGGGGTGAGGCCCTGGTCGGTGTTCTGGCAGGCGGCGGCGGCGCCCAGGGTGGTGGCGCAGTGCGCGGGCAGGCCGGCGTCGATGGCACCGCCGGCGAACACGTCCGGGTAGTCGGCCAGCAGGTCGGCCGCCAGGCCGCCGCCCGCCGAGAGCCCGGTGACGTACACCCGGTGGCCGTCCGAGCCGTACAGCGTCTCGGCCTTGGCGACCATCTGGGCCACCGAACCGGCTTCTCCGGTGCCCCGCGCATCCTTGGCGGCGTCGAACCAGCTGAAGCAGGACAGGCTGTTGTTGGAGCTGTTCGTCTGGGGGAACACCACGGCGAAGCCGTACAGGTCGGCGAACTTGGCCCAGCCGGAGTGCTGGTAGTAGTCGGAGGCGGTCTGGAGGCAGCCGTGCAGTGCGACCACCAGCGGCGCGCCGGTGGGCAGTCCGGCGGGGGTGTAGGCGTACATCGCGAGGTTACCGGGGTTGCTGCCGAAGCCGGTGACCTGTTGGAACGTCCCGGCAGGAGAGTCGGCCGCAGAATCGGTGGGGGAAACGGTCGCGGCGGCTACGGCGGCGGGGGAGGCAGTAGCGGTCCCGGCGATCAGTGTCCCGCTGAGCGTGCCGGCGGTCAGCAGGGCGGCGGCGGAGGTACGGGCGAGTGCGGCGAGGACGGACATCGGGGGCTCCTGGGTGGGGGAGGAGTCGACGTGGATGCCGTGCAGCGTGCCGTCTCCCGCGCACCGTGGCCATGTCGCGCGAGACCGCAGTCCAGCGGCCCGGCATGGCGTGCACCACCACCTCGAAGTCGGCCATGTCGGCGCCGACTCCCCCGTGCCGGGCGACACTTGAGGGACGGGCGGGAACAAGGCAGGTTGATCCCATGACGAATCACGAGGTTGCGGCCGACGAGCCGAATCCGCTGGTCACCGGGGAACTGCGGACCCGCACCCACACGTGGACGGCCGGTCCGCCGCTCACCGCCTACGCGCACCTGACCGGTGAGGAGATCCTCCAGGAGATCATCGCCGGGCGGATCCAGCCCTCCATCTGCAGCACGCTGGGCTTCCACCTCACCGAGGCCAAACCGGGGTTCGCGGTGTTCGAGGGCGAGCCCGGTGACCACCTGTACAACCCGATGAACACCGTCCACGGGGGCTTCCTCGCCACCCTGCTCGACTCGGCCCTCGGCTGCGCCGTCCTGAGCCGCCTGCCCGCAGGGCTCGGCTACACGACCACCCAGTTGAACGTCCACATGGTGCGCCCGGTGTTCGCCGACACCGGCCTGCTGCGGTGCGAGGGCGAGGTGGTGCACCTCGGCCGGACGATCGCCACCGCCGAGGCCAGGGTGGTCGGCGCCGAGACCGGCAAACTGTACGCGCACGCCACCACCACGTGCGCGATCCTGGGCCCGCGCTCGACGGACTGAGCCGAGGGGCCGGTGGAGGGGTGGGAACGGGGCCGGGGGGCGGGGCCCGGACCGGACCGAGGCGCTGGGGCCGCCCGATCCGGGCCGGGGGCGCCCGGGGCGCCGCGGGCCTTCCGGCCGGACGGGCGCGTCAGCCGCCGAGGCTGGTGTTGTTCTCGCCGTCGGTGCACACGATGCGGATGGTGAGGTCGGCGGGCCGGGGCTCGCCCTTCTGGCCCTCCGGCGGGCAGTCGTCCTTGCGGACGGCGACGATCCAGCCGGTGGCGTCGTCGTTGGGGCGGTTCTCCAGGACGTCGGTCGGATGGCGGTCCAGTCTGCGGTTCTCTCCGGGAGTGATGCTGAACCCGCCGCCGTAGACGCTCTCGTCGGGCGGGCAGAGCAGCTCGTGCGGCTTTCCGTCGGCGCCGCCCCGGAGGGTGGGGCCGGTCACCGACTGCGGGGCGAGGATGCTCGTCGTCGCCGCCGCACTGCCGCTCGTGGCGGCGAGGACGACGACTCCCGTCACGAGGGTCACGGCGATCCTGGTCTTCCTGGGCACGAGGCGCTCCTGAGGTCCGGGGGTGGGGGCCGCGGCCATTTCAGCACGATGGTGACGACCCGCCAGGAAATACGCACGGTGACGGTGTGTCGGTAGTCGATCGTGGGGCAGCTGGGGTGTCTGCCCACGAACGACTACTCAGCGTGGTCTACTGTCCGCGGATCGCTGTCATCCGTGCGGCTGCCCAGCAGCCCTGACCGACATGTCGCGAGGAACCCCATGCCACGCAGAACACCATCCGGAATCCCGCTCGTCACGTTTCCCGGAGCTCCGCGCCGAAGGCTCCGGGCGGTGCTGGCGGCCAGTGCCGTCACCGTCGCCCTGTCGACCACCACGATCCTGACCTCGCCCGCACCGGTCGCCTCCGCGGTGACCGACCCGTTCGCCGGGACCGGCACGCCGCGCATCACCGACGAGCAGGTGCGGGCCGAGATCCGGGAGGACGAGGTGGCCGCGTTCGGGCGCCCGGCCGCCGAGGGGATGGCGAGGGACCGGATCGGCCTGCGGGCCGTCCAGACCGGCTACCCGCAGACCACCCGCACCAACCGTTTCAACATGCTCACCGCCACCCAGGCGCAGGACAACGCGAAGTACGACCCCGCGCAGTTCGGGCAGTTCAAGCAGTACATCCCCTCGCCCGAGTACGGGGACCACATCGCCCTGCTGCCCACCGGCAAGGTGCTGATCTTCTCCTTCGAAGCCGTCGAGGAGAACCCCCAGAAGGAGACCGCGCCCACCGACGTCATCGGCAAGCAGAACGCCGGCCGCGCCTACCTGTGGACGCCGCCCGCCAACGACACCGACCCGGGCACGTTCAAGGCCGTCCCGCCGCCGGACGTCAACATGCCGGACGGCCTGGACGAGCCACGCCCCGCGCCGTTCTTCTGCGCCGGTCACTCCTACCTGCCCAACGGAATGGTCGGCGTCTTCGGTGGCAACCTCGGCGGCAACGGCGGCACCGGCGCCAAGCTCGCCCTCGTCTTCGACCCGTGGACCGAGACCTGGCACCAGGAACAGGACATGGCGGTCGGCCGCTGGTACCCGTCCGTGGTCACGGGCGCCGACGGCCGGCAGACCATCATGTCCGGCCAGTCCGAACTCGGCTACGGCACCCCGACCCCCATCGTCGAACGCTTCCCGGCCAAGGGCATCGACGTCTCCTACGGCAAGTCGAGCGTGCCGGAGAACATCGCGCTGGACCGGTGGAAGGCGGACGCGCCCTACCGGATGGACTACCCGCACCTGTTCTCGCTCAGGGACGGGAAGATCTACGGCTTCGGCCGCAGCTCCGACCAGCAGTTCGTCTTCGACCCGGCGAACGAGAGCCGCAACTCGCTGCCCAACCGCCCCGACGGCTTCACCCGCCTGTACGGCTCGGCGGTCGCCCTGCCCAACGGCACCAGCGGCCCGGACTCGGTGCTCGTCCTCGGCGGCGACCACAAGGACCCGAACACCTTCAAGTTCTCGGGTGGCCAGTGGACCAAGGAGAAGCCGAGGAACCTCGGCCGCGCCCAGGACGACACGCTCATCTTCCCCAACGGCAACCTGTTCACCGTCAACGGGGCCGTAGGCATCCGCGACTACGGCCTCGGCGACTACAACCCGAACGTCCCCGACGACCGGTTCCGCCAGGTGGAACTCCGCGACGCCGACGGCAACTGGACCCTCGGCCCCAAGCAGCGGCTGCCGCGCGGCTACCACTCCAACGCGGTGGTCCTGCCGGACGGCCGGATCATGGTCACCGGCGACGAGCTCCAGCAGATCGCCAACAACCCGGACATCAAGTCCGGCAACAACGGCACGATCGAGATCTACGAGCCGCCGTACCTGCACCAGCCCGGTGGCCGCCCGGACATCCGGACCGCGCCGACCGACCCGGTGGGCTACGGCACCACGTTCCGGATCAACACCAACTCGCCGACCCAGGCCGCCCGCGCCGTCCTGCTCGCGCCCATCACCTCGACGCACTCGGTGGACACCAGCCAGCGCCGCCTGGAGCTCAAGCTGGTGAGCCGCGCGGGCGGCCAACTCGTCTTCCAGAGCCCGGCCTCGGCCGCGGACGCCCCGCCCGGCTGGTACATGATCTTCCTCCTCAACGACGCCGGCGTGCCGAGCGTGGCGAAGTGGATCCAGCTGGCGCCGAACTCCTAGTCCCATCGGCAGCCCCATCGGCAGCCCCATCCGCACCGCGCCGACACCACGCCGACACCACGCCGACCACTCCGCCGGAGCCGACGAACGGAGCCACCCCGTGCCAGACCTGAGTCTGCGTCAAGACACCGAGATCCAGGGCGACATCCTCGCCGGATTCAAGAAAGACCACATGACCCTGCTGCTCCTCCAGTTCAGCGACGCCTCGGCGGCGCGGAGCTGGCTGGAGAAGATCACCCCCAGGATCGCCACCACCCGGGAGGTCACCCGGTTCAACGAGACCTTCAGCGAAGCCCGTCAGTCCTCCGGCGGCAGCGACCCGACGGCGCTCAAGGCCACCTGGCTGGGCCTCGGCTTCACCTACCAGGGCCTGCAGTTCATCACCGGGCAGCCGGAGCTCCTGAAGGCGGAGGCCAGGACCGGCGACACGCTGGAGGCGTTCATCCAGGGCCCGGCCGACCCGTCGCGGTCGATCGCGCTCGGCGACACCGACGACAACGACCCGAAGCGCTGGCTGTTCGGCTGCGCCGCCAAGCCCGTCGTCCACGCGGTGCTCACCATCGCCTCCGACACCCCCGCGGGCCTCGACAGTGCCGTGAAGGAGCAGAAGCAGGCCGCAGGCCAGGCCGGTGCGGTCGTCGTCTACGAGCAGGAGGGCAGGCACCTCGCGGGCGACAGGAAGGGCAAGGAGCACTTCGGTTTCAAGGACGGCGTCAGCGAACCGGAGGTCGAGGGCTTCGACGAGCCCGACCCCAACCGGTTCACCGGCGAGGGGTCCGAGAAGGTCTTCTACTCGAAGAAGCACCCCGGCACCCGGATCATCCCGGCGGGGGAGTTCGTCATCGGGAAGAAGCTCGCCGCGACGCACGCCCCGGAGACCGCCGCCGTCGGGACCATCCCCGCCTGGATGCACAACGGCTCCTTCCAGGTGGTGCGCCGCCTGGAGCAGGACGTCGCCGGCTGGTGGGCCCAGGTCGATGCCCAGCTGCGGCGGCTGAAGGACCTCAAGGCGGTGCCGGAGGACACGAAGCGGGACTGGTTCGCCGCCCGGCTGGTGGGCCGCTGGCGCAACGGAGCGCCGGTGTGCAAGTACCCCGACCAGCAGCCCGGCGATCCGGCCGCCGGATCGGACAACGACTTCACGTACCTCGGTGACCCGGAGGACCCGGACGGCCTGATCACCCCGCTCTTCTCCCACCTGCGCAAGACCAATCCCCGCGCCGGGCTCGTCGACGGCGATCCGGTCGACGAGGCCTTCATCGACGCCCGCCGGATCATCAGGCGCGGTGCCCCCTACGGGAAGCCCTTCGACCCGACCAGCGACATCCCCGAGTTCGGCCCCGACGCCCAGCGCGGCCTGCTCTTCGTCTGCTACCAGTCCGACCTGGTGGGCCAGTTCGAGTTCATCCAGGCGAACTGGATCAACGACCCGGACTTCCCGCCCGGCCGCACGGCCGAGCCCGGCCCGGACCCACTGGTCAGCGGCCAGCTCGCCACCGTGAACGACGGCCGGGTCAGCTGGGAGGGCCGGTCCCCGGCGGGCGAACGGGCCACCACCGTGCTGGACTTCCGCCCGTTCGTCCAGACCCGCGGGGCGCTCTACTGCTTCACGCCCTCCATCACGACGCTGCGCCGGCTCGCCCAGGGCCGCCTCAACGGCGAGCTCGTCGACGACGGCGAGCAGCCGGCCGTGGCACAGAACCTGCCGATGGACTGCGTCCTGCCGCTGCCGGACGTGGACGGCCGCTACTGGACGTTCCAGCAGGGCACGATCCGCCTGATCGGCGCCGGCGGCACCGAGGTCCGCCAGCTCACCACCGGCACGGTCGACGACCGCACCGGGGTCGTGGTCAGGAACGTCGGACCGTACTCGTCCTGGCCCGCGCTGCGGGGCGTCACCCAGATCGACACCATCCTGCCGGTGTTCGACCAGCAGCGCGTCAACGGGAAGTGCGACTACTGGGTCTTCCACACCGTGGGCGGCGACCAGGTCTACCGCTACATCTCGATCGACGCCTCCGAGCCGTACGCGAGCCAGGTGGTGGCCGAGGACCAGCCGGTGAGCCGGTGGAGCTCGTTCGGCGGGACGACTCCCGTCACGCACGTGGACGCCTTCCTGCCCGTTCCCGACATGCGGCCCGCCGGCGACGGCTCGCACTGGTACTGGGTGTTCCACAACACCCCGGTGGGCCAGCGTTACCGGCTGATCTCCATCGGCCGCTCCGGCCGGGCGTATCCGGACCGGCTCCAGCGGGACGACCGGCAGCTCGGCCTCTGGCGCTCGCTGGAGGGCGTCACGCGGGTGGACGCCTTCCTGGCCGTTCCCGGCCGGGACGACCCGAGCGGCGGTCAGCACTGGTACTGGGTGTTCCACCAGGACAAGTACCGGACGATCATGATCAACCACGGCGGCAACCACCAGGACGACCTGCTGCGCGAGGACCGCCCGACGGCGGTCTGGTGCCGCCAGCCGTAACCGCTCGGGGAGAAGTGCGACTTCGGGTCCCGGCCGTCACGTCGGCCGGGACCCGAAGGACGTGCGGGGGTGGACGTGCGGGCGGACGGCGTCAGAGCGAGGCGAGGATCCCGCAGAGGGCCAGGAAGCCGCAGATGCCGAAGTTGACGAGCTTGTGGGAGAGGAAGACGGCGGCGAACTCCCGGATGGTCGCGCTGGGCCAGTAGTAGGCGGCGGTGGGGGAGCCGAAGACGTGGCCGTTGACGCCGGTCCTCCGGGCGGTGAGGGCGGCCCGGAAGGCGTGGAAGTTGTTGGTGACGACGACGCAGCGGTAGTCGGGCTTGGCGCCCTCCATGATGGCCTTGCTGAAGAGCAGGTTCTCCTCGGTGGTGCGCGAGCGGTCCTCGCGGGCGACGTGCTCGGCGGGGAAGCCGCGTTCGAGCAGGTAGTCGGCCATCGCGTGGGACTCCGGGAGCTTCTCGTCCGGCCCCTGGCCGCCCGAGGTGATGAGCACCGGCGGGTTGCCCCGCGCGGCCTGCTCCTCGTAGACCTCGCGGCCCCGGTGCAGCCGGCTGGCCAGCAGCGGCGGCACCCGCTCGCCGCCGATCAGCCCGGAGCCCAGCACCACGACGAAGTCGACGTCCCGGCGCGGCCGGTGACGGCCGTAGAGGAAGGCGTAGCCGACGAAGCACACGAAGAGGAAGGAGACGTAGCCGACCACCAGCACGGACGTGACCGCGAGGATGCCGAGCCGGTGCGAGCCGGTGGCGACCGCGAGGACCAGTAGGCCGAGGACGGCGACGATGCCCAGACCGGCCAGCAGCGACAGCAGGTTGGCGGGCCGCACGCCCTCCTTGCGGATCATGGTCACGCCGTTGGCGAGCAGGAACCAGACCAGGGCCACCGTGCCGAGCGCCGGCAGCAGCACGATGGCGAGCGCCGCCGACCCGGCCACCAGCGTGGGCGCGTGCCGCAGTTCGGCGAGCAGGGCGAGCGAGAGGAAGGAGACGGCGATCCCGAGCAACACGGCATTGCTGAACCGGCGTCGGTCGCGGAGCACCCCTATCCCGCACAGCACGAAGAACAGGACGGCCGGAGCGTAGGCGAGCATGCCTCGTATCGTAGGTGGCGCGTGCGCCTGCCTTGAACTCGCGCGCAGATCGCGGCCGGTGGACGGGGTTTCCGAAGCCGTGCTCGGCAACGCGGAGGCGGCCCCGGGCCGTTACCGCGGCTCCGGGGGGAGCAGGGTGGCGACGCCGTCGAGGACGCGTGCGACGCAGAACTCGAAGCGGGCGTCCATGTCGGGTTCGGTGAGGTCACCGGCGAGTTCGACCAGGGTGGGGAACTCGGCGGCGGGCAGGGAGCGGAAGCGGTCGGCGGCCGCGTCCACGGCGTCCCGGCGGCTGCTGTTGCCGGTGGTCTCGGCGGCGGAGACCGGCGCCTGCTCCTGGAGGACGAAGCCCTGGACGAAGGTGCCGAGCAGGTAGGAGACCATCGCGGCGTCGGAGTTGGAGAAGCCGGCTTCGCGGAGGCGGTCGAGCTGGTCCTCCAGGATCGCGAGCATGTGCGGGCCGAGGCCCAGCCGGCCCGCCACGACCTTGGCGGCGTCGCGGTTGTCGAGCAGCAGTCGACGGTGTCCACCTCGCGCTGCGCTGCGCTGCGGCGCGGGCGCGCTCGCCGTCGCCGCGGTCCTGGTCGCGCTGCTCCTCGGCCGGGCCCGCCCGGTCGCCGCCCCGCCGGCGGGTGCGGAAGCCGCCTGCTGGCCCACGC
>NZ_JBEZGX010000108.1:0-12454 GCF_040650235.1 Kitasatospora sp. NPDC048722
AACCGCACCCTGCTCGACGAATGGGCCTACGCCAGGCCCTACCGCACCGAGCAGGAACGCCGCGACGCCTACACCGACTGGCTCCACACCTACAAATCACCACCGCGGACACACCGCTCTCGCAGGCAAGCCACCCGCCAGCCGCGTCCCCAACCTCACGGGTCAGAACACCTAGGCGTCCTTCGGGTCCTCGTCGTTGCGGTGGACGAGGCCGGCCTCGCCGTTGTCGCGGTGCCACTCGACGACGAGTTCGTCGCGCGCGCCGAACCGGACGAGGTGACGGCCGACGACGTCCTCCAGGCCGGGGAGGTTCTCGCGCTCGCCCTCGACAACGAGCAGCAGGGTGTCCGGCTGCGCCTCCAGGGTGGCGGTGCCGGCGCCGAAGGTCAGGGTGCCGCGGCCGGTCTCCTCGGAGAAGACGGCCTCGATCTTGCGGCCCATGTGGGCGGCGAGCTGCTTGGCGTAGCGGGCGGGGCGGTCGGTGGCGACGCGGGCTTCGGAGCGGGGCACGGGCCCTCCAGGTTCCGGGGAGAGCACTTAGGGCACCCTCACTTGCGGCTACGCTAACCCAGATGCTGAGTTTGACTCAACATATTTCCGGGAGGGCCGTCCGCACGCGCCCGGAACACCCGTCCGCCGCCGGTCGCGAGCCGCGGACCGGCCGATACGCTTGGGCGGACGCCTGCCGAGGAGACCGCCCATGACCACCACGCCGACCGACGACCCGGCGCACTCCTCCCCCACTCCCCCGGCAGGCCCGGCGGACACCGCCGCCGAGCTGGCGGACGCGATGACCCGGGCGATCAAGCGGATCCGGCGCCGCACCAGCGAGCGGCTGGAGCCCTACGGCATCACCCCCGGCCAGGCCCGGGCGCTGCGCACGCTCGCCCACGCGCCCGGCTGCGAGGTGCCGGACCGCGCGATGCGGCTGAGCGACCTCGCCGACCGGCTGCACATCGCCCCGCGCTCGGCCACCACGGTGGTGGACGCCTTGGAGGAGGCCGGCCTGGTCGAGCGCAGCCCGGACCCGGCCGACCGGCGGGCCGTGCGGATCCTGCTGACCGAGACGGGCCGAGCCGCGGTCGAGCGGATCGGGCTGGTCCGCCACGAAGTGGCGCAGGAGTACTTCGGCGAGGTCAGCCCGGCCGACCAGGACGCGGTGCTGCGCGTGCTGCGCGCCGCCGAGACCCGGTACGCGGGCCGCTGACCGGTCGGCAGGTGGGCAGGTGGGCCAGGACCCGCCCTAGTTGGCGAAGCCGATCACCAGCCACATGAAGCCCACCCCGGCGAGCGTGCACAGCAGGGTGTTGCGGGACGGGTGCGGGCTGTGGGCCTCCGGGAGGATGTCGGAGGTCGCCAGGTAGAGCAGGAAGCCGGAGAAGAAGCCCAGGTAGAGGCCGAGCAGGTGCTCGGGGATGGTGAAGGCGAGCGTGATCGCGGCGCCCGAGACCGGGGCGATCGCGTCCGCCGCGAGCAGGGTCAGCGCGCGGCGCCGGTTGTTCCCGTAGAGCCGGGTGATCGTGTACGTGTTGAAGCCGTCGGCGAAGTCGTGCGCGACGACGGCGATGGCGACGACCGTCCCGACCGTGGTGCCGGCCTGGAAGGCGGCGCCGATCGCGAAGCCGTCCATCACGCTGTGCCCGACGAGGGCCAGGGCGGCGCTCAGGCCGATGCCCTGGCGCCCGGACGGGTGGGTGTGCCCGTGCGCGTGGTGGTGGCCGTGGGTGTGCTCGGCGTACTCGCCCTCGTGGCCACGGTGGATGGCGACCGCGCGCTCGACCACGTGGATGGCGAGGAAGCCCCCGGCGAACATCAGCAACGCCTGCGGCACGCCGTGCACCTCGCCGGGCGCCTGGCGCAGGGCCTCGGGCAGCAGGTCGAAGACGACGACGCCGAGCATCAGTCCGGCCGCGAAGCCGAGGACGAGGTGGCGCCGGTCGCCGGTGCGCTGGGCGACGAAGCCGCCGATCAGCGTCATCAGGAACGCGCCGGCGGCGACGAGGACGGCGGTCACCGGGCGGCCTCCGCGTGTGCCGGTCCGTCAAGTGGTCTGCGGGCCGCTCTGCCCATCCGTCTCCCCCAGGGTTGCACCCGACGCCGGGCCGACCGCCGACCGTACCGGACGGGCGACCGGCGGCTCTCGCCCGGGGTGCCCGGCCCGGCCGGGGCTCGTTCCCCAGCCTCGGGCCCGGGGTGGCGGCACGCCCGCCGAAGGGGCCGTCGGGGTGAGCCCGCGGGGACGAACGGGCTGGTGAGGGGGTACGGAGGGGCGGACCCGGGGCCGGTCAGCGACCGGTGGCGAGGGGCAGCCCGAGGTGGGTCATGGCGAGTTCGCGGACGCCGTCGCCGTCGACGAGGTGGATGTGACGGTGGCTCTCCTCCGCGGTCAGGTCTAGGGCCTCGTCGGTGAAGCGGCCGGTGGTCAGCCGCAGACCGCGCTCGGCGGACTCCTCGCCCACGGCCTCGGCGAGCGTGCGGATCTCCTCCGCCGCGACCTCTGCGGCGCCGCGGGAGGCCCAGACGACCCAACGGCCCGGCAGCGCGCTGCCGGGGGCGCCCTCGCCCGTCGCGACCAGCCCGGCCGGGCCGCGCAGCCGCACGCTCCACTCGGCCAGGCCGCCCCGGGTGAGCAGGTCGCGGACCAGCTGGGCGAACTCGTTGGCGGACAGGTCGGGCGCGGCCGGCACGGCGGCACCGGCCAGCGCGGCGGGCTCGACGCCCGCCCTCGCGTAGGGGTCCGGGGTGACGGCCGCACCGAGCTGGCGCAGCCGCACCAGCGCCTCGTCCTGCTCGGCGTCGGCGTAGACGCCCTCGCCGTCGCGCTCCTCGTAGGGGGCGGCGGCCGGGAGCAGCCGGGTGCGGGCCAGCGCGTCGCGGTCGGCGTCCACGCTGACCAGGCAGAGCGGCCCGGCCCCGCCGGGCTCGCGCAGCCAGCCGTTGAGAACGACGCCCGCGAGTATCTCCTCGGTGTCGACGGCGTCGGCCGCCTGGAGGGCACGCAGGGCGAGGCGGGCGACCAGCCGCAGGTAGTCGGTGGCCCGGTCGGCCGGCGGGCGCGGCACCGGGTGGATGTCACCGTCGGGGGCGAGCCGGTAGCCGGTCAGGGAGGGGACCAGGTCGAGCGGGGGCAGGTCGAGGTCCAGCACCGCGGTGCGGGTGAGCGGGCGGAAGACCGCCCGGCAGGGGGCGGGCAGGTCCTGGGTGGCGGTCTCGGCGGCGGCGAGGGCCCGTTCCAGCAGCGACTCCACCGCGGCGGGCTCGGCCAGCCGGTAGGCCCGGCGGCACTCCTCCAGGCTCTCGTTGTACTCGCGCACCGCGCGGGCCCGGGCCGCCTCGGCCTCCTCGTGGACCCGCCGGGACTCGTCGGCGGCCGGGGCGCCGGCCTCGGTCTGGCGGGTGCGCCACTCCCGCAGGGCGCGCTGGTGGGTCAGCCGGGCCTGGGCCAGCTCGCGCTGGTAGCCGGAGTCGAGCAGGCGGCGGGTCGGCGCGGCGTCGGGGTCGGCGGCGGGCGGGTCGGCAGGGGCGAAGTCCTCCCAGCGGGGCTCGGGTTCGATGGCGTCCGGGCCGGCGACCGGGTAGGGGCGGGGCTCGTAGTGGCGCAGCTGGCTCTCGAAGTCCATGGCCGAGACGGGCAGTGCGGCCCGCCGGAGCAGGTCGGCCAGGCGGTCGTGCTCGGCCTGGACGGTGAGCGTGCGGTGGTGGGTGAGGGCGGCGGCGCGGCCGTGGGCGGCGACCGACTCCTCGTCGGCGGACGGGCCGTCACCGGGAATCTGCTGGCCGCCGGTGATGCCGGTGCTGCTGCCGGCGGTCGCGCCGTCGCCGTCGGCGGGCGTGGCCGGCTCCCCGGGCTCGGTCGGGTCGGGGGCCGGGTCCACGCCGAGGTCGCGGAAGACCGAGGCGAGGAAGCCCGGCTGGGGGAACCGGGTGGTGGCGGCGCCTTCGGACTGGCCGTCTGCTGAGTACTGCATCGGTCGTCGTTCCCCCATGCTCGTCGGCGCCTGCACGGGGCGACCGGCGACCCCGCGGCCCGCCCCTGCGGACATTGTCCACCGAACGGGCGCGGGTGGTCAGCCAAGCCTCTCAGTTGGTCCGGGTGTTGGTCAGGTGGAGGCCGATGTAGCCGACGTAGATCCGGCCACTGCCCGAGCAGTCGTCGAGGTAGTGCAGCCGGGGTGCGGTGCGCCCGCCGCCGATCCGCAGGTGCGCGCCCATGAACGCGCGCCGGGAGGCGTCGACGCACTCCGGCACCGGCAGCATCCGCTCGCGCTTCCACTTGGTGTGGCTGTGCACCGTCCGGGACTCGCCGCGGACCGCCTTGCGGGGCGGGAAGCGGTGGCAGCCGTCCGGTGTGTGCTCGCACCACTGCTTGAAGTCGCCGCCGGCCTCGCCGCGGACGGCCGCCTCGGCGTACTCCTGGAGGGCTGTCAGCCCGTCCCAGGCGAGGCGGGCCCAGCCGGCACCGGCGCACTGGAGCTCGTCCAGCGCGAGCGCGGACTTCTGGTCCCCGGTGAAGGTGAGCAGCGGGAACTCGCCCAGCCGGGAGAGGAGTTCGTAGAAGGTGTCCGGGTTGCCGTCCGGCCCCGCAACCGGGTCCGGCACGGCCGTGGTGCGCGGGACCCCGGGCGCGCCGACGACCGAACCGACGACCGGGCCGACGACCGGGGCGGTGGACGGAGCGCAGAGGCGACCGGGCAGGGTGTGCGCCCTCGACCGGGTGCGGCGTGCGCGACGCAGCGTGCGCCGCACGCGCTCCAACTCGTCCGCCCTCGCCTGCTGTTCGGCGCGATCCTGTTGCTCCTCGCGGGCGAGCGCGGCCAGTTCGGCGCGGGCGGCGGCCGGATCGGCGCAGGACGCGGCGTCCGGGCGGGGCTGCGACGGGGGGATCCGCAGCACCGGGACCGCCGCGAGCACGGGCGGCAGCGGCAGTTCGGCGGCGAGCCGGCGCGGTTCCCGGGCGAGCAGGCCGGCGGCGCGACGGACGTCCTGCTCTATTCGGCCCCGGGCGAGCACCGGGTGCCGGGCGCCGTCGTACCGGGAGGCCGGGTCGACCTCGGGCAGGTAGGTGCGGACGGCGCCGCCGTAGACGGTGTGGTACTCCAGCGCGACGTTGAACCCGGTGCGCGCCCCCGGATCCAGGACGTAGGCCGTGGCGAGGCCGGGCAGCTGCTGGCAGAGCGGGCGGACGACGGACTCCGTCCACCCGTCGACCGGGACGTTGACCGGGACGCTGGCGACGACGGTGGGCAGCCGGCGCTCCGGGTCGCACAGTTCGTCGATCAGGCCGTCGACCTCGGCGGCGGTGATCACCCGCGGCGCGAGCTGGACGGCGGCCGGACCGTCGGTGGCGTCCAGCAGCGGCAGCAGGCTGTGGGCGAGCTCGGGCACCGGCACCCGGCAGGGCGTCCGCAGGCCGCTGCCGGTGGTGTGCGTCTCGGCCTCCAGCCGGACCCAGGTCGGGCCCGCGGCGGCGGTCGCGATGGTCAGGGTGAGCTGCTGCGTCCCGTGGGGGGCCGGGGTGCGCAGGCGGCGGCGCGAGTAGTGGCCGGTGGCGGGGCCGCCGCGCAGCGGGCCGTGGTCGCGGTCGAGCAGGACGCGGTCGCCCAGGCGGAGGCGCTCGACCTGCGGGCCGTCGGGGGAGTCCGCGGCGGAGGGGCCCGTGACAGGCGGGTCCACGGCGTACGGGCTCGCTTCGAACGGGCCCGCTGCGGGCGGTTGGTCCCCGTAGCCTTCCCGCTTCAGCCAGTCGGCCAGCTGCTGGTCGGCCAGCGAGACGGCGTCGGCGTGCGGGAGCGTCGTGGTGACGGTCATCCGGTAGGGCGTCGCGGGGCCCCTCGGGCCGGGTAGGTCGGCTCGGGCGGGCGACGGGGAGCGATCCGAGGTCATGCGCATACCTCCGTGGTGCGGTGGTGGGGTCTGGTGTCCTCCATCGATGGTTTTCGTCCGGTTCGGCCGGATCCTTGCCCAGGAAACGCCATGGCCCGGAGCGGAAGTTCCAACTCCGGGCCACGTGAATACGTTCGAGTGAATCTGTTCAAGGCAAGCCCGGCGTGGCGCGTCCCCATGGACTACGTTGGCCGACTGTGCCCGCAGCAGGCGGGAGGCCTTGGGCGTCGCGGGGGCCACGGGTGGCTGCGGGGCGGCAGCGGGCGCAGCGGGCGCAGCGGGCGCAGCGGGCGCAGGAGTCTAGACCGGCACCTCGACGTACGTGCGGCCGGCCGCGACCGCCACCGCGGTACCGCCGGTCGCCTCGGCCAGCCAGGTGTGGAAGGCCCGCACCTCCGGCTCCGGCACGCCGACCTCGATCCGCACCCCCGCCGCCTCGTAGGAGAGGTCGCTCACGGTGTACCCGGCCGCCCGCAGGTCGTTCTCCACCCGCCCGGCCCGCACGTGGTCCGCCGTCACGGCCAGCAGCGCCACCGGCCGCCGCTCCAGCAGCCCGACCGCGTCAACCGCCTCCGACACCGCGTTCCCGTACGCCCGGACGAGCCCGCCCGCGCCGAGCTTGATCCCGCCGAAGTACCTGGTCACCACGGCCACCGTGTCGGTCAGCCCGCGGCGGCGCAGCACCTCCAGCATCGGCACGCCGGCCGTGCCGCCCGGCTCGCCGTCGTCGCTGGAGCGCTCGCGGCGCTGCTCGTCGCCGACCACGAAGGCGGTGCAGTTGTGCCGCGCGTCCCAGTACTGCTTGCGGACGCCCGCGATGTACGCCTGCGCCTGCTCCTCGTCGGTGACCCGGGCGAGGTGGCAGATGAACCGGGACTTCTTGATCTCGATCTCGTGGCTGCCGGCCTGCCGGATGGTGAGGTACGGCCTGGGGGTCGGCTCCGGCGTGGCGGACATGGTGCGGTGGTTCTCCCGGAAGACGGCGAAGGCTGGCGGTGCACGCCCCCGGCGTGCGGGACGGCACCGCCAGCCTAGTTGGCCGCGGGGGACGTGCGGGCGGCGGTCAGCGGCCGGCGAGGGCGTCCAACCGGGCACGGTCCAGACCGGTCAGGGCGGTGACCTCGGCCGGGTCGACCGCGCCGCAGTCCAGGCCGCGCAGCACGTAGCCGCTGAGCGCGCGGGCGGTGGCCGGCTCGTCCATCACGTCGCCGCCCGCCTTCGCGACGTACGCGGCGAGCCGGGCGGAGGCGGCCTCCAGGCCCTCGCGGTAGAAGGCGTACACGGCGGCGTACCGGGTCGGCAGGTGCGCCGGGTGCATGTCCCAGCCCTGGTAGTACGCGCGGGCCAACGAACGGCGGACGAGGCCGTGGTGGAGCTTCCAGGCGGCGTGGACCTGCTCGGTGGAGCCGGTCGGGATGACGTTGGTCGAGCCGTCGGAGAGCCGGACCCCGGTGCCGGCCGCGGCCACCTGCATGACGGCCTTGGCGTGGTCGGCCACCGGGTGGTCCATGCTCTGGTAGGCCGCGCTGACGCCGCAGGAGGCGCTGTAGTCGAAGGTGCCGTAGTGCAGGCCGGTGGCGCGGCCCTCGGCGGCCTCGATCATCAGGGCGACGGTGGCCCGGCCGTCCGGGCCGAGGACCGCCTGGGTGGTCTCGATCTGGATCTCGAAACCGATCCGGCCGGCCGGCAGCCCGGCGCGCCGCTCGAAGTCCTCCAGCAGCCGCACCAGCGCGGTCACCTGCGCGGCGTAGGTCACCTTCGGCAGGGTGAGGACCAGGCCGTCCGGGAGCCCGCCCCCGGCGAGCAGGGTGGCCAGGAACAGCTCCAGGGTGCGGATGCCGCGGGCGCGGACCGGCGCCTCCATGCACTTGATCCGGATGCCGACGTACGGCGGGGCGCTGCCGTCCGCCACGGCGGCCGCGACGAGTTCGGCGGCGCGGACGGCCGCGGCGTCCTCCTCGGCGTCCGGCCGGGGGCCGTAGCCGTCCTCGAAGTCGATCCGCAGGTCCTCGATCGGCTCGCGCTCCAGCTTCGCGCGGACGCGGGCGTGGACGTCGGCGAGCAGGGCGTCGTCGGCCACGCCGAGGGCGCGGGCGAGCTCGGCCGGGGTGCCGGCGTGGGTGTCGAACGCTTCGAGGGCCTGGCGGCCCCACGAGCGGACGGTGTCGGCGGCGAAGGCGTCGGCCGGGACGTAGACGGTGTGCACCGGCTGCCTGGTCCCGGAGTCGCCCGGGTAGCGGCGCGCCAGGTCGGCGTCGACCGGGGCCAGCAGCGCCTCCACGGCGTCGAGGGCGGCGGCGGAGAAGAAGGCCCCGCCCGTCGACCCGTTACCGTCGACCTCGACCTGCGACATCCGTACTCCTCCGTGCCGAACCAGCGCTTCAACAGATTGTTGAGGCGAAGGTAACTCCGGCCGGGTCGGGCGTCAATGGCCGACCGAGCGGTGGACGCGGGGGCACGGGGGCGTCCGGCCGCGGATCACCCGGTCAGTCCCTCCCGGCGGCGGCGTAGCGGTCGCGCAGCTGCGGGTAGAGCTCGGCGACGTCCTTGGGGTGCACCGAGCCGTCCGGGCGGTTGCCGGTCAGGCCGTACTCCTTGGTCAGCCAGTCGGCGAGGCGCTGCGGGTCGGGGTGGTGCTCGAAGGTGTCGATGTACGAGACCAGCGCCTCGAAAGCCAGCTCCGGGTCGAGCCGCGCCGGAGCCGGACGCGGGCCGACGGCGTCGACGGGGGCGTGCTCCTCGGCGGGCACGGCGGACCCGGCCTGGACGGGCCCGGCTTGGACGGGCTCCTGGGCGGGTGCGGGGTCCTGCTCCTGCTGCGCCGGCTGCTGGGTCGCGGCCTGGGGCTTCGGCGCGGCCCCGGGAGCCGACTCCTCGTCCAGCGGGCGCGGGGGCTTGAACCACGGGGAGGCCTGTCCGGGCACGCGGCTGCCCGGGCTGGCGTCGGCCTGGTGGCCGCCGGTGGTGCGGACCGGCCGCGCCGTCCACACGTTGAGCTCCTCGCGCGGCGACTGCGGGGCCACCTCCTCCGTGCCCTCCGGCTCCTGGGCCGCACGCAGACGGACGGCGGCCAGCTTGGCGAGCATCGGCGCGGCCACCTCGGCCGACATCGGCGGAACGGCCGCCGGGGCCTCCTGCGGCTGAGCTTGGGGCTGCGGCTGGGGCTGGGCCTCCGGACCGGGCTGCGTGACCTGCTGGACCTGCTGGACCTGCCGGGGCGGATGCGGCTGGGCCTGGCGCTGCTGCTGATGGGGCCGGGGCTGGGGCTGGGGCTGAAGGGGAACCTCCGGGCCCGCCGGGGCGATGGCCGCGGCGGCGCGCTGCTCCTGCGGCTGGAGCTCCAGCGCCTCCCTCGCCTCGCGCTCGCGGGCCTCGTCGTCCAGCCGGTCGAGCAGCGACGGGTCCAGCGGCACGCCGTACTTGGCGAGCTTCAGCGGCAGGAGCGCCTGGATCGGGGCCGACCGGCGCCAGCCGCGCCCGTACCGGAAGCGCAGCTGCGCCCGGTAGACCAGCCGGTTCTGCTCCAGCCGGACGACCTCGTCGTACGAGCGCAGCTCCCACAGCTTCATCCGGCGCCAGAGCCGGAAGGTCGGCACCGGGGAGAGCAGCCAGCGCATCATCCGGACCGACTCCATGTGCCGGTCCGCGGTGATCGCCGCGATCCGGCCCACCGCGTGCCGGGAGGCCTCGACGACCACGACGAACAGCACCGGGATGACGGCGTGCATCCCCATGCCGAGCGGATCGCCCCACGAGGCGGCGGCGTTGAAGGCGATGGTCGCGACGGTCAGCACCCATGCGGTCTGCCGCAGCAGCGGGAAGGGTATCCGCAGCCAGGTCAGGACCAGGTCGAGCGCCAGGAGCACGACGATGCCGGCGTCGACGCCGATCGGGAAGGCGTAGGAGAAGGCTCCGAAGCCCTTCTCCGAGGCCAGTTCCCGCACCGCGTTGTACGACCCCGCGAAGCCGATGCCCGAGATGATGCAGGCCCCGGCCGCGACGATGCCGAGCAGGCCCCGGTGGGCCTTGGTGAGCGTTGGGCGTGCCATGACGTCTATCAACCCCTGGATTCCGGCTGCTGCCGTGCGCTGCCTCGCTGCCGGTTCCCGCTGGTCGGGGGCGCCGGACGGCTGACCTACCTCCGGGGCTCGGCCCACCGGAGTTTACTCGTACGCACGTTTCAGCGTTTCCACAGGCCGGGGCGTCACAGGTGAGGGCGTGACCGGACCGCCCCCGGGACCGGGCGGAGCGTCAGGCCGCCCGCCCGGCCGTGCCGTTGAGGTAGGCGAGGACCGCGAGGACACGGCGGTTGGCGTCCTCGTCGGGGGCGAGTTCGAGCTTGGTGAAGATGTTGGCGATGTGCTTGGCCACCGCACCGTCGCTCACCGTCAGCCGGGCGGCGATCGCCGAGTTCGAGCAGCCCTCCGCCATCAGCTCCAGCACCTCGCGCTCGCGCGGCGACAGCCGCAGCAGCGGCCCCGGACGACGGGCCGTGGTCTGCATCAGCTTCGCGATGACGTCCGGGTCCATCGCCGTACCGCCGGCCGCCACCCGACGGACCGCGTCGATGAACTGGTCGGCGTTGAACACCCGGTCCTTCAGGAGGTACCCGATCCCGCCCGTGCCGTCGGCCAACAGCTCCCTCGCGTACAGCTGCTGGACGTGCTGCGACAGCACCAGGACCGGAAGTCCCGTGATCTCCCGGCGGGCCTGGAGCGCCGCCTGCAGGCCCTCGTCCGTCAGTGTCGGAGGCAACCGGACGTCGACCACGGCCACGTCCGGCCGGTGCGTCAGCAACGCCTCCAGGAGCTCGGGCCCGGTCTCGACGGCGGCGGCGATGGTGAAGCCGTGCGCTTCCAGCAGCCGGATCAGGCCTTCGCGAAGGAGGTAGAGGTCCTCGGCGAGGACAACTCGCACGGCAGCTCCAAGGTGATGGTGGTCGGACCGCCGGACGTACTGTCGATGGCGAGGACACCGTCGAAGGTACCCAATCGGCGTTCGACGCCGCGCAGCCCCGTTCCCTTCGCCGGCTCGGCCACGCCGACCCCGTCGTCCGTCACCGTGACCCGCAGCGAGCCGGCCCGGTACAGGATGTCCACCCAGACCTGCTCCGCGTGCGAGTGCTTGGCCGCGTTGGCCAGGAGCTCGCAGATGCTGAAGTAGGCAGCGGCCTCCACCGGGGCGGGCAGCCGGTCCGGCACGCTCACGCACACCTCCGTCGGCAGCGCGCTGTCCAGCGCCAACGCCCGGACGGCGTCGCCCAGTCCGCGCTCGGCGAGGACCGGCGGGTGGATGCCGCGGACGAGGTCCCGGAGCTCCTGCAGAGCCCGGGCCGAGGACTGCCGCGCCTCCGACAACAGCTCGCGGGCGGCGGTCGGGTCCGTGTCCATCAGGTGCTCGATGGTGCCGAGCGTCATCCCGATCGCGACCAGCCGCGCCTGCGCGCCGTCGTGCAGGTCCCGCTCGATCCGCCGCAGCTCGGCCGCCTGGTCGCCGAGCGCGTCCGCCCGGGTCTCGGTCAACTCGGCCACCCGCTTGGTCAGCTGGGCGTGCGTCGCCCGGCCGTCCTGGTCCAGCACCCGCCGGGCCAGCTCGGCGTGGACGCGGACCGCGAACGGCGCCAGCATCACCGCGAGCGCCACCATGGCCAGCCCGAGCCCGAAGTTCACCACCAGCGACAGCTGGACCGGAGGCACCGGCCCGATCCCCTCCTCGGACGTCGGCCCCGCGATCACATAGGCCGTGCTGAAGAGGATGAGACCGACCAGCGGACCCGCCAGGGCCAGCACCGCCAGCGGGTTCACCACCAGCCAGGCCATCTCACCGCGGGTGGTCCGGTCCCGGAAGCCCCAGTGCAGCAGCCGCGCGCACTTCGCGACCGTCCGGGAGCGGTGGTACGAGTAGCCCGTCCACCAGTGCCCGCGCTCGTCCGGCTCCAGCGCCGGCATCGGCGCGTAGACGGCCGGCAGACGTATGCCGTACCAGCGCTCCAGCTGCCTGCGCGTGCGGTTCGCCGTGGGGCGGACGAAGAGCGCGGCCACCGTGCCGCCGGCGAGGGCCGCGGCCACCAGGGCGAACAGCTCCACCGGGTAGTAGTACGCCATCACCTGGGTCGTCACGGCGCCGGCCAGCACGGCCGCCAGCACGGGCAGGGCGAACCCCGGCAGCGCGCCCAGCACCAGGAGGCCCAGCCGAGCCAGCCCCTGGCCACCCGACTCCAGGGCGGCCTGGGCCTGAACGCGCACACCCGCGCCGCTCGTTCGACTCGTCGTTGTCACGGAAGCTCCTGATGCCGGTCTCGATCGTCCACCATCAGTGTTCACGAGGAGGACGCCACCGACACTGGCCGTGCCACCCCAGTTCCGGGGTGGACCTAGCACCACCTACAGGTGGATGCAGCACGAGGGGATCCTGGGATCGCCCGAAAACGCGAACGGAAATGCGAAAAGCCCCCGATCCGAACGGATCAGGGGCTTTTCAGAAGAATTGTTCGGCGGCGTCCTACTCTCCCACAGGGTCCCCCCTGCAGTACCATCGGCGCTGTGAGGCTTAGCTTCCGGGTTCGGAATGT
>NZ_JBEZGX010000109.1:0-12051 GCF_040650235.1 Kitasatospora sp. NPDC048722
GGACGCCGCGACCCGCGCCGCCGCCGCTGCCCAGCCCGCCTCCGCGGCGGCGAAGGCCGCGAACGAGGCCTCGCGACAGGCGGCCAACGCCGCGGCCGACGCCGCGTCGGCCGCGACGAAGGCGGGCAACGCGGCCGCCAGGGCGCTGGCCGCCGCGGCCAATGCCGCAGGGGATGCCGGCCAGGCGGACGCGGCCCGCAACGCCGCCGTCGCCGCCCGCAACGCCGCCGGTGACGCCCGCACCGCGGGCGAGGCCAGCGCCTGGGCCGGCCGCGCCGCGTCCCAGGCCGGACTCGCCGCGAAGGCCGCGGCCTCGGCCGGGGCCAACGCCGCCGACGCCGCCCAGGCCGCCGCCGAAGCCGCCGACTACTCCGGGGTGTCCGCCGAGGACGCCGCCCGGGCCCGCCTCGCGGCCGCCCGGGCCAAGAGCGCCGCGGGGGAGGCCCAGCGCGCTGCCAACGCCACCGTCGCGATCGCCAAGCAGGCCGCAGACGCGGCCGGAGAGGCCCAGCGCGCCGCCAACGAGGCCGCCGCCCACGCCGAAGCGGCCGCCGCCGCTGCGGAGGAAGCGGCCAGGCACGCCGGTGACGCGGCCACCGCGGCCAACGTCGCGCAGGCTGCTGCCGCCGCGGCCGCCGTCGACGCCGATTCGGCGGCGAACTCCGCCGTGCAGGCCCACAAGGTGGCCGACGTCGCGCGCGCCACGGACAAGGAGCGCCTCGACGCCCAGCAGGCCGCCGAGATGGCGGCGGCCGACGAGGCCTCCCGCGAGGCCGACCTCAAGGCGAGGACCGCGGCCTGGGAGTCCGGCAAGGCGACGCAGTTCGCCGCCGACACCGCGCAGCTGATCAAGGACGCTCAGGCTCCCGGTACCGACTCCAAGACCGTCCTGCTCAAGGGCCGTCAGGCCGCGCTGCGGCTGCTGGAGGCCGGCGGCCCGTGGACGAAGGCCGCCGCCCAGAGGGCCCTGGAGGGCGACGACTACGCCGTCCAGGCCTTCCTGACCACCGACCTGACGGTGGCCAGGGACCGCGACGACCGCACCAGCGTCATGGCCATCGCCCAGAGCCCCGGCAAGCTGGAGAAGCGCCTCGCCGCGGAGGCCGCCTCGGTGGGTACGCCGGACCAGGTCCGGGCGTTCCTGGCCACCGGGCAGTACCCGGGCAAGGACGACGACGACCGCGTCGAGCTCTCGCAGATCATGGCCACCGGGGGACCGGGGGTGAAGGCCGCCGCGGGCAAGGCGCTCGACGGCACGATCGACGACGTCCGTGCCTTCCTCACGGTGGGCCAGTTCAAGGCTCGCGAGGACGACAACCGCGTCCTCGTCACCCAGCAGTTGGCGACCGGTGGAGGTGAGGTCAAGGCCGCGGCCCAGGCCGTCCTGTCCGGCCCCGCCGACCGCCTCGTGCCGTTCCTCCAGACCGGCCTGCCCAAGGCCCAGCAGCGCGACGCGATGACCGCCGCCCACGTCGCCACCATCGCGTCCTACTTGGCCACGATAGACGGCTCGGTCGCCCAGGCCCGCCAGTACGCGGCCCAGGCCGCCCAGGCCTCCGCCACCGCCCGCGGCGCAGCGAACGAGGCCGCCACGTACGCCAACACGGCAAGCCAGTCAGCCCAGGCCGCCCAGGGCTTCGCCAACCAGGCCGCCCAGTCCGCGCAGGCCGCCCAGGCCTCCGCCGCGCAGGCCGCCACCTACGCCCAGCAGGCCCAGGCCTCCGCCGCCTCCGCCGCCTCCGCCGCCCGCAGCGCCAGCTTCTCCGCGGCCATGGCCACCGGCTACGCCAACCAGGCGAGCCAGTACGCGGCCGACGCCAAGACCGCCTCGGACCAGGCACAGGCGTCGGCGGCCGCCGCCGCCAAGAGCAGGGACGAGGCGTACACGGCCGCCAGGGAGGCCGCTCAGCTGATCATGGCGAAGCAGCAGGCCGACAGCGCCGAGGGCAAGATGCAGCACGAGACCGCCGTCGTCGACGACAACGGCCGCGTCACCTACGTGCAGACCGTCCCGCGCCCCGACACGAAGCAGGAGATCCTCAAGGACAACCGGGGCCGCTGCAACTTCGGTGACCCCACGCTGGGCCTGAACTCGCTCGGCACGAAGTCCTCCTGGTACGACAACGCCGCCGGGGTGCGGGTCTGCGACGTCAACGCCACCGTCAAGGTCACGGGCACCGTCGACTACTTCCTGCGGACCTGCCCCGAGCCGAACCTCTCCATCGCGGCCTGCCAGGGCAAGTACAGCACCTGGGACACCCTCCTGCTCCGGACGGAGCCCCTGAACACCCAGTACGACACCGTCATCCAGATCACCGAGCACGACTGGAACACGAAGTTCTCCGGGCAGGCCCTCGCCAACAACGCGTTGCGCGAGATGCTCTTCGGAGACTTCATCAAGTGCTACAACGACCCCGGCTTCAACGCGTCCTGTGCCTGGGCCGCGTCCAACTTCATCCCCTACGGCACGCTCGCCAAGGGCGCCAAGGCCATCGTCGCGTTCCGCTTCGCCCTGGAGACCGGCGTCGGCATCGAGGACGCCAAGCTCGCCCTCCAGGCAACGCTCAACGGCTACAGCGACGCGGTCACCAGCAAACTGCTCAGCGCCGCCGACGGGGTGGCCGCCTTCCGCAACACCTTCAAGGACGGCGTCGGTTCGAAGGAAGCCCTCGACGCGCTGAGCAAGACCCCCGACATCGACCCGGCCCTCGTCCGCCAGCTGGGCGACGAGCTGAAGTCGGTTCAGTACGTCTACGAGACGTGCGAGCTCAACAGCTTCCCCGCGGGCACCAGGGTCCTTCTGGCCGACGGCTCGTACCGGGCCATCAGTGAGATCCGGACCGGCGACCGGGTGTTCACGACCGACCCCGCGACCGGGGTACTGCGTCCGCAGCCGGTGACCGCCACCTACGCCCACACCACACGGCGCATGGTGGACATCGCCCTGGCGGACGGCAGCACGCTCTCCACCACGGCCGGCCACCGCTTCTACACGGAGCAGGCCGGCTGGACCCTCGCCTCGGCCCTGCGGCCGGGAGACCGCCTGCGGGCCTCGGACAACACGCCGCAGACGGTCGCGGGCACCACCGACCGGACCGGGCCGGCTCCGGAAGCGGTCTACGACCTGACGGTCGACGGACCGCACGACTTCTTCGTGCGCACCGAGGGCGTCCAGGCGCCCGACCTGCTCGTCCACAACTGCCTCTACCTGCTCAACGACGAGGCGAAGGACTCGACCCTGCACACCATCAAGGACCACGTCGCCGGCGGTCCCTACACGAACGCCAGCGGCACGGTCAGGGGCACCGACGCGGTCCGCGCCCAGGCCAAGGCAGAGCTCGACGGGTTCACCGGAGTGTTCACCGACCTGGCCACCGCGGAAGAGGCGCTCAAGCAGGCGTGGGTGTCGGACGGCGCGAAGCAGTACGGAACCGCGAAGCGACTCGGCAAGAGCGAGTTCAAGTTCACCGCGGAGGTGACCATCCTGGACGCGAACGGGAGCAAGCTGACCTCCCTCGGCGATGTCTACCAGCGTGGTGGCGGGGGCGTGCCGACGCCCTCCAGCACGAAGGTCGAGGTCCGGGTCAAGATCGACTACACCACGGGACCGGACAAGCACCCCAAGGGGTGGTACGTGACCTCCATCTTCCCCCTCCCGCGCAGGGGCGTTTGATGACGGAACGGTACGGCGGTGCGGCCGACTTCGGGTTCTCCCTCCTGGCCGAGGCGTTCCACGCGCACTGGCGCAGTGAAGGCGACGACGCCGAGGTCCTGACGGACTACCTCGCCCGCAACCCTTCCTGGATCGCCGAGTCGGTACTCCTGGACGCCCTGCGGCTGGAGGCCGCCGAGCTGCCCGCGTGGCAGGTCGAGACCCTCTGGTCGACGGTCACCCATCCGTACCACGACCTCCGTCGCGAGGGCCACGACGGCCGTGACTGGCTCCGTCTGATCGTCCGCCTCGGTCGGGAGCGGCTCGCCGCCGAGGGCGGTGGCAGCGACGAGCGCGTGCCGCCCAGTCCCTACGGGCACGTGGCGGGAGCCGTCCTGGACGAGATCCTGCTGGTCTCCGCCGGGATCACGGAGGGGGCACTGCACGCGCCCGGAGGATACGTTCCGGGCATCGTGCCGGCCCTCAACGAGGTCGCGGCACGGGTCTGCCCCGACCTGGCGTTCCGCCTCCTGCTGGGCGCGCTCGCCAAGGTCGGTCCCGTGGTCCCGCGCGAGCAGTACGACCGGTACGTGGCCCTCGGGCGACAATTCGAGTACGGCGAGCTCCTGGTGGAGGGCTATGCGCACCTGATGTCCTGACGCCACACGGACAACGACGGCGCGCAGCCGGTGCACGACGCACCGGCTGCGCGCCGTCGTCCGTGTTCGCCCGCCTCGGCGCCCAATCCGCGGAGTCCGGCCGGGGCGTGCCGCCGGGGCCGGGCTGGAGCCGAGGGCCGGACCGCCGGTCGCCGGACCGGTCAGCGTCCTCACCTCCGCCGTCCGGTACGGTGCGCGGAATGAGCGAGATCTTCACCCTGGCGGGGCAACTGCGGCTGGTCGGGGCGGTACTCGTCGGGATGGGCCTGTTCCACGCGGTGCTGCCGCGCTTCGTCGACTGGCCCGCCGACCTTGCGGGCACCACCCTGCTGACCCGTCAGGTCTCCTACGCACACCTGTTCTTCATCGGCCTCGCCTGTGCCCTGCTCGGCCTGCTGCCGCTGTGCCTGACCGGTGACCTGCTGTCCGGCACCCGGCTCGGCACCGCCCTGCTGGCCGGGCAGACCCTCTTCTGGGGCCTGCGCTGGCTGTTCGAGTTCGCGGTCTTCTCGCCGAAGCTG
This sequence comes from Kitasatospora sp. NPDC048722, assembly GCF_040650235.1. NCBI lineage: Bacteria > Bacillati > Actinomycetota > Actinomycetes > Kitasatosporales > Streptomycetaceae > Kitasatospora > Kitasatospora sp. NPDC048722. Next base: position 4,833 of record NZ_JBEZGX010000109.1, read on the forward strand.
TGGCGCGGCGACACCTTCCGCACCGCAGCGCACATCGGGCTCTCCCTGCTCTGGACGTGGGTGACGGTGGTGTTCGCGGCCGCACTGTGGCACGTGCTCTGATCCCCCGGACCCACGTGTCCCGAGGCCCGAGCACATCGTCGGCCGACGGCTCATGGCACCCCTTAAGGCTCGGTCGTTGCGTTTAAGGGGTGCCTCGGCGTCGAGCGGCGATCCGTCCGGTCCGGCCGTTGCGCTCAGGACACCGTGGCGGGCCCCCGGGCGGGCCGCGTCCGCTCGTAGGCGTGGCCGACGCGCAGGAGCGTGCGCTCCCCGAGGGGCCGGCCGAGCAGCTGCAGGCCGATCGGCAGGCCCGCCCGGTCGTGGCCGACGGGGACGGAGAGGGCGGGTACCCCGGTGATGTTGGCGGGGGCGGAGAGGCGCACATAGGCGTCGGAGACGCTCTCGACCGTGCCGTCGGGCCAGGTGACCGTCTCCTGGCCGGCCCGTACCGCGGTCGTCGGGACCGTCGGGGCGGCGATCACGTCGACCGTCTCCAGCAGGCGGGTCCACTCCTCCCGCATCAGGGTCCGGGCGCGCTGGGCCCGCAGGTAGTCCCCGGCGCTCATCAACTCGCCGGCCTCCAGGAGGATGCGGACGTCCGCCCCGTACAGCTCCGGCGCCGCGCGCAGGGTGCGCTCGTGGTAGGCGGTGGCCTCCGGCACCATCAGGCCCCACTGGATGGCCCGGATGTAGCGGGTCATCGGGATGTCGACCTCGACGAGCCGCGCGCCGAGGACCTCCAGGTGCTCGACGGCGTGCCGGACGGCGGCCTCCACCTGCGCGTCGACGTGGTCGAAGCAGTAGGTGCGCGGCACGCCGATGCGCAGTCCCGTCAGGTCCGTGCCCGGACCGGGCCGGTAGTCCACGGCGGGCGGGGACAGCGAGGCGGGGTCGCGCGGGTCGTGCCCGACGAGGGCGGTCAGGACCAGGGCCGCGTCCTCGACGGTGCGGGTGATCGGGCCGACGTGGTCCAGCGACCACGACAGCGACGTGACGCCGTGACGGGGAACGAGACCGTAGGTCGGCTTGAGGCCGACGACCCCGTTGAGCGCGGCGGGCACCCGGATCGACCCGCCCGTGTCGGTCCCCAGGGCGAAGGTCGCCGCGCCCGACGCGACGGCGACGGCGGACCCGCCGCTGGAGCCGCCGGCGACCCGGTCGCGGTCCCGGGCGTTGCGGGTCTGCGGGGTGGTCAGGCCGAACGCGAACTCGTGCGTGTGGGTCTTGCCGACCAGAACCGCGCCGGCCGCGGTCAAACGGGCGGCGACCGTGCTGTCGGCCGGCGCGCGATGGTCGGTGCGTACCCGGGAGCTGGCCGTGGTGGCCAAGCCGGCGACATCGATCAGGTCCTTGAGCCCCATCGGGATGCCGTGCAGCGGCCCCCGGTGGCGGCCCCGCGCCGTTTCGCGCTCGGCCGCGCGCGCCGCTCCGCGCGCCTGCTCCGCGGTGACCGTGACGTAGGCGCCGAGTTCGGGCTCCACCTGCTCGATGCGGTCGAGGACCGAGTCCACCAGCTCGACGGGGGACAGCCGGCGGGACCGGATCGCGTCCGCGGCGGCGGTGAGGGAGAGCTCATGCGGATGCATCGGGCCGTCCCCCTTCCGCGCGGTAGGCGCCTGCCGGTGGGGTGTCCCCGAAGTCCAGCTCCCGGAGGGTCGCGACGACGGAGTGGATGTGGTTCGCGGTGGCCGCGACGCCGGCGTGACGGTCGGGGGCCAGTGACAGGCCGGCGCGGTCGGCCCAGCGGGCCGCCTCCGGCGGTGTGAGTTCGGCTGCGGGCATGGCGGACGCTCCTCCTGGCCGGGTGGGGCGGCGGAGCGCTCCCACCACCAAAAGCTAATGGTTTGCGTTAGTGACTCTAGGCCCCTTCGCCGCCTTAAAGCAAACGCGTTGCGTTTACCGGATGAAGTCCGACGCGCCGAGGTGTGAGTGCCCTGGGGGGCGACAGGGCGACAGGGCGACAGGGCGGCGGGGCGGCGGGGCGGCGGTGCGGCGCTCTGGCGGCGAGATCGACGACCGGGGAACTGCGCTGCGGCACGGCGCATGGGGCCACCGTGGAGGCGGCGCGGGGATTGCACCGACCTGTCGGACCGTGTGCGTGTCGTCATCCCACGCGGCGTCAACGTCATCGGTTGCGAACGACGTTATCGCCGCGACGGGAGCCGGTCGTCATCCGTCGGCGAACCCAAGGCCCGTCGCCGACCGAAGCCGGGCTCTTGACCTTCGAGAGGCAAGTGCGGGCGTACCGCCTTCCGGAGGACGGGAAGCGCCGACGGAGAGCTGTTCGAGTGAGGCCCCGCGTCTTCGTGCAGCGGAACGGTGAGACTGGCAGCGCTGGAAGCCGGGGGAGCTCACCGCTCAGAAGGAGAAGAGTCCTGTGAAGAACTTCGGAAGGACGCTGGCCACCGGCGTCGCCGTGGTGGCCCTGTGCATCGGGTTCCCGGCCAACGCTCAAGCCACGGACGGGACTTTCACCTACATCAGCGACAACCAGGAGCACTACCTGGACAATCCGGGGAGCGACCGGTGCTACGAGCTCGACGGCGACGTCAGCGAGCTGTACAACGACACCGACGCGGAGGCGGCCGTGTTCCGCGACGCCGGCTGCGAGGACGCGATCGACACCGTGGGCCCGGGTGGTGCCAGTGCCGGAGGCGGCGTCGGCTCGGTCCGTTTCACCGCAGCCCGGTAGTCCCCAGCGGTCAACGCCGCCCGCGCCGTGGTGCATGATGGCCGTGATCACTGGGGGGTGTCATGGCGCTGTTCCCGCCGAGGTGTCCGGTCGGTCCGGACGAGCGGGTCTGGATCGAGGAGTCCATGGCCTGGCTGGCGGCCGAGTTCGGGCGCGGGATGCTGGAGCGTGCTCCGGTGCTGCCGACCGCCGAGTACTTCCCCGGGCCGTACGCGGGCTCCGACGCCGACATCCGGGGGCTGATCGCCCAGCTCTGCGGGTACCTGGACGTGGCGCCCAACCGGCTGACGATCGAGATCGAGCCGGACGACGGCGAGGGCGCCATGGTGGCCGGCCTCGGGCTCGCCCACAGGTCGCGCTCCGCCGCCGGGCACTACCGGCGGGAGAACGGGCGGCCGGTGATCGCCGTCGCGCAGCGCCAGGCCGCCCGTCCGGTCGCCCTGGTCGCCACCATCGCGCACGAGTTGGGGCACGTCCGCCTCCTCGACGAGCGGCGCATCTCGACCGAACGGCGCGACCACGAGCCGCTCACCGACCTGCTGACGGTGCACTTCGGCCTCGGCGTCTTCACGGCCAACGCCGCGTTCGACTTCCGGCAGGGCAGGCAGGGCTGGTCGTCCTCGCGGCTCGGCTACCTGAGCGAGCGGATGCTCGGCTACGCCCTGGCCTGCTACGCCTACCGGCGCGGCGAGAGCAGGCCCGCCTGGGCCCGGTACCTGGACACCAACCCGCGGGCCCACCTCAAGCAGGGCCTCCGCTACCTGGACCGGAATCCGCCGCGCGTGTGATCGGGGGGATCACGCCTCCGCGGTCGCCCGGGCGGCGCCGTCCCGCAGGACCAGTAGCAGCATCTGCTCGTACGCGGTGAGGGGCCGGGCCAGCGTCGAGCCTGCCGTCACGGTCCGGTGCCCGGGCGCCGGGTGGATCCGCAGTTCGGCCAGGACGCCGTGCCGGAGCTCCAGGTGGACGGACCGGCGCGCCACCAGCCCGACTCCCAGACCGATCCGTACGGCCTCCTTGATGCCTTCGGTGCCCCACAGGTCGAGCGTCCGGGCACCGGACAGTTCCCAGGCGTGCAGGAGGTCCGTCAGCTGACGGCGGGTGTCCGAACCGGTCTCGCGCAGCAGGAACGTTTCGTCCGCCAGGTCGGCGGGAGTGACGTCCCGCCCGGCCAGCGGATGGCCGGCCGCGCAGGCGAGCAGCATGTCGTCGTCGGCGAGGCGCTCCGACCGGTAGCGCCCGGGGGGCAGCGGGCCTCCGCTCAGTGCGACACCGATCCGGCCTTCCTCCAGGGCGGTCGTCAGCTGGTCGGCGCCGCTGACGACGAGGCCGAAGCGGACCTCGGGCGCCCGTCGCCGCAGTTCGAGCAGGACGGACGGCAGGAAGTGCGCGGCGATCGTGCTCGTGCTGCCGATCACCAGCGGGTCCTCCAGCAGGAGTGCGGCGGCCTGGACGGCCGCGACGGCCTGGTCGGCGAGCGCGAGCACCTCCTTGGACTGCGCGAGCAGGACCTCCCCGGCCAGGGTCGGGCGGATCTTCGGGCCTGACCGGTCGACCAGCTGGGTGCGCAGGGCTATTTCCAGGTTCTGCACCTGTTTCGAGACGGACGACTGGCTCAGGAACAGGACCTGGCTCGCCGCCGAGAAGCCGCCGCATTCGATGACCTTGGCGAATATCGCCAGTTGATTGAGGTTCAGTCGCACATGGCCTCGCTCGCGTCCGGACGGAAAAGGGGGGACACCAGGGCCGGTGCGGCGCCCTTGGGGGCCGACCGGTACGGCAATCTACCGCCTCCCGGGCTCCGCGCCACAGTGGCAGCACGCGCATGGTTCGCACGTGCTGACGGATCGTCGAACAAGCGTCGGGAAAGGTGCGCCGGTGCGGCGTCCCCGCGCCCCCGGGGTAAAGGATGGGCAAAGTCGCGGGACGGAACCCCGGGTTCGCCCTCTTTCCACGGTGACCGGCCCGACAGTGGCCGGCGGTTCCCGGGAGGTTCCGCGGTGCGGTCGCCGCCGAACCGTCCGCCCGGTGACGGTGAACGGAATCCCGGCGCGATGAGGAAGCCGATGTCATCTTCGAGGAAGAAACGCGAACCCGGAACGGCGGTTTACGGAATACCCGGGGCGACCAGACTTCCGCGCTGGTTCGCCACCCTGCTCGTGATCGTGGCCGTGCTGTTCACGGGCACGGCCCTGGCGGTTCCCGTCGTGCGATCGGCGGGCTCGTACCGCACCGCCGCGCGTACGGACCCGTCGCCGGTCGCGGTGGCGACCCTGCAGACGGCGTCCGGGCCGCTGACACCGCTCGACCGGGACTTCGTCAAACGGGTCCGGCTGGCCGGGCTGTGGGAGATCCCCGCAGGCCGGATGGCCGTCGCCAAGGGCGGCACGCCCGAGGTCAGGACCGCGGGACAGCACCTGATCGACGGGCACACGGATCTCGACCGGGCCGTGGTGGACGCCGCCAGGACCCTCGGCCTGGGCCTGCCCGACGAGCCCTCCGACCAGCAGAAGGCGTGGCTGAAACAACTGGACGACGCCCAGGGGCCCGATTTCGACCGGATGTTCGCGAACATCGTGCGCAACGCCCACGGCCAGGTCTTCGCGGTGGTCGCCCAAGTGCGCGCCGGGACCCAGAATTCCACCGTCCGCGATCTCGCGACCACCGCGAATTCCACCGTGCTCGACCACATGACGGTCCTGGAGAACACCGGGCTGGTGAAATTCGGCGACCTTTCCGGACCGCCGGCCGGCACGTCCGCTCCGAGCCAGGGCCCGAACCCGGCACCGAGTTCCGGGCCGACGACGCAGCACTAGGAACCCTGCCCGGACACCGAGGCAGCACAAGGCTTTCCACGGCCTGCCAGGCAGGCCCGATCCCGTTTCGAGGATGCGACATGAGGATTCACAAACGCGGCAAGGCCAGGCGGAAGGTGTTCGCCCTTCTGCTGGCCGGGATATTGGCGGTCACCGGCGCTTCGGCGCTCGCGGCGGCCGCATTCGCCGGGCAGCGGCCGTCGCGGTCGCAGGGGACCGCTTCCCAACAGGCCGGGTCCCGGCCGGGCACGGTCGCCTGCGCGGACGTCGGCACGGCGCTGGCCGCGGTGCCGGAGAGCGCGCAGCAGGACGTCGACCAGGACCTCGCCGACCTCGACGTCCAGGTGGCGGACGCGTACCGAAGCCTCGCGGAGCCGGGCGCCGGCGGCGGTGAGCAGCAGGTCATGGGCGAGCTGGCCGGGAAGCGGACGGCGACCCTGCGGAAGCTGGTGACCAGCGCCGGGCCCGACTCCGGCCTGCCCCAGGACGTCTCGGGACTGGCGACCTGCGCGATCCGGCGCGACCTGGTGGTCGACTCCTCCGCCGAGGACTACGCCCCCGAGGGCGGGAGCGGTGACGGCGGGCAGAGCGGCGCGGCCGGGCAGAGCGGCGCGGCCGGGCCGAAGAACCTGGCGAGCGGCGGACGGTCCGCCCTGGGACGGGGGTTCGTCGACATCAGGACCGTGACCCCGAACACCGCCAGGCCCACCCGCACCGGGTCGGCCACCGGCACCTTCACCTCGCAGTGCGGGCTCAACGAGAACCGCCACCTCAACCCCGACAACGTGATCGTGGCGCCCGGGGTCAGCAACGGCGCCCACCACATGCACGACTACGTCGGGAACCTCGTCACGGACGCGTTCTCCACCAACGGCAGGCTCGCCAACGCCGGCACCACCTGCTCCAACGGGGACCAGTCGGCCTACTACTGGCCGGTGCTGCGGGTCCTCGACGGGCAGGCGGAGAAGGACGCGAAGGCGCCGGGCGGCGGGAAGGACCGCAACGTCGGACGCATCCTCCAGCCGGCCGAGGTCGGGATCACGTACGACTCCGCCGCCGGGAACAGGGTCCAGCCGATGACCCGCTTCCTGCGGATCATCACCGGCGACGCCAAGGCGCTCACCAACGGCCCGGCCAACGCCCACGCCTCGTGGAGCTGCACCGGCTTCGAGGACCGCCAGCTCGCCGACAAGTACCCGCTCTGCCCGGGCGGCAGCCGGGTCGTCCGGACCCTCAAGTTCCCCGACTGCTGGGACGGCAGGAACATCGACAGCGCCAACCACCGCACCCACACCGCCTTCTCGCGGGCGGACGGCAGCTGCCCGCGGAACTTCCGGGCGATCCCCCAGCTGACCGAGCGCATCGCCTACGACGTGCCGACCGGCGTTCGCTTCGCCGTCGACACCTTCCCGGAGCAGCTCCACAACCCGATCACCGACCACGGGGACTTCATCAACGTGATGTCCCGGGACCTGCTGGACCAGATGGCGACCTGCATCAACGAGGGGCGTCGCTGCGGATGACCCACACCAGCCCGGAGGGCTCAGCAATGTCGACGGAGGACGGCCGCCTGGCCTGGCACTCGGCCGCCGGACCGGTCCGGACCGCGGCAGATCTGGGTGGCCGTCATGGCGTCGAGGACGTCCCGGTCGTTCCGGTCGGCGGTGAG
>NZ_JBEZGX010000110.1:0-11692 GCF_040650235.1 Kitasatospora sp. NPDC048722
CCCAACGGCCCGTCGCAGCAGCGGGTGATCCGGGCCGCCCTGGCCGACGCCGGCCTGGCGCCCGCCGAGGTGGACGCCGTCGAGGCGCACGGCACGGGCACGCGGCTCGGCGACCCGATCGAGGCGCAGGCCCTCCTCGCGACGTACGGGCAGGACCGCGAACGGCCCGTGCTCATCGGTGCGTTGAAGTCCAACACCGGCCACACCCAGGCCGCCTCCGGCGTCGCCGGGGTGATCAAGACGGTGCTCGCGATGCGGCACGGCCTGCTGCCGCGCACCCTGCACCTCGACGCCCCGACCCCGCACGTCGACTGGACCGCCGGTGCCGCCGAACTCCTGGGCGAGGCCCGGGAATGGCCCGCCAACGCGTGGCCGCGGCGTGCGGCCGTGTCCTCCTTCGGCGTCAGCGGCACCAACGCGCACGTCGTGCTGGAGGCGGCGCCGACGGAGCCCGTCGGGGACGCCGTGCCCGAGGAGGCTCCCGGCGCCGTGCTGCCGTGGGTGCTGTCGGCGCACGAGGAGCCTGCCCTGCGGGCCCAGGCCGGACGTCTGGCCGCCCACCTCCGGACACGCGGCCCGCTCGACCCGGTCGACGTCGCGTACTCCCTGGCGAACGGCCGGACGGCCATGGCGCACCGGGCCGTCGTGGTCTCGGCCGAGCCCGAGGAGCGCCTGCGCGCCCTGGACGCCCTGGCGGCCGGGGGCGGGGGAGCGGGCCTCGTGACGGGTGTGGCGGAGAAGGGGGCCACGGCGTTCCTGTTCTCCGGGCAGGGGTCGCAGCGGCTGGGGATGGGGCGGGAGCTGTACGCCAGGTTCCCGGTCTTCGCGGAGGCCTTCGATGCGGCGTGCGCCCAGCTCGACCCGGCACTGCGCGATGTCGTGTGGGGCTCGGAAGCGGAGTCGCTCAATCGGACCGCGTACGCTCAGGCGGGTCTGTTCGCGGTCGAGGTGGCGCTGTACCGGCTCGTCGAATCGCTGGGCGTGCGGCCCGAGTTCGTGGCCGGGCACTCGATCGGTGAGGTGGCGGCCGCGCACGTCGCCGGGGTGTTCTCGCTCGCCGACGCGTGCGCGCTGGTGAGTGCCCGTGGCCGCCTGATGCAGGCGCTGCCCGCGGGTGGCGCGATGCTGGCGGTGCAGGCGACGGAGGACGAAGTCCTTCCGCTGCTCGGCGAGTTCGTGTCGATCGCCGCCGTCAACGGCCCGACCTCCGTCGTCGTCTCCGGCGCGGAGGAGGCCGTTGACGCGGTCCGGGCGCACTTCTCCGACCGCAAGACGACACGGCTGCGCGTCTCGCACGCGTTCCACTCGCCGCTGATGGACCCGATGCTGGCGGACTTCCGCGAGGTCCTCGACGGGCTGACGTACAACGCTCCTTCGATCCCGCTGGTCTCCAACCTGACCGGCGCCCTCGGCCCCGGCGAGGACTTCACGACCCCCGGGTACTGGGTGCGGCACGTCCGCGAGGCCGTCCGCTTCGGCGACGGCATCCGCACGCTGCACGCCGCCGGGGTCACCCGCTTCCTCGAAGTCGGCCCGGACGGCGTCCTCACCGCGATGGCGGCCGAGTCGCTGCCCGCCGACGCGGCCGTGGCCGCCGTGCTCCGCCAGGACCGCCCCGAGGAGCCGGCCGTCCTGGAGTCCCTCGCCCGCCTGCACGTGCGCGGTGCGGGCCCGGACTGGGCGGCGGTGCTCGCCGGTTCCGGCGGCCGCCGCGTCGACCTTCCCACGTACGCGTTCCAGCGGCAGCGCTACTGGCTGCCCGAGCTCCAGCGCCGCGACGCGGGCACGCCCCCGGCCGACCCGGTCGAGGACGCGTTCTGGACGGCCGTCGAGGCCGGCGACCTGCGGGAGGCGTCGGCCGTCCTCGGGATCGCGGAGGAGGCCGCCGAGGCCTCGCTGGACCGACTGCTGCCCGTCCTGGCCTCCTGGCGCGGTCAGCGGCGCCTGCTCGGCGCGCTGGACGCGTGGACCTACGGGACGAGCTGGGTGCCCGTGCGCGGCCTCACCGACGCCGTCCCGGCGGGGCGCTGGCTCGCCGTCCTACCGGAGGGCGCAGAGGGCGCAGAGGGCGCAGAGGGTACGGAGGCAGGCCGGCCCGAGGCCGTCCTCGACGCCCTCGCCGAGCGCGGCCTGCGGATCGAGCGGGTGGCCGGGTCCGAGGCCCTGGCCGAGGTGCTCGCGGACGGCTCCGGCGAGCCGCTCGCCGGCGTCCTCTCCTTCCTCGCCGCCGACGGCCGCCCGCACCCCGACCACCACCTCGTCCCCCGCCACCTGCCCGCGACCGTCGAGCTGCTGCGCACCCTGGAGGCCGTCGGCGGCCCGGCGAGGCTCTGGTGCCTCACCCGGGGCGCCGTCGCGGCCGAGGGCGCGGACCGCGTGAGCGATCCCGGGCAGGCGCAGCTGTGGGGCCTGGGCCGGGTGGCCGCGCTGGAGCACCCGCAGCGCTGGGGCGGCCTGGTCGACCTGCCCGCCGACCCCGACGCCCGCACCGCCGTGCGACTGGCCGGCCTCCTCGCCCAGACCGCCGAGGACCAGCTCGCCCTGCGCGGCTCCGGTGCCTACGCCCGCCGTCTGACCCGCCGCCACCTCCCACCGGTGCGGGGCCGCGCGGCAGGCCTGCCGAGGCCCGCCTCCGAACGGCGCGGGGTGGCGGACACGGTGCCCGCGGCCCCCGGTCGGCCCGCCGGTACGGACGGGGTGGTGGAGCCGAACGCGTCGGACGCCGGTGCCGGGGCGGGGCCCGTCGCAGGTACGGGCGGTGCGGCCGTGCTGCCGGGTGCCGACCGTCCGGCTGGTGAGGTGGCCCGGCCGGGCGCGCCGGACGCCTCCGAGGGCTGGACCGCCCCCCGGGGCACCCTGCTCGTCACCGGCGGCACCGGTGCCCTCGGTGCCCACGTCGCCCGCTGGCTGGCCCAGGCCGGTGCGCAGCACCTCCTCCTCGTCGGCCGCCGTGGCTCCGGGGCCCCCGGCGCGCAGGAGTTGAGCGACGAGCTGGCGGAGCTCGGCGTCCGTGTCACCGTCGCCGCCTGCGACGTCGCCGACCGCGACGCGCTCGCCGCCCTTCTCGCCGCCGTGCCCGCCGAGTACCCGCTCGCCGGTGTCGTCCACGCGGCCGGCGTCCTCGACGACGGCGTCCTGGAGAGCCTCACGGCCGAGCGCTTCGACGTGGTGCTCCGCGCCAAGGCCGTCTCCGCCCGCAACCTCCACGAGCTGACGGCCGGCCACGATCTCGCCCTGTTCGTCCTGTTCTCCTCGATCACCGGTGTCCTCGGCAACCCCGGCCAGGCCAACTACGCCGCCGCCAACGCCTACCTCGACGCCCTCGCCGAGCACCGCCGGGCCGCCGGGCTGCCCGCCACCGCCGTCGCCTGGGGCCCCTGGGCCGGGGCCGGCATGGCGGGGGACCACCCGGGCCTCACCGGGCGGACGCGGCGCAGCGGGCTCGCCCCGATGGACCCAGAGCGGGCGGTCGCCGCGCTAAGCCGGGCCCTGCTCGCGGACGCCTCGGGCCTCACCGTGGCCGACGTCGACTGGAGCGCGCTCGCCCCCGTGCTCACCGCCGCCCGGCCGAGCGCGCTGATCGCGGACCTGCCCGAGGCGCGTCGCGCGGCGCCCGAGGGCACCGTCACGACGACCACCGACTCCCCGCTGGCCGAGCAGCTGCGCGGCCGCAGTGCCGACGAGCAGGAACGCCTGCTGCTGGAGCTCGTCCGCACGGAGGCCGCCGCGGTCCTCGGGCACGCCTCGACCACGACCGTCGAGGCCGCCCGGGCATTCCGGGACCTCGGGTTCGACTCGCTGACCGCCGTCGAGCTGCGCAACCGCCTCACCGCCGCGACCGCTCTGCGCCTGCCCGCCACGCTGCTGTTCGACCGGCCGACCCCGGCCGCCGTCGCCGCGCACCTGCGCGCCGAACTGGCCGGCACGGCGGCCGCCCTGGAGCCGACGGCCGCCGTCGCCGTCGACGAGCCGGTCGCGATCGTCGCGATGGCCTGCCGCTTCCCCGGCGGCATCGAGTCGCCGGAGGACCTCTGGCGGCTGCTCGCCGAGGGCCGCGACGCGGTGGGCCCGTTCCCGGCCGACCGGGGCTGGGACACCGACCGCCTGCACCACCCGGACCCGGACCACGAGGGCACCAGCTACGTCGCCGAGGGGGCGTTCCTGACCGCCCCGGCCGACTTCGACGCCGCCTTCTTCGGCATCTCCCCGCGCGAGGCCCTCGCGATGGACCCGCAGCAGCGGCTCCTGCTGGAGACGGTCTGGGAGGCCGTCGAGCGCTCCGGCATCGACCCCGGCGATCTGCACGGGTCGCGGACGGGCGTGTTCGTCGGCTCGAACTTCCAGGACTACCACCTGCTGCTGGACCCGGCCCGGGAGGGCGTCGCCGGGCACGTGATGACGGGCAACGCCGCGAGCGTGATCTCGGGCCGCGTCGCCTACACCCTCGGCCTGGAGGGCCCGGCCGTCACGGTCGACACCGCGTGCTCGTCCTCGCTGGTCGCCCTGCACCTGGCCGCCCAGGCCCTGCGCCGCGGCGAGTGCTCGCTGGCGCTCGCGGGCGGCGTGACGGTGATGTCCACGCCGCAGGTGTTCGTCGAGTTCTCGCGCCAGCGCGGCCTGGCACCCGACGGCCGCTGCAAGCCGTTCGCGGACGCGGCCGACGGGACGGGCTGGGCCGAGGGCGTCGGCGTGCTGCTCGTCGAGCGGCTCTCGGACGCCCGTCGCAACGGGCACCCGGTGCTGGCGCTCGTGCGCGGCTCCGCCGTCAACCAGGACGGTGCCTCCAACGGGCTGACGGCGCCCAACGGCCCGTCCCAGCAGCGGGTGATCCGGGCCGCCCTGGCCGACGCCGGCCTGGCGCCCGCCGAGGTGGACGCCGTCGAGGCGCACGGCACCGGCACCCGCCTCGGCGACCCGATCGAGGCCCAGGCCCTGCTCGCCACCTACGGCCAGGACCGCGAACTCCCACTGCTCCTGGGCTCGGTGAAGTCCAACCTGGGCCACACCCAGGCCGCCGCCGGCGTCGCCGGGGTCATGAAGACCGTCCTCGCCCTGCGGCACGGCGAGCTGCCGGTGTCGCTCCACATCGACCGGCCCACCACGCACGTCGACTGGACGGAGGGCGCCGTCGACCTGCTCACCGAGGCCCGCGACTGGCCCGCCACCGGACGGCCCCGCCGCGCCGGCGTCTCCTCCTTCGGACTCAGCGGCACCAACGCCCACGTGATCCTCGAACAGGCCCCCGAGCAGGAGCCCGAGCCGGCACCCGCACCCGAGCGCCCCGCCCTGCCCTGGCTGCTCTCCGCCCGCAGCGCCGAGGCCCTGCGCGGCCAGGCCCGCGCGCTGCTCGACCACCTCGACGTCAGCGCCGCCGCGCCGCTCGACCTCGCGCACTCCCTCGCCACCGGCCGCGCGCTCCTGGAACACCGCGCCGCCGTCGTCGGCACCGGCATCGAGGACCTGCGCGCCGGACTCGCCGCGCTCGCCGACCGCGCGCCCGCCCCGGGCGTCGTCACCGGCCGGCACGGCGCCGGGCGCGACCGCCGGGCCGTCCTCGTCTTCCCCGGCCAGGGCTCCCAGTGGGTCGGCATGGGCGCCGAACTGCTCGATGCGTCACCGGAGTTCGCCGAGCGGATCGCCGCCTGCGAACGGGCCCTCGCGCCCTGGACGGACTGGTCCCTCGAAGCCGTCCTGCGCGGCCGGTCCGATGCGCCGTCACTCGACCGCGTCGACGTCGCCCAGCCCGCGCTGTGGGCCACCATGATCGCGCTCGCCGCCTGCTGGCAGGCCCACGGCGTCACCCCCACCGCCGTCCTCGGCCACTCCCAGGGCGAGATCGCCGCCGCCTGCGTGGCCGGCGCTCTCTCCCTGGGTGACGGCGCCAAGGTCGTCGCCCTGCGCAGCCAGGCCATCGCCCGCGGCCTCTCCGGCCACGGCGGCATGGTGTCGGTGCCGCAGGCCCACGCCGACGTCCTCGCCCGCATCGAGCCCTACGGCGGCCGGATCTCGGTGGCCGCCGCCAACGGCCCGTCCGGCGTCGTCGTCTCCGGCGAGAACGCGGCCCTCGACGCCCTCCTCGACGACTGCGCCCGCGACGGCGTCCGGGCCAAGCGCATCCCCGTCGACTACGCCTCCCACTCCGCCCAGGTCGAACGGATCGAGGAGACCCTCCGCACCGAACTCGCCGGTCTGACCACGCGCGGGGCCCGCATCCCGTTCTTCTCCACCGTCACCGCCGACTGGCTCGGCGACACCCCGCTCGACGCCGGCTACTGGTACCGGAACCTGCGGCAGACCGTCCGCCTGGAGGAGTCCGTCCGCGCCCTGCTCGCCCAGGGCCACGACGCCTTCCTCGAATGCAGCCCGCACCCGGTGCTCTCGACGGCCGTCGAGGACACCGCCGCCGACGCGGGCGTCCGGGCCGTCGTGCTCGGCACCGTCCGGCGCGAGGACGGCGGCCCGGCCCGGCTGCTCGCCTCCCTCGCCGAGGCCCACGTACACGGCGTACGGATCGACTGGCGGCCCGCCCTCGCCGGCGGCCGGCCCGCCGACCTGCCCACCTACGCCTTCCAGCGCCGCCGCTACTGGCTCGCCCAGGACACCGCCCGCACCGGCGCGCCCCTCGAACCCTGCGGCCTGGACGGTGTCGTCCGGCTCGCGGACGGCTCGGGGAGCGTCCTGCTCACCGGCCGGATCGGGACCACGACGCACCCCTGGACGGCCGACCACCTCGTGCGCGGCACCGCCGTCGTGCCGGGCACCGCAATGCTCGACTGGGCCGTGCGAGTCGGCGACGAGGCGGGCTGCCCGACGGTCGCCGACCTCACCGAGCTCACCCCGCTGACCCTGCCCGACCACGGCACCGTCGACCTCCAGCTCACCGCGGGACCCGCCGACGCCGACGGCCGACGGACCCTCACCGTCCACGCCCGCCCGACCGGTGCGGCCGACGACACCCCGTGGACCCGCCACGCCGCCGGCACCCTGACCCGGGACGAGGCCACCGGGACGGCCCTGACCGAGTGGCCGCCGACCGGCGCCGAGGCGGTGGACGCTCCGGACGACGCCGAGTACGGCGAGCGCTTCCGCACCGTCGTCGCGCGCTGGCGGCGTGGCGACGAGCTGTTCGCCGAGGTCGCCCTGCCCGAGGAGCACCGCACCGAGACGGCAGGCTTCCGCGTCCACCCCGGACTGCTCCAGGCCCTGCTCGCCGCCCTCCCGGGCGACACCGACCCGGCCCAGCCCGCCGACTGGCGCGGCGTCACCGTCCACGCCACCGGCGCCGCCCTGCTCCGCGTCCGGCTCACCCCGGCCGCCGGCGGCGGCCACGCGCTCACCGCCGCCGACGCCGACGGAGCCCCCGTGCTCACCGCCGAGGCGGTCACCGTCCGCCCGATCGCGGCCGAGCACCTCGCCCCGGCGGCGGACCCGCTCTACGCGGTCGAGTGGGCTCCGACACCCGACAGCGCCGTCTGCGCCACCGGTCGTGAGGACACGGCCGTCCTCGGCGACGACGACGCGCTCGCCGCCGCCCTCGGAGCCCGGTCCTACGCCGACCTGGCCGACCTCACCGCCGCCCTCGACGCCGGAGAGCCCGTACCTGCCACCGTCGTCCACCGCCTCAGCGCGGTCGCCGGCGACGACGCCGACCCCGTCACCGCCGCGCACCGCGCCGTCCGGGCCGCCCACGGCCTCGCCCGCGCCTGGCTCGGCGAGCCGCGGCTCGCCGACGCCCGCCTCGCCCTGCTCACCCACGGCGCCGAGACCGGGGCCCCCGCCACCGATGTCACCGTCCTCGCCCGGGCGGCGGCCCACGGGCTCATCCGCTCCGCCCAGTCCGAGAACCCCGGCCGTTTCCTCCTCGTCGACCTCGACGGCGACCCGGCCTCGGACACCGCCCTGCCCACCGCCCTCGCCGTCCCCGACGAGCCGCGCCTGGCCGTCCGCGGCGGCGAGGTGACAGCGCCCCGGCTGCGCCCGGTGCCCTCCGACGGGGACGACCGCGCGTGGTCCTGGAACCCCGCCGGCACCGTCCTGATCACCGGCGGCACCGGTACCCTCGGCGCCCTCGTCGCCCGCCACCTCGTCATCGAACACGGCGTCCGCCACCTCGTGCTCACCGGTCGCCGGGGCCCGGACGCGCCCGGCGCCGCCGAGCTCGTCGCCGACCTCGCGGCCCTCGGCGCCGACGCCCGCGTCGCCGCCTGCGACGCCGCCGACCGCGCCGCCCTCGACGCGCTCCTCGCCGCCGTCCCCGCCGAGCACCCGCTGACCGGCGTCGTCCACGCCGCCGGCGTCCTGCGCGACGGACTGCTCGAAGGCCTGACGGACGAGCAGATCACCGAGGTGCTGCGCCCCAAGGTGGACGCCGCGTGGAACCTCCACGAGGCGACCCGGCACCTGGACCTCTCCGCCTTCGTCCTGTTCTCCTCCTTCGCCGCCACGGCCGGCGGCCCCGGCCAGGCCAACTACGCCGCCGCCAACGCCTTCCTCGACGCCCTCGCCCACCTCCGCCGCGCAGAAGGGCGCCCGGCCGCCTCCCTCGCGTGGGGATACTGGGGAGAATCGAGTGGAATGACGTCCACGCTGGACGCCGTGGACATCGCCCGCTTCGCGCGCTCCGGCATGCTGCCGCTCACGGCCGTCCAGGGCCTCGCCCTGCTCGACGCCGCGAGCGGCGTCGACCGACCGCACCTGGCCCCGATCCGGCTCGACCGGCACGCCCTCGCCACGGCCGGGGCACCGCCGCTGTTCGCCGAGCTCGCGCCCCGGCGCGCCGCCGCCCGGCGCACGGCCGCCGGCCCGGCCGGGAGCGTGGCGACCGGAGACCGGGGCGTGCTGGACCGGCTGCCCGGCCTCGCCGCCGCCCAGCAGGAGAAGCTGCTGCTGGACGTCGTCGTGGGCCACCTCGCCGCCGTCCTCGGCCACGGCTCGCCCGAGGCCGTCGAACCCGAGCGCGGCTTCCTCGACCTCGGCATGTCCTCCCTGACCGCCGTCGAGCTGCGCAACCGCCTCAACGCCGAACTCGGCCTGCGGCTGCCCACCACGACGATCTTCGACCACCCGTCGCCCACCGCCCTCGCCGGGCGCCTGCGCGACCTGGTCGCCGCGCCCGCCGGCGCCGCGGCGCCAGCCCGGCCCGTCTTCGCCGAACTCGACGAGCTGGAGAGCGCCCTCGGCGCCACCGAGCTGGACGCCGACTCCCGCACCCGCCTCCTCGCCCGCCTCAAGAGCCTCCAGTGGCGGCTCGACGGCGACGCCACGGAGTCGCCCGCGAGCGCCGACGGACCGGACGACGCGCTCGACGCCACCACGGACGACGAGATGTTCGACCTGATCGACCGCGAGCTCGGACTCGCCTGAGGCGACCCGTAAGACGCCGGCCCGTACCACCCTTCCGAACTGCGAGGTTTCCCACCCATGGCCAGCACCTCCGAGGACAAGCTCCGCGACTACCTCAAGAAGGTCACCGCGGACCTGCGGCGCACGAAGCAGCGCCTGGAGTCCGTCGAGGCGAGGGACGCCGAGCCGATCGCGATCATCGGGATGGCCTGCCGCTACCCCGGCGGTGTCCGCACCCCGGAGGACCTCTGGCGGCTCGTAGCCGACGGCGCCGACGCCATCGGCGACCTGCCGGAGGACCGCGGGTGGGACACCGGGGGCCTCTACGACCCCACCCCCGGCACCCCCGGCAAGAGCTACGTCCGCCACGGCGGCTTCCTCGACGGCGTCGCCGACTTCGACGCCGAGCTGTTCGGCATCGCCCCCCGCGAGGCCCTCGCCATGGACCCGCAGCAGCGGCTCCTCCTCGAATCCGCCTGGGAGGCCGTCGAGCGCGCCCGCATCGCCCCCGCCACCCTGCGCGGCAGCGACACCGGCGTGTTCATCGGCGGCGCCGACACCGACTACGGATCCCTCGCCCGCCGGACCGAGGAGACCGAGGGCCACCTCCTCACCGGTGGGGCCGTCAGCGTCCTCTCCGGCCGCATCGCCTACACCCTCGGCCTGGAGGGCCCGGCCGTCACCGTCGACACCGCCTGCTCCTCCGCCCTCGTCGCCCTCCACCTCGCGGTCCGCGCGCTACGCGCCGGCGAGTGCTCGATGGCCGTCGCCGGCGGCGTCGCCGTCATGCCGACCACCCGCCTGTTCACCGAGTTCTCCCGCCAGCGCGGACTCGCCCCCGACGGGCGGTGCAAGCCCTTCGCGGAGGCCGCGGACGGCACCTCCTGGGCCGAGGGCGTCGGCGTCCTGCTCGTCGAGCGGCTCTCGGACGCCCGGCGCCTCGGCCACGAGGTCCTCGCCGTCGTCCGGGGCACCGCCGTCAACCAGGACGGCGCCAGCAGCCGCCTGACCGCCCCCAACGGCCCCTCGCAGCAACGCGTCATCCGGGCCGCGCTCACCAACGCCCGCCTCACCCCCGACCAGGTCGACGCCGTCGAGGCCCACGGCACGGGGACGACCCTGGGCGATCCGATCGAGGCCCAGGCCCTGCTCGCGACCTACGGCCAGGACCGGCCCGCCGACCGGCCGCTCTACCTCGGCGCCGTCAAGTCGAACATCGGCCACGCCCAGGCGGCGGCCGGCGTCGCGGGCGTGATCAAGACGGTCATGGCGCTGCGCGCCGGCGTGCTGCCCGCCACCCTGCACGTCGACGAGCCGTCCTCGCACGTCGACTGGACGGCGGGCGCCGTCGAACTGCTGACGGAGGCCCGTGACTGGCCGGAGACCGGGCGTCCGCGCCGGGCGGGCGTCTCGGCGTTCGGCATCAGCGGGACGAACGCGCACGTGGTCCTGGAGCAGGCGGACGAGGTGGTGGCGGAGGAGGCGGAGGAGGCCGCCCCGGTCCCGGCCGTCGTGCCGTGGGTGCTGAGCGGCCGTACGCCGGAGGCGCTGCGCGCACAGGCCGCCCGTCTACGCGACGTCGCCGCGGCCCTGCCGGCCGCGGACGTCGCGGTGGCGCTGGCCACGAGCCGGTCGATGCTCAACCACCGGGCTGTGGTGGTCGGTTCGGACCGGGACGCGCTGCTGCGCGGGCTCGAGGCGCAGGCGGCGGGCTCGGGCGGGGCCGTCGAGGGCACGGTCAGGGGTGGTGGGACGGCGTTCCTGTTCTCGGGGCAGGGGTCGCAGCGGTTGGGGATGGGGCGGGAGTTGTATGCCCGGTTCCCGGTGTTCGCGCGGGCTTTCGACGAGGTGTGTGCGGCGCTGGAGGTGCCGGTTCGGGATGTGGTGTGGGGCGACGACGAGGAGCTGTTGAACCGGACGGAGTACGCGCAGGCGGGTCTGTTCGCCGTCGAGGTGGCGCTGTACCGTCTCGTCGAATCCCTCGGTGTGCGGGCGGAGTTCGTGGCCGGGCACTCGATCGGTGAGGTGGCTGCGGCGCACGTCGCGGGGGTGTTCTCGCTCGCCGACGCGTGCGCGTTGGTGAGTGCCCGTGGCCGTCTGATGCAGGCGCTGCCGGCGGGTGGCGCGATGCTGGCGGTGCAGGCGGCGGAGGACGAAGTCCTGCCGCTGCTGGGTGAGTTCGTGTCGATCGCCGCGGTCAACGGCCCGCGCTCGATCGTCGTCTCCGGGACGGTGGAGGCCGTCGAGGCGATCGCGGCGCACTTCGCCGATCGCAAGACGACGCGGCTGAGGGTGTCCCACGCGTTCCACTCGCCGCTGATGGACCCGATGCTGGAGGACTTCCGTTCCG
>NZ_JBEZGX010000111.1:0-11576 GCF_040650235.1 Kitasatospora sp. NPDC048722
CATCGCGCTGCTGCGCAAGACGCTGGAGGAGAACGACAGCACCGCGCAGCAGACGCTCGCCCGCGCCAAGAGCGCGGTCGACAACATCGGCTGACACACTCTCGCCACGGGGGGTAGCAAGTGAGCGACGAGAATCCGGTGAACCCGGCCGAGGTGCCGGTCTTCACGGGCGACCTGGGGGAGCTGGACAACCGGGTGAAGTCGATCTCGACGGGCGGGGCGACGATCGCCACGGCCGCGGGGGACGTGCACTCGAGCTTCGGCGCCCTGAGCGCGTTCTACAAGGCGCCCGAGGCCGACCAGCTGTTCGCGACGACGAAGCCGGTGTCGGATCTGGGCCTGAAGCTCAGTCAGGACGTCTGCACGATCGCGGGCGCGCTGGGGCAGTACTCCAAGGACGCCGCGCCGATCAGGGACAGGCTCGACACCCTGAAGCGCGAGGCCATTGCCTTCAAGGACATGGCCGACAAGAACCACGACTGGCGCCAGGACGAGGACAAGGTCAAGGAGAACAACAACCGGCGCAACGACATCGCCGACGCCTGGACGCAGTTCCAGGGCGTCGAGCGGGACGCCTACGCCAAGATCGTCGCCCTGGTCGGCGGCAAGCCGCTGCGCGTCAACGACGGCTCCAACGCCGACGACATGTACGGCTACGACGCGAAGTCGCTGAAGGACTCCAAGGACCTGCCCTGGGGCAGCGCCGTCGACCGCGACATCCCGTGGTGGGACCTGCCGGACCAGGTCATCGAGTTCGGCAAGGGCGTCTTCGTCGACGGCGTCTGGGGCACCATCAAGGGCCTGGGCACACTGGTCGGTTTCGGCGGCTGGGACGCCTGCAAGCAGGCCTGGACCGGCCTCGCCAAGCTCGCGACGGGACTCGTCATCACGGGCATCCCCGGTGTGGGACCGGCGTTCTGGGCGATGCCGGACAAGGACCTGCCGTCCTGGCTGCGCGACTCGCGCACCGCCGTGAAGGAGACCGGCAAGGCGCTGGTGGCCTGGGACCAGTGGAGCTCGAACCCCTCGCGGGCGGCGGGCGCCGTCACGTTCAACGTCCTGACCACCGTCTTCACCGGCGGCGAGGGCGCGGCGGCCGAGGGCGCGGGCAAGGCCGGTCTCGCCGGCAAGGCGCTGTCCGTCGCCGGCAAGGTCGGCAAGGCCATCGACCCGATGACGTACGTCTTCAAGGGCGCCGGCTTCGGCATCTCGAAGGTCAGCGACGTGATGAAGGGCCTGAAGGGCATCACCGACTTCAAGATGCCCAGCATCAACCTCGACAAGGCCGTCTCCATCCCCGAGGGCGCCATCAAGCTCCCCGACGGCTCGTTCAAGCTCCCGCCCGGTGCCCACATCCCCGAGGGCGCGATCAAGACCGCCGACGGCGGGATCAAGTTCCCCGAGAAGACCGTCGAACTCCCGCCCAACACCATCAAGTTGGAACACGGCGGCAAGGTCGAGTTCATGGACCCGCACGGCAACGTCTACGACGAGGCCGGCAACCTCCGCCAGCACGGCGACGAAGCCCCGAAGGAGAACCTTCCCGGCGACCACACCGGCGCGGACCGCAACCCGGTCAAGCCCCACAGCCCCGTCCCGGCGCAGGCCAAGGTGCCCGAGATGGCGGGCGTCGGCGGCCGCGACGGCGTCATCAAGCTCGGCTCGGACATCTCCGAGCCGGTCCACGTCCCCGATCACGTGCCGGACCACGTCCCCGACCACCTGGCACCCGGCGGCCACGCCCCGGACCACACCCCCGGCGGCCACGCCCCCGAGGGCCCCCGCAACGACCTCAACCCGTCCGGCGGCGGCCACGACGGCCCGGGCACGGGCGGGCACGACGGCACCGGTGGTCACGACGGTACGGGTGGCCACGACGGCGGTTCGACCGGTGGGCACGACGGCGCGGGCACGGGCGGGCACGACGGCGGCTCGACCGGTGGCCACGACGGCGCGGGCACGGGTGGCCACGACGGCTCCGGCACCGGCGGGCACGACGGCGGTTCGACCGGCGGCCACGAGCCCCCTGCACGCCAGCCCGTGAAGCGGCCCGAGTTCATGAAGGACGGCCCGAACCCCTACGGAGAGCCCGGGAGCCTCACCAAGGAGCAGATCGAGGAGATCCAGGTCTACCGCGCCAACGAGGAGCCGGGATACCGGGAGCAGTATTACAACATCGACGGTGACCGCAAGCGGCTGTCCTACAAGGACGAGAGCGGATACACACCGCCCCAGCTCGTCAAACTGGACGAGCACGGCCCGTGGGTCCCGGCCAAGGACACCCCGGAGCCCCCCGAGCCCCACTACCTCGACGACGACTACATCTCCCTGGACGAGACCAAGGTCACCGACAAGGACCGGCTCAACCTGCTCGACCTGTTCGCGAAGAAGCGCCACAGTGCCGTGACGTGGGACAACCTGGTCAAGGATTGGAGGCAGAGGCTCGGTCTTCCGCAGGCAGACGGGGTGTACAAGGCGTCCCACACGGAGATGGGCAAAGCGACCGAGGCTTTCGGTGAGGCGGCCGCGAGGCACCACTACATCGCCGAGAACTTCCCGGGCTTCAAGGACGAGCCGCTCCTCGGCCCGAAGAACGGCAACGACCAGTTCGACCAGGTCTGGACGAACGAGGACGGGCGGGTCGTCGTCGTCGAAGCCAAGAGCAGCCCGAGTACGGGTCTCAATAGTCGCCTTCTTCCCGGGGCCACCCGCAAGGCGGTTTCGCAGGGGAGCAGGGAATACTTCTTCGACATTCTCAGGGAGATGGAAGAGCGGGGCGAGACGGACCTCGTCGACAAGATCACGACGGCGCTCAAGGACGGAAATCTCGAATACGTCGTCGTCAAGGGTGAGAAGAACGCCGGAAGCTACACTGGCTTGCAGTACCGGCGGTTCGACATCAGCAAGGGGACTCTTCCGTGACCGAGACTGTTGCCCGCCACATCGAGCCTCAGCCCGATGCCGAGGCATTCGCCGACCGGCTGAGCGAGCGGGTGAACCGGAGGGTCGACGAACTCGAGGAGTCGGCCGACATGATCGACTTCGCGTTCAGCACGGCTCTCCTCGCTTTGCAGGCCCACGCGGTTGCCGACCCGGAGGCGGACCGGCTGGAGACGTGGAAGGCCACGGTCACCGCGATGCAGCTCGGCTCGGCGGTGTTCGCCGTGACCGGCGCGAGTGAAGGCACTGTCGAGTGCTTCATCAACGGCAGGGCGCGGAGCGTCCCGGCGATCGGACCACAGTCCTTCGCCGATGCGGGGAACTGGCTGAACGCCTTCTGGCTGGCCCTCATCTGCCGTGAGCAGAAGCGGATGACGCAGCTGTGCGAGATCCCGCTGGAGCGGCTGCGTTCGCCGGAAGGCTCGTACGACGAATACGTCTACCACTGGGTGGACGCCCAGCAGACCTACTGGCTCCGTCGGCCGGGGCTCGTCGACAAGCTCACGGCCGCCTTCGAGACGTCGACCCCCGATGCCGCGCGCGTCGCTCCGCGCGATGCCATGCAGTGCCTGATGTACCCGCCGCTCAACCTCTTTTACCAGGTCGTGCGCAAGCGCGAGGAGGAGTTCTCCCCGAACCTGGTCGAGGCGCTGAACCTCCACAAGATGTACTGGACCATGGACGAGGACCGCGCGGCCAAGCGCGACGGCGCACTCGCCCTCGGCCCCCTCGCCATGGCCTGCATGGCCTTTGACGGGAAGTTCCCGATCGACGTGGAGTCGCCTTACATTCCCAAGTACCTCGTCTCTCACGGCTGGTTGGGTGAATTCCCGACGTAGGCCCCTCAACCGGGAACAGGCCGAAGGGGAAGGAGGTCGCGTTGGCCTCGATCATCAGCCGCCACCCCTTTCCCGTCACGGGGAACGCGGAAGCGGGCCTCGCCATGCTCCAGGAGGACGTCGAGCGGAGGCTGGAGAAGGCCGAGACGAACGGTGCCCTGGCGGGCGACGTCCTGGGCACCGCGCTCCGGATCGCCGGCGGCCGCAGTCTGCTGGACCCCCAGGCGTCGATCTTCCCCTCCTGGGACGCCTGGGTGACCGCCATGCAGGTCGGCTCCGCCGTGTTCGCCACCGCGACCACCACCGAGGATCACGTGGTGTGCCGCATCGCGCACAAGGACCGCACGTTCCCGGCCACCGGTCCCTACCGGCACGTGAACCCCGGTACCTGGCTCACGGCCTTCTGCCTGGCGGCGGCGTGCCGGGAGCGGGACAGGCTCACGGCCCTGTGCAACGTGCCGTTGTCCCTGCTGCGGGAGAACGGTTCGGACTTCCCGGAGTACCACTACCTCTGGATCGACACGCTCCAGACCTACTGGCAGGGCGGCGCCGGCCTCGGCGACAAGCTGGTCGCGGCGATCAACGCGACGGCCCCGGAGACCGTCGCCGATCCGGTGCCCGTCCAGCACTTGATCCACCCGCCGATGGAAATGCTCCACCGCATCCTGCGCGACGACCGCGAAGGCTTCGGCCGAGCCCTCACCAACGCCGTCGAATGGCACAAGCGGTACTGGAGCGACGAGAGCCGGGAGACCCAACTCGCCGGCGCCGTCGCCATCGCCCCGCTCGCGATGGCCTGTTTCGCCCACGATGCGGGTTTTCCGATCGAGGTCGAGTCCGAGTACCTGCCCAAGGCCCTCATCGGCCGCAATTGGTGCGGCGAATTCCCGACGTAGGTCGCCGGAGGCACAGAATCCGATGGCCCGACCGCCGAAATGGTGGTCGGGCCATCGGGCGTTCGTGAGAGTCCTGGAGGTCAGCTCTCCTGGGAAGGGGTGCCGAGGGCCTCGGTGATGCGGGCGACGAAGGCCTCGGCTTCGGCGCGGGTGATCTCGACGTGGTCGATCTCGTTGTGGCCGAGCTCGTAGAGGCGGAGGTACTCGGTCGGCTCCCAGCGCAGGTTGCGGGTGAAGGCCTCGTCGTAGTCGATGCCGTCCACCGAGCTGCGGCGCACGATGCCGCTGGGGTTCTCGCGGGAGAAGCCGGTGCGGAGCTTCGCGTAGTAGGTGAAGCCGCTCAGGACCTCGGCCTCGGCGCCGTGCTCGTCGAGCCAGCGCTGGAGGGCGATGCCGTCGAGCTCCTGCTCCGTCCCTTCCGTGACGAGGGTGACGGGGCCGAAGAGCGTGCCGGACAGACCGCGCACGACGGTCTGCTCGTCCAGGCGGACCTTGAACGAGGTCTCGACCATCCTGGCGTCGGACAGATCGGCGCCGCGGAGGTCGGTCGTGAGCATGGAGGTGTCGAGGAACTCGGCGCCGCGGAAGGTCGCGGAGCGGGCGTCGACGTCGTCCAGCGAAGCCGCGGTCAGGTTGCTGCGGTCCAGGTGGGCGGAGCGCAGCGAGGCACCGTCCAGGGCCGCCTTGAACAGGACGGCGTCGCTCAGGTCCGCACCGGACAGGTCGGCGGACTCCAGGTGGGCGCGCCGCAGGCTGGTACGGGCCAGGGTGACGTCGGCGAGCACGGCGCCGTTCAACCACGCCTCGCTGAAGTCCCCGCCGGAGAGGTTGGCTCCGCGCAGGTCGAGTTCGGTGGCCTGCAGCGCCTCGTCGGCGGAGGCCGTCACCCAGGCGCCGAGGCGGGCCGCGGCCTTCTGGTTCAGCGGGAGGGTCTTGGGATACCACTTGTCACGGTTGTCGGATGCCATGTCTCAGCTCTCTTCTGCCTGTGCGCGCAGTGCCGACAGGGCGACGGGGCCCTCTGCGTCCTCTGGTGAGCGGCCGGTCAGCTCGGCGAGGGCCTGGGTGGGGGACAGCTTGCGGTCGTGAGCCGAGCGCAGGCGGTCCAGCCAGGCGAGGGCGGCGCGGTAGCGCCCGTCGTCGTCGACGTCGACGGGCTCGAAGCTCGCGGCGTCCTCGGCATCGGAGGCCCAGAGGTAGCCGAGCATGCCGTGCTCGTCGGCGATCGGGACGTACTGCACGTCGCCGGTCGCGGTGCGGGAGTAACCGATGCTCCCGAGGCCGGGGGCGTGGGTGAAGCGCTCGTACCGGCGGACGAGTTCGAACCGGGACCACGAGTCGGACGGGGTCCCGTCCTGGTCGAAGTGGGGGTCGACGCCGGTCTCGGTCGGCGTGCCGAAGTACGTCGGGTCCTCGGGGTCCATGTCGGAGCCGAGGACGTCGGTGAGCTCGGCGAGGGCAGCCGCCAGCCGGGGCGCGTTCGCCTCGTGTACGGCGGGCTGGGGTCGGCCCCGCAGGTCGAAGGGCATCCAGGCGTCGGAGAACGTCACCAACTCCACGGCCGCGAAGTCCGCGTCCGTGGACGCGGACAACGCGAACAGGCCCTCCGTATGGACCTCGCCCTCAGGACCGAGCAGTACGCCGACGGGGAGGAGCGTGGCGTCCGCGGAGCCGATGGCGCCCGGTCGCAGGGCGGCGCGGACCGCCGCCGCGAGCTCCTCTGCGGAGCCGTTCGCGGTGAGCTCGCCCTCGTACAGTGCTGAGCGCGGCTTGCCGGACTCCGAGACCGTGAGACGGATCCGGGACTCGCCGACCACCAGCCGGTGAGCCGCCAGGACGGCCCGTGCGGCCAACAGATCGGTGAGGCAGCGGACCAGCTCGTCCTCACCCTCGATGAAGTCGCCCCAGGTCCAACGGGCGACCGGCGTACTGGCGATCACGGTGCCACCTCCGGCATAAACCTACCGTCCCGGGGGACGAGGATGACGCCCTCGGGCGTGCGGATGACGAACTGCACGCCCTTGGTGTCGAACTTGTTCTGGAGGTGCTCCAGTTGGGTGAGCATCTCGGCCTTCGGGATCTTCGAGTCGATCACGAAGGTCTGGAAATCGGCGTTGGAGTCCAGGAGCTGCTTGATGCTCTTGAAGATCCGCTTGACCGCCTTGTCGGCCGTCACCGGCGATTCCGGGCCAGTCATGTCCTTGAACTGGTAGCCGTGGACGTTGCCGTGCGCGTCCTTCGCGAACACGTCGAGGTCGGTGTGCTGCCCGGTGAAGACACCGGGCTTGATCTCGTGGCCGTCCTGCTTGAGTTCGAACCCGATGTCGTGCAGACCGCCGTCGAAGAGCCGGTTCCCGAGGCGCATCGCCTCCAGGCTCCCGGGGATCTCGCTCGGGCGGACGAGGTTGGACACGACGTTGGAGAAGTCCTCGGAGTTCCGGAAACGGCCGGAGGCGATGGTGTCGGCCATCTCCTTGCCGTGCGGGGTCTCGGAGAGCGTCTTCATGATCGCGTCCACGTCGCCGTGCTTGACCTTGGTGCCCTTGATCTGGTCCCGGACCTGCTGCTCCAGGGCACCGCCACGCTCCATCGGGCCGCTCTCGTGCGACGGGCGCGTCCAGTCGCCGTGGTCGCCACCGCCCGGGCCGCCGTGATCGGGCACGCCGCCGTCGCCGGAGCCGCCGCCGTGGTCACTACCGCCGTGGTCACCACCGGTCGGACCGTCGTGACCGCCATTGTGGTCGCCGCCGTTGTGATCCCCGCCGTTGTGATCCCCGGGGGTGTGATCCCCGGGGGTGTGGCCGCCGTCGGGCTTGGGGTGTTCGGTGCCGGGGTTGTGGCCGGTGCCGTGGGGTTCGTGGCCGATGGGGGGGAGTTCGTGGACGGGCTCGTGTGGGAGCTTGATGTCCGCGGCGCCTTCGGGCACGT
This sequence comes from Kitasatospora sp. NPDC048722, assembly GCF_040650235.1. Classification (NCBI taxonomy): domain Bacteria; kingdom Bacillati; phylum Actinomycetota; class Actinomycetes; order Kitasatosporales; family Streptomycetaceae; genus Kitasatospora; species Kitasatospora sp. NPDC048722. The sequence goes on from NZ_JBEZGX010000111.1 coordinate 7,604, forward strand.
GGACCTTGCCGAAGAGGTCGGCCTGGTCGGCCTTGATGGCCTTGAGTTCCTCGGGGGTGATGCCGGGGAGGCGTTCCTTTTCGTAGAGGACGTGGCCGTCCATCTTGGCGGTGAAGCTGTCGGGGGTGTGGAACTGGAGCTCGAACTTCTGGCCGGTGACGGCGTCGCGCCAGGTGGAGTTGATGCCCTTGTAGCCGGCGGAGCCCCAGGTGTTCTTGAAGGTGATGTTCTCGAAGCCGCGCTTTTGGAGGTCCTCGACGGCTTGCTTGACGCCCTGGGCGTAGTTGTCGGCGGGGACTTCGAGGGTGTAGCGGACGGAGTCCTTGATGTCGGACAGTGCCTGGGCGGGCTTGAGGGCGGGGTCGTCGAGGAGGTCGGTGGCGAGCTTGCGCTTGAGGGAGTCCTCGCCCTTGAGGCGGTACTCCAGGCCGATGAGCTTGCCGTTGTCGACCTTGCCGGCGACCTGCTGGACGGCCTCGGTGACCCGGGGCTCGTGGGTCGCGGAGTCGTGCATGAACTTGTCGGCGGCGGCGTTGGCCTCGGGGTTGAGCTTGAGGCCCTTCTCACCCTCCCACGAGCCGTCGGGACGGTTGCCCAGCGGCTCCTCGGGCTTCGGGTGCTCGCCCGTGCCGGGAGTGCTGTCGTGACCACTGGGGGTGTGGTCGCCGGGGGTGTGGTCGCCGCCCGTGTGGTCGCCCGGGGTGTGGTCCGAGGTGCCGGGGTGGTCGTGGGTGCCGGTCGGGGTTCCGTCGGGCTTGGGGTGTTCGGTGCCGGGGTTGTGGCCGGTGCCGTGGGGTTCGTGGCCGATGGGGGGGAGTTCGTGGACGGGCTCGTGTGGGAGCTTGATGTCCGCGGCGCCTTCGGGCACGTGGACCTTGCCGAAGAGGTCGGCCTGGTCGGCCTTGATGGCCTTGAGTTCCTCGGGGGTGATGCCGGGGAGGCGTTCCTTTTCGTAGAGGACGTGGCCGTCCATCTTGGCGGTGAAGCTGTCGGGGGTGTGGAACTGGAGCTCGAACTTCTGGCCGGTGACGGCGTCGCGCCAGGTGGAGTTGATGCCCTTGTAGCCGGCGGAGCCCCAGGTGTTCTTGAAGGTGATGTTCTCGAAGCCGCGCTTTTGGAGGTCCTCGACGGCTTGCTTGACGCCCTGGGCGTAGTTGTCGGCGGGGACTTCGAGGGTGTAGCGGACGGAGTCCTTGATGTCGGACAGTGCCTGGGCGGGCTTGAGGGCGGGGTCGTCGAGGAGGTCGGTGGCGAGCTTGCGCTTGAGGGAGTCCTCGCCCTTGAGGCGGTACTCCAGGCCGATGAGCTTGCCGTTGTCGACCTTGCCGGCGACCTGCTGGACGGCCTCGGTGACCCGGGGCTCGTGGGTCGCGGAGTCGTGCATGAACTTGTCGGCGGCGGCGTTGGCCTCGGGGTTGAGCTTGAGGCCCTTCTCGCCCTCCCACGAGCCGTCGGGACGGTTGCCCAGCGGCTCCTCGGGCTTCGGGTGCTCGCCCGTGCCGGGACCCGAGCCGCCGTCGTGACCGCCACCCGTGCCGGCACCACCGTCGTGGCCGCCGGGGGTGTGGTCGCCGGTGCCGTCGTGGCCGCCGGGGGTGTGGTCGCCGGTGCTGTCGTGCCCGCCCGTGTGGTCGCCGGTGCCGTCGTGGCCCGGCCCGTCGTTGTGGCCGGGGGGCTCGTGGCTCGCGTTGGGGCCCTCGGGGGCGTGGCCGCCGGGGGTGTGGTCGGGCATGTGGTCCGGGATGTGGTCCGGAACGTGGTCGGGGACGCGATCCGGGAAGTGGTCCGGGACGTGGTCCGGCACCTTGAACGGGTCGGACAGGTCCGAGCCGAGCTTGATGACGCCGTCGCGCCCGCCGACGCCCGCCATCTCGGGGACCTTGGCCTTGGCCGGGGTGTGCAGCGGGTCGGGGCCGTTCGGCTTGACCGGGTGGTCGGGGGTGGTGCCGCCGGGGTGGTCGCCGTTGTGGTCGCCGGGGACGGTCTCCTTCGGAGCGTCCTCACCGGGGTGGATGTTTCCGGCGTCGTCGTAGACGTTGCCGTGCGGGTCCACGTACTCGGTCTTGCCGCCGTGCTCGAACTTGAGGGTGCCGGGCGGGAGTTCCTTGGTGCCCGCGGGCAGCTTGATGGTGTCGTCGGCGCCCTTGATCGCGCCCTCGGGGATCTCGGTGCCGGGCGGGAGCTTGAACGAGCCGTCGGGGAGCTTGACGGCGCCCTCCGGGAGGGAGATCGCCTTGTCGAGGTTGATGCTGGGCATCTTGAAGTCGGTGATGCCCTTCAGGCCCTTCATGACGTCGCTGACCTTCGAGATGCCGAAGCCGGCACCCTTGAAGACGTACGTCATGGGGTCGATGACCTTGCCGGCCTTGCCGGCCTTGCCGGCGACGGACAGCGCCTTGGAGATCGCGCCGGCCTTGCCCGCGCCCTCGACCGCCCCGGCCTCGCCGCCGGTGAAGACGGTGGTCAGGACGTTGAACGTGACGGCGCCGGCGGCGCGGGACGGGTTGGAACCCCACTGGTCCCACGCGAGGAGGGCCTTGCCGGTCTCCTTCATCGCGGTGCGCGACTCGCGCAGCCAGGACGGGAGGTCCTTGTCCGGGACGGCGAGGAAGAGCGGGCCGACGCCGGGTATGCCGGTGATGGCGAGGCCGGTGGCGAGCTTGGCGAGGCCGGTCCAGGCCTGCTTGCAGGCGTCCCAGCCCTGGAAGCCGACGAGGGTGCCGAGGCCCTTGATGGTGCCCCAGACGCCGTCGACGAAGACGCCCTTGCCGAACTCGATGGCCTGGTCCCAGACGTCGTACCAGGGGATGTCGCGGTCGACGGCGCTGCCCCAGGGCAGGTCCTTGGAGTCCTTGAGGTCCTTGGCGTTGTAGCCGTACATGTCGTCGGCGTTGGAGCCGTCGTTGACGCGCAGCGGCTTGCCGCCGACCAGGGCGACGATCTTGGCGTACGCGTCCCGCTCGACGCCCTGGAACTGCGTCCAGGCGTCGGCGATGTCGTTGCGCCGGTTGTTGTTCTCCTTGACCTTGTCCTCGTCCTGGCGCCAGTCGTGGTTGCTGTCCGCCATGGCCTTGAACGTCTCGGCCTGGGTCTTGAGGTCGGCGAGCTTCTTGGCGATCGGCGCCGCGTCCTTGGAGTACTGCCCGAGCGCGCCCGCGATCGTGCAGACGTCCTGGCTGAGCTTCAGGCCCAGGTCCGACACCGGCTTGGTCGTCGCGAACAGCTGGTCGGCCTCGGGCGCCTTGTAGAAGGCCTTCAGGGCGCCGAAGCTGGTGTGCACGTCCCCCGCGGCCGTGGAGATCGTCGCCCCGCCCGTCGAGATCGACTTGACCTTCTCGTCGAGCGTGGCCAGGTTGCCCGTGAAGACCGGCACCTCGGCCGGGTTCACCGGATTCTCGTCGCTCACTTGCTCTTGTCCTCCGGCTGGATGCCGAGCGCCTTGAGGTCCACGGACTTCGCCGCGTTCTGGGCGTTCTGCGCGGCTGTCAGGTCACCGGCGATGTACTCGTTGACGGCCTTGACCGTGCCGGTCAGACAGGCCTCGATGCGCTCCGACATCGACTTCAACTCGGCCTGCCGGCCTTCCAGGTACTGCGAGAGGGCGGCCGCGACCGGGCCCATCGCAGCGTGCGACAACGGAGGCGCACCCACGGGCACCGGGCCCTGGATCTCGACCTTCGCATGCGAACCCGGCACCGCCGTACCGGCGGCCTGCGCCGCCGCCTGCATGTCCGTCACCAGGTTGTTCAGCGCCGTCGAGAGGTCGCCGGCGTGTCCGCCGACGATCTTCAACTGGCCCTGGACGCCCTGAGGCTGGATATCCCAGTCACCCGCCATGTCGAGCTCCCCCGTTGTCAGTGCCTAGTGGATCGGTCCGCGTCAGCCGATGTTGTCGACCGCGCTCTTGGCGCGGGCGAGCGTCTGCTGCGCGGTGCTGTCGTTCTCCTCCAGCGTCTTGCGCAGCAGCGCGATG
>NZ_JBEZGX010000112.1:0-11382 GCF_040650235.1 Kitasatospora sp. NPDC048722
GGGGTGATCGTTGAGGCCTGTGACGTGGCCGACGAGGCCGCTGTCGCTGACCTGTTCGCCCGGCACGAGATCCGTGCCGTCGTCCACACGGCGGGTGTGCTCGACGACGGTGTGATCGGCTCGCTCACTCCCGAGCGGGTCTCCGCCGTCCTGCGTCCGAAGGCGGACGCGGCGTGGAACCTGCACCGGGCCGCCTCGAACGTCGAGACCTTCGTCCTCTTCTCCTCCGTCGCCGGTACGTTCGGCAGCGCGGGCCAGGGCGCCTACGCGGCGGGCAACGCCTACCTGGACGCCCTGGCGGTCCACCGCCGCGCCCTCGGCCTGCCGGCCGTCTCGCTCGCCTGGGGCCCGTGGTCGGACGTGGCGGGCATGACCGGCACGCTCACCGACGCCGAGCGGGAACGGATGACCCGTGCCGGCGTGCCGCCGCTCGACCCGGAGGACGGGCTGGCGCTGTTCGACGCGGTCGCCGCCGGCGCCGAGCCGGCCGTCCTGCCGGTCCGGCTCGACCTGGCCGCCCTGCGGGACCGGGGCGGCGTCCCCGCCCTGCTGCGCGGCCTGGTCCGGACCCCGGCGCGCCGGGCCGCCACGGCCCCCGCCGCGGTCGACCTGACCCGGCGGCTGTCGGGCCTGGGCGGCGACGAGCGGCGGGCGGCCGTCCTGGACCTGGTGCGTGACCAGATCGCGCTCGTGCTCGGCCACGAGGGCCGGTCGACGGTGGATCCGTCGCGGGCCTTCCAGGATCTCGGCTTCGACTCGCTGACGGCGGTCGAACTGCGCAACCGGCTGCGGACCGTGACCGGTCTCCAGCTTCCGGCCACCGTCGTGTTCGACTACCCGACCGCCCACGCGCTCGCCGGCTTCCTGCTGGAAGGCCTGTTCGGCGCTGCGGAGACCGTGGAGCTGCCGGCTGTCCTGCCCGTTCCGTCCGACGACCCGATCGTGCTCGTCGGGATGGCCTGCCGCTACCCGGGCGGCGTGGCGTCGCCGGAGGACCTGTGGCGTCTGGTGGCCGACGGCGTGGACGCGGTGTCGGATTTCCCGGCCGACCGCGGCTGGGACGTCGAGACGCTGTACAACCCGGACCCGGACCAGAGCGGCACCTCCTACACCCGGACAGGCGGATTCCTCCGGGAGGCGGCGGCGTTCGACGCGGCGTTCTTCGGGATGAGCCCGCGCGAGGCGCTGGCGACGGACGCGCAGCAGCGTCTGCTGCTGGAGACCTCGTGGGAGGCGTTCGAGCGGGCGGGCATCGACCCGGTGTCGCTGCGCGGCAGCCGGACGGGCGTCTTCGCCGGCGTGATGTACGCGGACTACGCGAACCTGCTCGGCGGCGGTGAGTTCGAGGGCCACCAGGGCAGCGGCAGCGCGGGCAGCGTGGCCTCGGGCCGCGTCTCGTACACGCTGGGCCTGGAAGGCCCCGCGGTGACGGTGGACACGGCCTGCTCGTCGTCCCTCGTCGCGATGCACCTCGCCGCGCAGGCCCTGCGCAGTGGCGAGTGCACGCTGGCCCTGGCCGGCGGTGTGACGGTGATGTCCACCCCGGCGACGTTCGTCGAGTTCTCCCGGCAGCGCGGCCTCGCCGCCGACGGCCGCAGCAAGGCCTTCGCCGAGGCGGCGGACGGCGTGGGCTGGGGCGAGGGCGTCGGCATGGTGGTGCTGGAACGCCTCTCGGACGCCCGCCGCAACGGCCACCGCGTCCTGGCGGTGCTGCGGGGGAGTGCCGTCAACCAGGACGGTGCGTCGAACGGCCTCACCGCCCCCAACGGTCCGTCGCAGCAGCGGGTGATCCGTCAGGCGCTGGCGAGCGCCGCGCTGTCGACCTCCGACGTGGACGCCGTCGAGGCGCACGGCACGGGCACCATGCTGGGCGACCCGATCGAGGCCCAGGCGCTCCTCGCCACCTACGGTCAGGACCGTGAACTCCCGCTGCTGCTGGGCTCGATCAAGTCGAACATCGGACATGCCCAGGCCGCGGCCGGTGTGGCCGGCGTGATCAAGATGGTGCTGGCGATGCAGCACGGCGTGCTGCCGAAGTCGCTGCACATCGACCAGCCCTCCACCCACGTGGACTGGACGGCCGGAGCCGTCGAACTGCTCACCGAGCGGACCGACTGGCCGGCCACCGGCCGCCCGCGCCGCGCGGGCGTGTCGTCCTTCGGGATCAGCGGCACCAACGCCCACGTGATCCTGGAACTGCCCGAGTCGGCGGAGCCGGACAAGGGGGCCGCGCCCGGCCTCGTGCCGTGGGTGGTGTCCGCCAAGTCGGAGGCGGCGCTGGACGCACAGCTCGCGCGGCTAGCGGAGGTTGGTGAACTCCCGGCTGCCGATGTGGCGTTCACGCTGGCTGAGCGGACGGCCTTCCCGCACCGAGCGGTGGTCGTCGACGGCGTGGAGGTGGCCCGAGGGATCGCGTCCGAAGGCCGGACGGCGTTCCTGTTCTCGGGGCAGGGGTCGCAGCGGTTGGGGATGGGGCGGGAGTTGTATGCCCGGTTCCCGGTGTTCGCGCGGGCTTTCGACGAGGTGGGTGCGGCGCTGGAGGTGCCGGTTCGGGATGTGGTGTGGGGTTCGGACGAGGAGCTGTTGAACCGGACGGAGTACGCGCAGGCGGGTCTGTTCGCCGTCGAGGTGGCGCTGTACCGTCTCGTCGAATCCCTCGGTGTGCGGGCGGAGTTCGTGGCCGGGCACTCGATCGGTGAGGTCGCTGCGGCGCACGTCGCGGGGGTGTTCAGCCTGGCTGACGCCAGCGCGCTGGTGACTGCGCGTGGCCGTCTGATGCAGGCGCTGCCGGCGGGCGGTGCGATGCTGGCGGTGCAGGCGGCGGAGGACGAAGTCCTGCCGCTGCTGGGCGAGTTCGTGTCGATCGCCGCGGTCAACGGCCCGACCTCCGTCGTCGTCTCCGGGACGGAGGAGGCCGTCGAGGCGATCGAGGCGCACTTCGCCGATCGCAAGACGACGCGGCTGCGCGTCTCGCACGCCTTCCACTCACCGCTGATGGACCCGATGCTGGAGGACTTCCGCGCGGTCCTCAACCGGCTGACGTACAGCGAGCCGTCGATCCCGGTGATCTCCAACCTGACCGGCTCCCTGGCCGAGGACCTCACGACGCCCGACTACTGGGTGCGCCACGTCCGCGAGGCCGTCCGCTTCGCCGACGGCATCCGGACCCTCCACGAAGCCGGCGTCACGCGCTACCTCGAACTCGGCCCCGACGCCGTCCTCACCGCCCTCACTGCGAGCGCCCTGCCCGAGGACGCCGACACCGTGGCCACCCCCGCGTTCCGCAAGGACCGCCCCGAGGAGGCGAGCCTCCTCCAGGCACTCGCGAGCCTGCACGTCCACGGCGCGACGGTCGAGTGGCGTGCGCTGCTCGCCGGAGCCGGCCGGCACCTCGCCGAGCTCCCGACCTACCCGTTCGAGCACCGGGACTACTGGCCGAGCGGCCTGCCCGCCGGCCGCGGCGCCGAGTCCGCCGGGCTCAGGAACGCCGAACACCCGCTGCTCACCGGATCGCTGGAGCTGGCGGACAGTGACGGCCTCCTGTTCACCGGCCGTCTGTCGGTGCGGTCCCACCCCTGGGCGGCGGACCACGTCGTCATGGGCTCGGTCCTGGTGCCGGGCACGGCACTGGTCGAGCTGGCCGTGCGCGCCGGTGACGAGGTCGGCTGCGACGTCGTCGAGGAACTGACGCTCGCGGCGCCGCTGGTCCTCCCGGGGACGGGAGCAGTCCAGCTCCAGGTCTCCGTCGGGACGCCGGACGACGGGGGCCGCCGGACGGTGAGTGTCCACTCCCGGCCCGGTTCCGGCGGCCCGCACCCGTGGACCCTGCACGCCAGCGGCGTCCTCGGCACGGGCGCGGCACCGGCGGCGTTCGACACCTCGGTGTGGCCGCCGGCCGACGCCGAGCAGGTCGACCTGACCGGCCTCTACGACGGCCTGGGGGAGTCCGGGTTCGGATACGGCCCGGCGTTCCAGGGCCTCCGGACGGTCTGGCGCCGGGGCGACGAGATCTTCGCGGACGTCGCCCTGCCCGAGGGCGTCGAGGGCGGCGCCTACGGCCTGCACCCGGCCCTGTTCGACGCCTGCCTGCACTCGCTCGCCGTGGGCGGCGGCCATGGGGCGAGCGGCTCCGGCGAGGTCGGAGCCGGGGTGCCGTTCGCGTGGGAGGACGTCGCGCTGCACGCCTCCGGGGCGTCCGCGCTCCGGGTCCGGCTGACGCCGTCGGCCTCCGGCGGGCTGGCGCTCGCCGCGGCCGACACGGAAGGCCGACCGGTGGCGTCGGTCGGCTCGCTCACCGTCCGGCCGATCGCCGCCGAGCAGCTCGGCGCGGCCGCCCGCCCGGCGGGCCACGACGCGCTCTTCCGCCTCGACTGGGTGCCGGTGCAGGCGCCCGCCGGCGCGGACGTGGCGTTCGCCGCCGTCGAGCCGGACGCACGGGCCCTGGCCGAACTCGCCGCGAGGCCCGACGTGCCGCCGGTGGTACTGGCCGAACTCCCCTCCGGCGGCGCCGAGTCGGTGCACGCCCTGGTGACGGCCGTCCTGGAGCTGGTCCGGACGTGGCTCGCACAGGACGCGTTCGCCGCCTCGCGGCTGGTCTTCGTCACGCGGGGCGCGGTGTCCGGCGCCGACCTGGCGGGTGCGGCGGCCTGGGGCCTCGTGCGCTCGGCGGCCTCGGAGGAGCCCGGGCGGTTCGGCCTGCTCGACCTGGCCACCGCCGAGACGGAGCTCCTGCCCGCCGCCCTCGCCGTCGACGAGCCGCAACTTCTGCTGAGCGGGGGCGAGTTGTTCGCCGCCCGCCTCGCGCGGGAGGAGCTCGCGGCCGAGGCCCCGAGCTGGCCCACCGAGGGCACGGTGCTGATCACCGGCGGCACGGGCGGCCTGGGCCGCCTGGTGGCCCGGCACCTCGCCGCCGAGCACGGCGTGCGGAGCCTGCTCCTCGTCAGCCGCAGCGGCGCCGCCGCCGACGGCGTGGCCGAACTGGTCGCCGAACTGGCCGACCTCGGCGCCGAGACGGCCGTCGAGGCCTGCGACGTCGCCGACGGGCCCGCCGTCACCGGCCTGTTCGCCCGCCACGACGTCCGCGCGGTGGTGCACACCGCGGGTGTCCTGGACGACGGGACGATCGGCTCGCTCACGCCCGAGCGCATCGGCGCCGTCCTGCGCCCGAAGGCGGACGCCGCGTGGAACCTCCACCGGGCCGCCGAAGGCGTCGAGGCCTTCGTCCTGTTCTCCTCGGCGGCGGGAACGCTCGGCAACCCCGGTCAGGGCAACTACGCGGCCGCCAACGCCTTCCTGGACGCACTCGCCCGCCACCGCCACTCCCTCGGCCTGCCCGCGGTCTCCCTGGCGTGGGGCCCGTGGACCGGCACCGGCGGAATGACCGGCACCCTCACCGAGGCCGAGGCCGAACGCCTGGCCCGGGCCGGCATGCCGCCGCTCACGCCGGATCTGGGCCTCGCCCTGTTCGACGCGACCACGGCCGGCACGGCGCCCGCCGTCCTGCCGCTGCGCCTCGACCCGGCCGCCCTGAGCCGCAGCGGCGGGATCCCGCCGCTCCTGCGGGGCCTGGTGCGGGTGCCGGTGCGGCGTGGCTCGGCCGCGGGTGCGGACGGCGGGACGGGCGGTGGCGCCGAGTTCGTGCGGCGGCTGTCCGAACTGCCGGGTGCCGAACGGCGCGAGGCGCTGCTGGAGGCGGTCCGCCGCCAGGTGGCCGCGGTCCTCGGCCACAGCGAGACCTCCGGCGTGGACCCGCAGCGGGCCTTCCAGGACCTCGGCCTCGACTCCCTGACGGCGGTCGAACTGCGCAACCGCCTGGGCGCGTTGGTGGCCCTGCGCCTCCCGGCCACCCTGGTCTTCGACCACCCGACGGTGGCGGAACTGGCCGACCACCTCTTCGACCGCCTCGGCCTGCGGCCCGAACCGACCGAGGGGTCGACCGCCCTGCTGGCCGAACTCGACCGCCTGGAGCAGGCGTTCGGCACGACGGAGGTCGACGCCTCGGACGACGAACTGTTCGCCCGGGTCACCGCCCGCCTGGAGGTCCTGCGCACGAAGTGGCTCGCCTCCCGGACCGCCGCCTCCGAAGCCGACGCCTTCGACTTCGAGTCGGCGTCCGACGACGAGATGTTCGACCTCCTGGACAACGAACTGGGCCTTTCCGACTGACCCCCGTCCCGAGACGTCGTGGGAGTCCGAACCCCGGGCTCCCACGACGTCCTGCTTGCGGAATCACCGGGCAGGCGGCTGCCTCCGAGAGGGCCTGGGCCGACCACTGCGCGAGCCGTGGGGCCCTGATCGAGCTCACGCGATCGAGTCCGAGGGCACGCAGATGACGTCTCCTCGGCAGGGGAATGGCAGGCGTGCCAGACCGGCCGTCGACGCCCAACCGTCCAACCATCCTTCCGGGCAACAGTTTTGGGCGCTCACCTAGCCACCGTGGTCCCACAGTTGGCGGTAGCGTGCGGCGGTGGGCGCCGTGCGGTGGGTCCGGGAGGCTACGGATGGGGACGACGATGCTCGGGGAACTGCTCGACGAGGCCGTGCTGGTACTGGGGAAGGGCGCGGCGGGGACGGATGCACGGAGGGAGGCGGAGGAGCTGGCCGCGCGGGTGCTCGGAGCGGAGCCGGGCGGGCTGGATCCGCGGCGGGAGCTCGACGGGAGATCGGTGCGGCGGCTGCGGGACCTGGTCGGCCGGAGAGCCGGCGGTGTGCCGCTCGGCCACCTGACCGGGCGGGCCGTGTTCGGGGGGTTGGAACTCCTCGTCGGGCCCGGTGTGTTCGTGCCGCGGGTGCACAGCGAGCTCGTGCTGGCGGCGGGCCTGGAGTCCGTCGCCGGGACGGCGGCGCCCACGGTGGTCGACCTGTGTGCCGGCTCCGGCGCGATCGGGCTGGCCCTCGCCCACGCGCGGCCGGACGCCCGCGTGCACGCGGTCGAGTTCGATCCGGTCGCCGCGGACTTCGCCCGCCGCAACGCGGCCCGTCGCGCCGCGCTCGGGGACACCGAGGTGACCGTCCACGAGGGCCCGGCGGACCGGGCTGGCACGCTCACCGGCCTGGCGGCCGGAGCCGACCTGGTGCTCGCGAACCCGCCGTTCATGCCGGACGCGGCCGACGTGCCGGACGAGTTCGGCCGCTACCAGCCCCGCCAGGCCGTGTTCGGCGGCGCCGACGGCCTGCGGGTGGTGCGGCAGGTGGTGGAGGCGGCAGCCGCGATGCTGCGGCCGGGCGGCGCACTGGTGGTCGAGCACGGGCACCTGCACGGCGCGACGGTGCCGGCGCTGCTGCGGGAGTCCGGTCGCTTCGCCGAGGTGACGTGCCGCCCGGACCAGGACGGCTGGCCGCTGTACTCCTCGGCCGTCCGCACCGCCGCCTGAGAACGCCAACGGCCGGGTGCCTCCCGCACTGTGCGCGCACAGTGCGGGAGGCACCCGGCCTCTCTCGGCTTCATGATCTGCTACCTTCGCACGCATGTCCCTCCTCTGTGCGTAGAAGCCGGCGCCGCTGCGTTCCACCGGACGCGGCTCTTCGCTGCCCACGTACAGGCGAGCGCCCCACTGAGCGGCGCCGACTCTCCCGAGGAACATGCTCATGTCTTCGTCCTTCACGGCACCGTCGTACGCGGCCGTGCTGCGAACCCCCCATGCCCGCCGCACGTTCGGTGCGGCACTGCTGGGCCGCCTTTCGTACGGAATGGTCTCTCTGGCACTGGTCCTGGCTGTCCGACGGGCCACCGACTCCTACGCCGCGGCCGGCGGCGTCATGGCGGTGTTCGGGATCACCAGTGTCTTTCTCTCTCCCGTCCGTGCCGCTCTGGTGGACCGGCACGGTCCGCGCCGTGTGCTGCCGGTCATGGCCGCCGTCTACGCGGCGCTGCTGACCGGGTTGGCGCTGGCGACCGCGTGGTCGGGAGCGTCGGCGGTCGTGCTGGGCGTCCTCGCCGGAGCCGCCGGGGCCGCCACGCCACCGCTCGGTCCGGTGATGAGGTCGTTGTGGAGCGCCCTCATCCCTGATCGGGGGCTGCTGCAGCGCGCGTACAGCCTGGACGGGGTGGCCGAGGAGCTCCTGTTCGTCACCGGCCCGCTGCTGGTGGGCGTGCTGGTGAAGGTGGCCGTGCCCTCGGTGGGTCTCGCGGTGAGCGCCGCCCTCGCGTTGACGGGGGCACTCGCGCTGGCCACCTCCCCGGCGGTTCGCGGCTGGGCGGCCCGGGGGACGGCGGCCGCCGCGCCGTCGAAGGACCTCGGGACGACCGGAGGGCCGGGCGGCCGTCCCGGGCTGGGGCAGGCGATCGCCGTCGCGGCGGGCGTCGGCATGGCCTTGGGGGCTCTGGATCTCCTGGTGATCGCCTTCGCCGACGAACGGGACGCTTCCGCGGTGGTGCCGTGGGTCCTGGCGGCGCTGTCCGCGGGCAGCGCCGTCGGCGGTCTCGTCTACGGCGCCGTCCCGTGGCGCAGCTCCAGCAGGCACCGCCTGTCGGCGCTCGCGGTCGCACTGGGGCTCGTCCTGGCGGTGACCGGTCTCTCGCCCCACCCCTACGTGCTCGTCGTCTGCGCCGCACTGGGCGGACTGTTCGTGGCCCCGGCCGTCACGACGGCGTATCTGATCGCCGACGAGTGCGCCCGCCCGGGCGCGCACACCAAGGCGGGCGCATGGGTGAACACGGCCCTCAACGCCGGCTCGTCGTCGGCGACGGCCGGCGCCGGGCTGCTGGTGGGGCGCCTTCCCCTGCCCATGTGCTTCGCCCTGGCCGCGGCCCCCGTCGTCCTGTCCGCCGCGACCGGGCTGCGCGGCCTGCGCCACTCCACCCTCCCGGCCCCGATCGGCGGGAAGCCGACGGAAAGCCCTGAAGCCGAGCAGCAGTGCCGCAATCACGACGTGGGGCGCAGTGGTGGCTGATCAAGACGGGCCGTGCAGGCGGGTTGCCACGTGAAAGCGTTCCAGAACCACCGGAGTGGTGTCGTGCACGGTGAAGCCAGGGTCCCCGAGGGCATCTCGCATGTCCGTGCTGTGCCAGAACTCCTCGTGGTCCGCCCGCCACTCCTCCACCGTGTCGTGGCCCTCGCCCTCGTCCCGCGCGTGGCTGATGCCCACTTCGCCCAGCGGCACCACCCGCACATCCGTCACCTCGGTGATCGCCACCGGGCGATCAGCGGAGTCGACCACGGCCGAACGCCGACCGACACACGGAAGCGGCTCCCCGTGCAGCTCGTAGTCGGCGAGCAGTGCGGTGGTCGCGGTCTTCGACCCGTCGAGGATCGCGGCGACAAGCCGGTCGCGGAGGGGGCCCGGAAAGGCGAACGCGGCCTTGGGCAGAACCTCGGGGTCCATGTCCTGGGGGTCGATGCTCATACGGCGACCCCAACGACTCAAGGGGTGATGATCGTCAATCGCGAACGTGCGGTCCGGGAAGCGTTGCACAGTACGAACCCCACGCGGAGATCCGTATGGACCATCGGGACGTCGACACGGCCTTGGCAGAGTCGCTGAGGGTACTGGGACCGCTCGCCGACGAGGCGGGGGCTTCTCTTCCCGCTGATCCTGCCCCAGAGCCCCGACAAACGCGAGTTGCCCCTGTTCGTGTGGAGCTTCCAGGGCGAGTTCACCATCAACGTCCCCGCCATCCTCGAAGCCGTGATCCTGTCCACCCTCCCGATCCTCGCCCTCTACGTCCTCGGCCGCCGCCAGTTGATCGGCGGCCTCACCGCCCTCGGCAACCAGCGGCCGCCAGCGACGGTCCGCTACGGGAAGCGCGGCCGGCCGCGCATCAGCGACCGGCAGGGCGCATAGCAGCCGGGGTGAGGCGCCGTTCCGGAAAGGAGGGGGTTTCGTGGGATCGCTGCCCCCTGTGCCCCGGGTACGAGCCCTGTACCGGTCGGCTGCGGGGTCGGCCGACGATCCCGCTACGGGTCGTGGCCGCCCGTACGTCGATGTTCCGGCCGGTGACCCGGCGGCCCTCGTCGGAGACCGGGGTCGGCCCGGAACGCCCTGGCGCCCTCGCGACCGCCCAGTTCGGTGCATCCTCGACATCGCCCGGATCGCGCGACTAGGCTCGCGCACAGCAGCTATTCAATTTGTTGACTATGGAGACCGCCGTGCACCCCTTCCGCGCAGCCGTCGAGGCCGGCGACCACGATGCCATCGAGGCCCTCCTGGCCGAGGACGTCGTCTTCACCAGCCCCGTCGTCTTCAAGCCCTACCCGGGCAAGGCCATGACCGCCGCGATCCTGCGCGGTGCCGGACGGGTCTTCGAGGACTTCCACTACGTCCGGGAGATCAACGACGGCGGCGGCCGTGACCACGCGTTCGTCTTCAAGGCCACCGTCGATGGCCGCGAGGTGCACGGCTGCGACTTCCTCCACGTCGACGAGGACGGCCTGATTGACGAGTTGACGGTGATGGTCCGCCCCCTCTCCGGCGCGCAGGCGCTCGCCGCCGCGATGGGCGCGCAGTTCGAGCGGATCACCGCCGAGGCACTGGGCGCGTCCGCGGCATGATCGCGACCACGGGCTTCCGCCGCTACGTCGCGGTCGGCGACAGCCAGACGGAGGGCCTGGGTGACGGTGACGAGGCGGCCGGATGGCGCGGCTGGGCGGACCGACTGGCCGAGACGATCGCCGGGCACGAACCCGGCCTGCTCTACGCCAACCTCGCCGTGCGCGGCCGACTCGCCGGCCAGGTGCGGGCCGAACAGCTCGCCCCTGCCCTCGCGCTGCGACCGGACCTGGTCACCGTGGTCGCCGGGATGAATGACCTGATGCGGCCGGGCTTCGACGCGGGCGAGGTGGTGGCGGAGCTGGACGCGATGTTCGCCGCCTTCACGGCCACCGGGGCGCGGGTGCTCACCTTCACCTTCCCCGACATCGGCCGGATCGCGCCACTGGCCCGCGGGCTGCGTCCCCGGGTCCTGGACCTCAACGCGCGCATCCGGGCCACGGCCGACCACCAGGGAGTCGTGGTCGTCGACTTCTTCCCGCACGAGGTGACGACCGATCCGCGCATGTGGAGCGCGGACCGGCTGCACGCCAGCCCGCTCGGCCACGCCGGGATCGCCGCCGCGGCGGCCGAAGCGCTCGCGCTGCCCGGCAGTGACAGCGGGTGGGCCGAGCCGCTGCCATCGCTCCCGGCAGCGGGGCTCCGCCGGCGAGCCGCCCAGGAGGCCGCCTGGATCGGCGGCTTCCTCGGACCGTGGCTGATGCGCCGCCTTCGCGGGCGCTCCTCCGGCGACGGAAGGGTCGCGAAGCGCCCGGAACTGCGGTCCGTCGCGGCTCCCCGCCCGGCGCACTGAGCGGCCGCCCCCAAAGCCCGTCAGACCCCGCTCGGCGACGGTCTTGGCGGCGGCGATGCTCAGGACGCGCCCGTGGTAGCCGTCCGGGTGCGGCGGCCCGA
>NZ_JBEZGX010000113.1:0-11265 GCF_040650235.1 Kitasatospora sp. NPDC048722
GAGCGCTTGCATGGCATGCAAGAGGTCTGGGGTTCAATTCCCCATAGCTCCACAGTCGCCGAGAGGCCGCCACCCACCGGGTGGCGGCCTCTCGTGTTTCCCGGGGTCGCCGGTTTCCCGGGGTCGCCGGGATGGCCGTGGTCGCCGTTGCCGGGCCCGCGTGTCGCGGACGTGCCGTCATCCGGCCCGCCCGGGGGCGCTGCGGAAACGGATTAGGGGAGCACCCCGGGGAGCGTGTAAAGTAGTCGATGTCGCCGAGGGAAACCGCACGGAAACCCCGGTGACATCGCAGGTCAAGGGGCTATAGCTCAGTTGGTAGAGCGCTTGCATGGCATGCAAGAGGTCTGGGGTTCAATTCCCCATAGCTCCACAGAAGTCGAGGGCCGCTTCCCGAACCGGGAAGCGGCCCTCGGCCGTTGCGGGCCTCGCCGTTCCGCCGCTGCGGGCCCAGCCGTTCAGGCTTCGTGCGCCCCGCCGTACGCCACTCGACTGTGCATGCCACCGGCACGGGACCCGGAAGGACCGCTACCGTCGTGCCATGGCCGATCTGGAGCGAAGGCGGAACGAGGAACTGGCCCGGATACTGCACCAGCTCGGCTGGAGTCCGGAGCGGCTCGCCCGTGAGGTGAACCTCGCCCTGCCGTCCGGCCTGGCCATCAGCTCCACCGCCCCCTACAAGTGGCGCGACCGGGGCATGGTGCCGCGCAGCCCGCACGACCAGACCGTGTGCGAGGTGCTCAGCCGCACGCTCGGCATGGCCGTCACCTACGAGCAGCTCTGGGGCCGCATGGGCGGCCACCGCGGCGCCAAGATCCTCTCGCCGAGGCTGCTCACCGACCCGTGGACCGCCGACACCGCCCAGACCGCCCTGCGCGAGGCCGCCACCGACGCCGGGCCCGTCCGCCTCACCGACTTCTTCCGCAGCGCCGACCTCGACCAGGCCGCCGAACGGCTCTCCTCCCCGCCCCCGCCCGTCGGCGGCGGCGAGGGCGCGCTGCGCGTCGACCCCGGACTCGTCGGCGAACTCAGCCTCTCCTACCGCAGCAAGCAGCGGCTGGAACGCTCCTGCGGCGGCGGCCTCGTCCTCGGCCCCTGCCGCGCCGAACTCGCCATGGTGGCCAAGCTCCTGGAACTCGGCGCCTACGACGAACGGCTCGGCCGCGACCTCTACGGCCAGGCCAGCCGGCTCGCCCGGCTGGCCGGCTGGGCCGCCTACGACCTCGGCCACGACGCCGCCGCCCAGCGGGCGTTCGTCGCCGCGCTGCGCGCCGCCCACGTCAGCGGCGACGCCCGGCTCGGCGTCTTCGTGCTCGGCGGCCTCGTCGTGCTCGCCACCCAGGGCTCGGGCGGGCGCGGACTGGACGCCGTCGCCGCGCTCACCACCGCCCTCGACGCGCACGGCCACGCCCTCGGCGCCCCCGGCCGGGCCCGCCAGCTCGCCCGGATCTCCCGCGCCTACGGGCGCCGCGGCCTGGCCGAGGAGGCCGCCGGGGCCGCCGACCGGGCCTTCGCCGAACTCGAAGGACTGCCCGGCACCGAGGAGGCCCGCGCCGACCTCGCCGGCATGGTGGGCGAGGGCCGGCTGTTCCTCGGTGACCACCGCAGGGCCAAGACGCTGCTCGCCGAGGCCGTCGCCGGCCTCGGCCCCGGCCGGGCCCGGGCGAAGGCGCTGCTCATGGTCCGGCTGGCCGAGACCCACCGCCGCCTCGGCGACCAGCGGGAGGCCGCCCGCACCGCCGCCGCGGCCCGCACGCTCGCCTCCGGCATGCAGTCCGAGCGGGTCGCGCGGGCGCTGCGCGACTTCGACGCGGCCGGGCGCGCGGCATCCCCGGGAGCGCGCTGACCCGCTTGCGGTACCCTGAGCCCATGCGAACCGTGCGCCTGCTCCTTAGCCGGCCGCGCTGACCAGGACCGGCTGCGCCCTCGGGCGGTGCCGGAGTCGGCGTGGCGTCCCCTCCTGCGAGGGGCTTTTTTGTTTTCCGCCCCGTTTCCGGTCCGGTCCGGGGTCTTCCGGTACCCGGCCCGCCGCGTCCGGGGTGCACGTGCCCGGTCCCCGCGTCCGGTCCACGAACACGGCCCCCTGCACGGTTCACGTGCGCGGTGGTTCACGTGCGCGGTTCGCCAACTGACATCGATGGAGCTTGAAGGACCATGAGCGAGACGACCCCTGCGTCCGGCGCGGCCGAGCCCGCGACCGAGCCGTTCCGGTACAGCGCCGCGCTGGCGGCGGAGATCGAGTCCCGCTGGCAGGACATCTGGGAGAAGGAAGGCACCTTCAACGCTCCCAACCCGGCCGGCGACCTGGCCGACCCGGCTGCGGGCGACGTCGCCGCGAAGCCGCACAGCTTCATCATGGACATGTTCCCGTACCCCTCGGGCGCGGGTCTGCACGTCGGCCACCCGCTGGGCTACATCGCCACCGACGTCTACGCCCGCTACCAGCGGATGACCGGCCACAACGTGCTGCACACGCTGGGCTACGACGCCTTCGGCCTGCCCGCCGAGCAGTACGCGGTGCAGACCGGCACCCACCCGCGGGTCTCCACCGAGGCCAACATCGCCAACATGCGCCAGCAGCTGCGCCGGCTGGGCCTGGGCCACGACCCGCGCCGCTCGATCTCCACGATCGACCCGGAGTACTACCGCTGGACCCAGTGGATCTTCCTGCAGATCTTCAACTCCTGGTACGACGAGGCCGCCGGCAAGGCCCGCCCGATCGCCGAGCTGGTCGCCGCCTTCGAGTCCGGCTCGCGCGAGGTGCCGGGCGGCCGCGTCTGGTCGCAGCTGTCGGCCGCCGAGCGCGACGAGGTCCTGGGCGAGTACCGCCTGGCCTACGCCAAGGAGGTGCCGGTCAACTGGTGCCCCGGCCTGGGCACCGTGCTGGCCAACGAGGAGGTCACCGCGGACGGCCGCTCCGAGCGCGGCAACTTCCCGGTGTTCAAGTCCAACCTGCGCCAGTGGATGATGCGGATCACCGCCTACTCCGACCGGCTGATCGCCGACCTGGACCTGCTGGACTGGCCCGAGGCCATCAAGCTGCAGCAGCGCAACTGGATCGGGCGCTCCGAGGGCGCCCGGGTCGACTTCGCGATCGGTGAGGGCGAGGGCGCGGGCGAGAGGATCACCGTCTTCACCACCCGCCCCGACACCCTGTTCGGCGCCACCTACATGGTCCTGGCCCCCGAGCACGGCCTGGTCGACACCATCGTGCCCGCCGAGTGGCCCGCCGGCGTTCCCGCCGAGTGGACCGGCGGCGCCGCGACCCCCGCCGAGGCCGTCGCCGCCTACCGCGCCGCCGCGGCCGCCAAGTCGGACGTCGAGCGGCAGGTCGAGGCCAAGGTCAAGACCGGCGTCTTCACCGGCGCCCACGCCGTCAACCCGGTCAGCGGACAGCCCGTCCCGGTCTTCATCGCCGACTACGTGCTGATGGGCTACGGCACCGGCGCCATCATGGCCGTCCCCGCCCACGACCACCGCGACTTCGCCTTCGCCCGCGCCTTCGCGCTGCCGATGCGCTGCGTCGTCAAGCCCACCGACGGGCGCGGCGAGGACCCGTCGACCTGGGACGACGCGTTCGACACGTACGACTCCGTCATCGTCAACTCCGCCCGGGAACAGGGAGACCTGTCCCTGGACGGGCTGAGCGTCGTCGCCGCCAAGGCCGCCGCCACCGCCTGGCTGGCCGAGCGCGGCATCGGCGAGGGCACCGTCAACTACCGCCTGCGCGACTGGCTGTTCAGCCGCCAGCGGTACTGGGGCGAGCCCTTCCCGATCGTCTACGACGAGGACGGCGTGATGCACGCGCTGCCCGAGTCGATGCTGCCGGTCGAGGTGCCCGAGGTCGAGGACTACTCGCCGCACACCTACGACCCGTACGACTCCACCTCCTCGCCCAAGACCCCGCTGTCCCGCAACGAGGACTGGGTCAACGTCGAGCTGGACCTGGGCGACGGGCCCAAGCGCTACCGCCGCGAGACCAACACCATGCCCAACTGGGCGGGTTCGTGCTGGTACGAGCTGCGTTACGTCGACCCGTCGAACGGCGAGGCCGTCGTCGACCCGGCCAACGAGCGCTACTGGCTGGGCCCGACGGCCACCAAGCCGGCCGGCGGCGCCGACCTGTACGTCGGCGGCGCCGAGCACGCGGTGCTGCACCTGCTGTACGCGCGCTTCTGGCACAAGGTGCTGCACGACCTGGGCCACGTCTCGTCCGTCGAGCCGTTCCACAAGCTGTTCAACCAGGGCATGATCACCGCCGACGTCTACCGCGACGAGCGCGGCTTCCCGGTGCCCGCCGCCGAGATCGAGGAGCGCGACGGCAAGTACTTCTGGCAGGGCGAGCCGGTCAAGCGCGAGGCCGGCAAGATGGGCAAGTCCCTGAAGAACGCCGTCGCCCCCGACGACATCGCCGACGAGTACGGCGCCGACACGCTGCGGCTGTACGAGATGTCGATGGGCCCGCTGGACGTCTCCCGCCCGTGGGACACCCGCGCCGTCATCGGCTCGTACCGCTTCCTGCAGCGGCTGTGGCGCAACGTCGTCTCGGAGTCCACCGGCGAGCTGGTCGTCACCGACGAGCAGCCCGACGAGGCCACGCTGCGCGTGCTGCACAAGGCGATCGACGGCATCCGCGGCGACATGGCCGGGCTGCGCTTCAACACCGCCGTGGCCAAGGCCATCGAGCTGAACAACCACCTGGTCAAGCGCGGCTCCACGCCGCGGGCCGTCGCCGAGCAGCTGGTGCTGCTGGTCGCGCCGCTGGCCCCGCACGTCGCGGAGGAGCTGTGGCGCCGGCTGGGCCACGGCGACTCGCTGGCGCACGCCGACTACCCGGTCGCCGACCCGGCGTACGTCGTCGACGAGGCCGTGACCTGCGTCGTGCAGATCAAGGGCAAGGTCAAGGCCCGGCTGGAGGTCGCGCCGACGATCTCGGACGCCGAGCTGGAGGCGCTGGCCCTGGCCGACCCGGCGGTCGTCGCGGCGATCGGGGACGCTCCGGTGCGCAAGGTGATCGCGCGGGCGCCGAAGCTGGTCAACATCGTCACGGGGTGACGGGCTGAGGGGCTCTCCCGAGTCCGTGCTCGTACGGGCGGGCGTCCTTCGGGGCGCCCGCCCGTTCTCGTCGGGGCTCGGGGCTCGGGGCCCGGGGCTCGGGGCTCGGGGTTCAGGGCTCGGGGCCTGGGGCCTGGGGCTCGGGGCCCGGGGCTCGGGGCGGGGTGCGGGCCCTCCGGGGTGGGGCGGGGCCCGGTTCAGGATGGGGCGCGGCCTTCCGGAGTGGCGCGCGGGCCTTCCGGGGAATCCCCGATCTGTCCCTGATCTCGGGCATCCGGGCCCGTTCGGCCTGCCCCCGGGACCGGCCAGGCGGCTACCGTGGAATCCTCGGCGGGGTTCGTGTTGGCCCGGGGGTCAATCGGTGGGGGGCGGACCGGCGGCGGTCGGCCCGGTGGCGGAAGGTGGCTCGTGATGGACGTGCTCGGCGTGATGCTCGGACTGGCCCTGCTCATCGGGATCGCGATGGTCGTGCTGGCCGTCGTCGGCACCGTCAAGGCGGCCAAGGCCGTCGCCGCCAAGGTCGAGCGCCACGAGGCCAACGCCCGGCGCGCGGTCGAGAAGGCCACGCTCAAGGCCAAGACCTTCGCCAAGCCCGGCCCGCCTGGGCAGATCGCCGCCGTCCGGCTGGGCCTGCGCACCTCGCTCGACGGCACCCGCCAGGTCCTGGAGTTCGGCCGCGCCCAGGACGGCCAGCTCGGCGAGGCGCTCGCCCTGCTGACCCGGCTGGACGCCCACGCGGCCGAACTCGACGGCGAACTGCGCGCGCTGGAGCGCGAGCCCGACACCGGGCGGATCGCGGCCAAGCTGCCCCAGCTGCGGGAACGCGCGGAGCGGATCACCCACTCCGCGGAGACCATGCGCTGGGCGGCGCAGGACCGGATGCACCGCTTCGCGGAGGACGAGCTGAGCCGGCTCAGCCAGGAGTGCGAGAGCGAGGCGGGGGCGCTGCGGCACTGGGACAGTGCGGGGGCGGGGCGGTTCGGTGGTTCTGCCGCTGGTTCTTCGTCGGGTGCTGGTGCTGGTCCTGGTCCTGGTCCTGGTTCGGCTTCGGCAGGTTCGGCGGGGGCGTCCGGGCGGGCGTCGGCTCCCCGGGCCGGGCTCACCGACGGGAAGGGGCGGCTGAGTGCCGAGGACCTGCTCGGGCTCGGCGACCCGCTGGCCAAGATCGCGCACCGGCTGCGGAAGCCGTCCGCGGGGCCCTCGGCCGGTCCCTCGGCGGGCTGATCCGGTGGCGGCGCCGAACGCCGACGGCGGTCGGCGCCGCCGGGCGGGGCTGCCGTTCGAGTCGGTGCGGGGCCGTTCGAGTGCCGCCGCAGTGCCGCGCGGGTGCCGGACGGCGGGCGCTGTCATCCCGGCCGAACGGGGAGTAACCTCCGCCTCATGCCCTCCGACCTCGCCCTTGTCACGGATTCCACGGCCTATCTGCCGCAGGAGGCCCTCGACCGGTACGGGATCACGGTGGTCCCGCTGAGCGTCGCGGTCGGCGACGCGGTCCTCGCCGAGGGCGTCGAGATCTCGCCGAAGGACGTCGCCGAGGCGCTGCGCGGCAAGCAGCGGGTGACCACATCCCGGCCGAACCCCGAGTCCTTCGCCGCGGCCTACCGCGCGGCGGCCGAGGCCGGGGCCCGGGGCATCGTCTCGGTGCACATCTCGGGCGAGCTCTCCGGCACGGTGGAGGCCGCCCGGCTGGCGGCGGCCGAGGCGCCCGTCCCGGTGGAGGTGGTCGACAGCCGGCTCGTGGGCATGGCCCTCGGGTACGGGGTGCTGGCGGCGGCCGAGGCCATCGCGGCGGGGGAGGACCTGGCCGGTGCGGCCGGCGCCGCGACCCGGCGGGCGGGCGGGACCAGCGGCTTCTTCTACGTCGACACCCTGGAACACCTGCGGCGCGGCGGCCGGATCGGCGCGGCACGGGCGCTGCTCGGTTCGGCGCTGGCGGTCAAGCCGCTGCTGCACCTGGACGGCGGGCGGATCGAGCCGCTGGAGAAGGTGCGGACGGCCTCGCGGGCGATCGCGCGGCTGGAGGAGATCGCGGTGGAGCGCTCCGGGGACGGGCCGGTCGACATCACCGTGCACCACCTGGCGGCGGAGGACCGGGCGGAGCCGCTCGCGGAACGGCTGCGGGGGCGGGTGCCGGGGCTGCGGGAGCTGTACGTCGGCGAGGTGGGAGCCGTGATCGGGGCGCACGTCGGGCCGGGGCTGCTGGCGGTGGTGGTGTCGCCCGTGGTGGTCTCCCCGGCGGCGTAGGGGCGGGCGGTGCGGGGCGCTGGTCAATCCGACGGGTGCGCCATCACTCTTCCGAGCTAGCCGATTTATCCACAACTCCCGTGTTGTCCACAGGCTTTCGGTAATGTCCGCGCGTTCGATCGCGGACTCCTAGCGTGCTCCGCATGACGAGCATGGGCCTGGGCGCGGCGAAGCGCCACGAGATCGACGAGGCCGTCCGGGCGCGGATGGCGGCTGTGTTGCCGGGGGCGGGCGCGTTGCCGGTGACGACTGCGGCAGAAGCCCCTGCGCGTGCGGCTGTCGGCGCGGGGGCCGGTGCGGGGGCCGAAGAGGCGGTGACCACGGGACCGCCGCCCGCGGAGCCCGCTTCGAGTGTCGGCACGGTGGGCGTGCCCGCGGGCGAGCTCCGGGGCGAGCCTCGGGGCGGGCTCGATCCGGTGGAGCCGCCGGAGGGTGTGCACCGGGCGCCGTTCCGGTTCGGGCCGGCGGTGGTCCTGGACCGGCGGGCGGTGGTGGGCCTGGCCGTCCTGCTGCTGTTCGCGGTCGGGTACGCCGTGCAGCACTTCTGGCTGGCCCGGCCGCAGGCGGTCGCGGTGCCGGCGCTGACGGCGGGCTCAGGGGCGTCTGTGACGTCGACGCAACCGCTCCCGTCCGGGACGTCCGAGACAGGTGCCCAGGGCGGTCCGCCCGGGGCGGCGCCGCCTGCCGTCGAGCCCGTCGTCGTCGTGGACGTCGGAGGCCGGGTCCACACGCCAGGGCTGCACACGCTGCCCGGCGGCTCGCGCGTGGCCGACGCCCTCCGGGTGGCGGGAGGTCCGCTACCGGAGACGGACACCCGGAGCCTCAACCTGGCCCGGGTGCTGACGGACGGCGAGCAGATCCGCGTCGGCGAACCGGCGCCCCCGCCCGGCACGGACGCCGGCGTCGCCGCCGGACCCGGCCCGGGGCCGCCGTCGGTCGTCCCGTCCAGGCAGTCGGTCAGCCTCAACCGGGCCACCCTCGAACAGCTCGACACCCTGCCCGGTGTCGGACCGACCCTCGCCCAGCGCATCCTCGCGTTCCGCACGTCGCACGGCTCGTTCCGCACGCTCGACCAGCTCCGGCAGGTCAGCGGGATCGGCGCGCGGACGTACGCGGAACTCCGTCCGCTGCTCACCCTCTGACGTCCCGTCCACCAGCCCGTCCCGCCGAAGGGAGGTACCGCCGTGTCCGCCACCGACCAGACCTCGTCCGTTCACACCGCCCGCACCGACTTCCGGCTGTCGCTCCCGGCGGTCGCCGCTTGGGTGGTCGCGGCGGCGCTCCTGGGACGGGCGCCGGGGCACGACGCCGTGTTCTTCTGGCTCGCCGGCACGGGCGCTGTCGCGGGTGCCGTGATGCTCGCCCGGCCGGGAGCGCTGCGCCGGGGAGGCGCGGCGACGACGCTGGCCGCGGTCCTGCTCACCGGTGCGGCGTCGGCCTCCGCGACCCTCCTGCACACCGCCGACCTGCACCGCGGGCCATTGCCGGATCTCGCCCGGGCGGCCGAGCACGGGCCGCCGCGTCCGCCGGGCGAGCCGGTCCGGGGAGTGGCGGTCGAGATGACCGTCGTGGGCGATCCCACGTCCCATGCGTTCCGGGGCGGTACGACCGGCGGGCAGTCCGTGCTCACGCTGGACGCCGTGGTGGACCGCGTCACCGTCTCCGAGGAGCGGGCCGTCCGGACCCGGACACCGGTCACGGTGATGGTGCGGGGCCAGGACGCCGGCCCGTGGCAAGGGCTGCTCCCGTCCACCCGGCTCGCGGTGGAGGCCGAGGTCAGGCCGGCGGGCGAGGGGTACGACACGGAGGCCGCGGCGCTGCTGGTGGCCCGGGGCGAGCCCCGGCTGCTCGCTCCGCCGAGCCTGCCGCAGCGGATCGCCGGGCGGCTGCGCGAGGGACTGCGGACGGCGAGCGCCGGGCTCCCGCCGGACGCGCGGGGGCTGCTGCCCGGGCTCGTCGTCGGGGACACCTCGCGGCTCTCCGACGACCTCCTGGACGCCTTCCGCGCCACCGATCTGGTGCACCTGGTGGCCGTGAGCGGAGCCAACCTGGCGATCGTCCTCGGCGTCCTGCTGGGCGCCCCGGGGCAGGCGGGCACGCCCGAACGACGCGGACTCGCGGCGCTGCTGGGCCTCTCGCTCCGCACCAGCGCCCTGCTCGGGACGGCGCTCACACTGGCCTTCGTCACGATCTGCCGACCTGAGCCCAGCGTGCTGCGGGCAGCGGGGACGGGCCTGATCGGCATGCTCGCGCTGGCCACCGGCCGGCCCCGGCAGGCCGTGCCCGCGCTCGCCGGGGCGGTGCTGCTCCTGGTGCTGCTGGATCCCTATCTGGCGCGGTCGTACGGCTTCCTGCTCTCCGTGCTCGCCACCGCGGGGCTGCTCGTCCTCGGGCCGCACTGGGCCGAGGCGCTGCGGTCCCGGCGCTGGCCGCACCACCTGGCGGGCGCCCTCGCGGCGACGGCGGGGGCCCAGGCACTGTGCACGCCGGTGACGGTGGTGCTGTCCGGGCACGTCAGCCTGGTCGCGATCCCGTGCAACCTGCTGGCCGAGCTGGCGGTGGCCCCGGCGACGCTGCTCGGCTTCGGGGTGCTCGTGCTGCAGCCGCTCTCCCCGGCACTGGCCCGGCTGCTCGCGGAGCCGGCCGGAGTGCCGGCCAGCTGGCTGGCCCTGGTGGCGCGGCGCGGCGCCGAGCTGCCCGGCGGACAACTGGCGTGGCCGGGAGGGTGGTTCGGGGTCGCGACGGTCGGGCTGGCCACGCTGGCGGCCTGTTGGGCGGCGCCGTTGCTGCTGCCCCGGCGGGCGGAGCCCGGCGCGCGTCCTCCCAGCCGGCGATGGGTACGGGCGCTGGTGACCGGCGTGCTGCTGGTGGTCCTGATGACGGTTCTGCTGCGCCCACCGACGCTGAGCCGGATCGCCACGGGCTGGCCGCCGCCCGGGTGGCGGATGGTGATGTGCGACATCGGGCAGGGGGACATGCTGGTGCTGCGGGCGGATGCGCCGGGCAGTGCGGTGGTGGTCGACGCGGGGCCGGATCCGAACGCGGCCGACCGGTGCCTGCGGGACCTCGGCATTACAGGTGTGCCGCTGCTGTTGGTGACGCACTTTCACGCTGACCACGTCGAGGGCGTGCCCGGAGTGCTGCGGGGACGCAGTGTCGGCGCGATCGAGAGCACCGCGCTGGACGATCCCCCGGGCGAGGCGGCCCGGGTGGCGAGGTGGGCGGCCGGCGCGGGCGTGCCCCTGATGCGCGCCAGGCGGGGCGAACATCGCTCGGCGGGAGCGCAGTTGGCGTGGGAGGTGGTCTGGCCGGGTACGGGCACGGACGTCGAGGCGTCGGGTGCCAACAATGCGAGCGTCGCCATGGTGGTGACGGTGGGCGGCGGGGTGCGGATGGCGTTGCTGGGCGATCTGGAGCCCCCTGCGCAGGCTGCGTTGTCAGGGCGGCTGGGGCACGCGGACGTCCTGAAGGTGGCGCACCACGGGTCCGCGCATCAGTACTGGGACCTGGTCGACGCGCTGCGGCCGAGGCTGGCGCTGATCTCGTGCGGCGAGGGCAACTCGTACGGGCACCCGTCCCCGCGGACGGTGGACCGGTTGCGCGGGCTCGGCGCGACGGTGCTGCGCACCGATCGGTCGGGGGACATCGCCGTCACGGGCGATTCCCCGGACACCCTCGGCGTGGCCGTGCACCCGCAGAGCGCGCACGGAGCGCACAAGGCGGGCGCCCACGGCACGGCCGAGCCGGCCGACTCGGCCGGGTCCCGGATCGGTCGGGCCCCGCGGGCCCCGCGGGCCCCGCCGATCTGACGGCCCGCCTTCCTCGCTCTCCTTCCATCCCCCGGGGTGGTGGGTCAGGGGTCTGGGGGATGGGGTGGGGGAGGAGGACCGTGCTCTCCACCCACGACACCAAGCGCAGCGCCGACGCCCGCGCCCGCCTCGCCGTGCTCGCCGAGCAGCCCGAGGCGTG